>NZ_CP140098.1:782500-1025000 GCF_034440735.1 Deinococcus sp. AB2017081 | reverse complement strand
ACGTACGCCACCCCCGGCCACGTGATCCACGCCGGTGACGAGGTGGCGTTCCTGCCTCCGGTCGCTGGTGGAGCCGGAGCCAGTCCGGACACACACTGCGAGGTCACTGCCGATCCGCTCCGCCTCGAAGCGGCCGACCGTTACCTGGTGAAACCCGAATATGGGGCACAGGCATACTTCGTCGGGACTGTCCGCAGTCCGAATCACGGTCGGGTCGTCGAGAGTATCGAGTACGAGGGATACGCGCCCATGGCCCAGAAGGTCATGCACAGCGCAGCGGACGAGGCCCGCGCCCGCCACGGGGAGCTGCGCGTGTACATCCAGCACCGGGTGGGCCGCCTCCAGCCTGGCGAGGCCAGCATCCTGATCGGCGTGGCCAGTCCTCACCGCCGCGCAGCGCTGGAGGCCTGTGACCAGATCATTGAATACCTGAAGGTACACGTGCCGGTCTGGAAGCACGAGGCTGACGAGGACGGCACACACTGGGTGGATGGACAGACCGGGCATCCGACCCTCTGAACAGCCACGCCGATCTCAGGTGGGTTCGCGGCGACGCGACTCTGGCCTGGGATCGCCGTGCTGCCGGGCGAACGCCTCGAAGGTCAGGTAATACCGGCTGGCCAGAATGACCATCAGGGCGACGACCACTCCCAGGGCCAGCAGCATGGGCCACCCGGCTCCGTTGCCCAGGATGCTGTTGAAGGCGAAATGCAGCATGACGCTCAGGAGGGCACCCTGCACGACCCACCGCCGACCCCGTCGCCAGTGCAGCCCGCCCAGTGCGTATCCCTGGGGCGCACTGAACAGGGCGTGTGCCAGAGTGGTGACCAGCGCATGCCACGTCCCGGCCCTGGCCCCGAATCCCAGCGAGTAGGTCAGGTTCTCCATCAGCGCGAATCCGAGTGCAGCGGTCACGGCATACACTAGGCCATCCATCGGCTCGTCGAACGAGGCTTCCGTGATCGCGGTGCTGGCAGCCAGCAGCTTGCTGCCCTCCTCGATGACGGCGGTCAGGAGCGCCACGAACAGCAGGGCAAGGGGAAGTGTGGAATTCAGAACGCGCCCCAGGCTGGCCTCGAAGGCGGCCGCGATCAGCCACGCGAACATGCCCCACGCGAAGGTGCGGGCCAGCAGCCACGCGGGCTCCGGGTGCCGGTCGCGCCGCACGAAGAACCACAGCCACGCGAAGGTCAGCGCGGTCGAGGCCAGCAGCGGCAGCAGCATGGAGTCAGGTGACCAGCTGGGCGGCGCGGGCCTGCATGGGCGCATGCGCGAGGTGCGTCAGGGCCAGGGCCAGCGCGTCGGCGGCGTGGTTGTTGAACAGCTCGCGCACACCCAGGGTGGCCTTGACCATGTAGATGACCTGTTCCTTCTCCGCGCGGCCTGTGCCCACGAGGGAACGCTTGACCTGCATGGGGCCGTAGGCGTGGACGGGCACGCCGGCCTGGGCACACGCCAGCTGCACCACCCCGAAGGCCTGCCCCACCTTGAAGGCCACATCCGCCTGCTTGCGCAGAATCTGATCCTCGATGGCGACGGCCTCGGGCTGGTACTCGGCCAGGAGGCGACTGACCTCCTCGTGGATGTACTGGAGGCGGCGGGGCATGAGCCACGCGCTCTCGGTGGTCACGCAGACGTGGTGCAGGTGCCGGGCCTTGCGGACATCGCCCTCAATCAGGCCGAGGCCGAGGTTGGCGAGTCCGGGGTCGATACCGAGCACGATCATGCTGTCAGCATACCCGACACCCACGCCCAGCACAGCAAAAACCCCCGCACAGGCGGGGGCGGGCGGGAAAACAGCCGATTACAGGCGGCTTTTCGGGTCGAAGGCGTCCCGCAGACCGTCGCCCAGGAAGTTGAAGGCCAGCACCGTGATCAGGATGGCGAAGCCCGGCCAGAAGGCCACGAAGGGATGCTCCAGCACGACCTCGTTGGCGTTGGACAGCATGTTGCCCCACGTGGACACGGGCGGCTGGATGCCGAAGCCCAGGAACGACAGCGCCGCCTCGCCCAGGATGGCCCCGCCGACGGCCAGGGTGCCGTTGACGATGATGATCGCCAGCAGGTTCGGGACGAGGTGCCGGGCCATGACGCGGGCACTGCTGGCCCCCAGGGCACGGGCGGCATCGACGTATTCCAGATTCTTGAGCTTCAGCACCTCGCCGCGCACCAGGCGGGCGGTACCCATCCAGCCGAAGAAGGTAAAGATCCCGACGATGATGAACACGCTGGCGTTGGGGTTCTCTCGCAGCGCGGTCAGGACGGGCGCGTCGCTGGCGAGCAGCAGGCCACTGAGCGTGAGCAGGAGCGGCAGTTCCGGCACCGACAGCATGATCTCGATGAAGCGGCTGATCACCGTGTCGGTGCGCCCACCGAAGAACCCGGCCAGGACACCCATCAGCGTCCCCAGCAGGATGCTGAACAGCGACACGGAGAAGCCCACCAGCAGACTGATCCGGCTGCCGTAGATGATGCGTGACAGCAGATCGCGGCCCAGGCTGTCCTGGCCCATGACATGCGCGGCGGTGGGTGGCGCGTAGATGCCCGCCAGATCCTGGGCATTGGGATCGTAGGGCGCGATCAGCGGGGCGAAGATCGCCGTCAGGATCAGCAACACGATGACCGCCAGACTGACCATCGCAGCGCGGTGCTTGCGCAGACGACGCATGGCCGTCGCCAGGGTGGAGTTGCTGCGGGCGCGCCGGGGCGCCGGAGAAGCGGGCAGGGTGGTCGTCACAGGAAACCTCAGGTGTACCGGATGCGGGGATCGACGTAGGCGTACGCGATGTCGGTGAGCAGCTGGAACACGACCGTCAGCAGCGCCAGCAGCATCAGCGCGACCATCACCACATTGAAGTCCTTGGTGACCAGCGCGTCGAAGATGGCGCGGCCCATGCCCGGCCACGAGAAGACGGTCTCGGTGATCACGGCTCCACCGAACAGCCCGGGGATGCTCAGGCCCAGCAGGGTCAGGATCGGGGCGACCGCGTTGCGCAGCGCGTGCTTGTACAGCACCACGCGCCCGTTCAGGCCCTTGGCGCGGGCGGTGCGCACGAAGTCCTGGGTCAGCACCTCCAGCATGTTTGCCCGCATGAAGCGCATGGTCACGGCGATCTCGCGCAGCATCAGGATGCCCAGCGGCAGCAGCAGGTAGTGCACTTTATCCATGGTCGTCGCCCAGAACCCGGCGTCCAGCGGCAGGTCGGGACTGCCCAGCCCGCCGGGCGGCAGCGACACCGCGCCCCCGGTCACGCCCGGCAGGTACACCGCGAAGAAATACATGGCCATGGCCGCCACCCAGAACAGGGGCGCACTGAACGCCAGGAAGCTCAGAAAGGTCAGCACGTAGTCCATCCAGGAGTACTGGCGCACCGCGCTGAAGATCCCCAGCGGCACCGCGATCAGGGTACTGACCACCAGGGCGGGGACGGTCAGCAGCAGCGTGTTGGGCATGCGCTGCTGGAACACGAACTCCAGCGCCGGAATATTGAAGTCCTGAGAGTACCCGAAGTTCCCCGTGACGGCCTGTTTGAGCCAGAAGAAGTAGCGCACGTACCACGGCTGATCCAGGCCGTAAGCCTGCTTCAGACGGGCAATGTCCTCGGGCGTGATGTTCGTGTTGCCGAAGGTCAGCTGATCGACCGGGTCGCCGGGCTGCAGGGCGGTCAGCATGAAGATCATCAGACTGATCACCAGCAACAGCGGCACCATCTGAAGGGCACGGCGGAGGATGTAGGTTCCCATGATTCACCTTGTCGGACTGTGGACGACCGGGGCGGGGGCCGTTCCCGGAATGAAGGGAGGGGGAAAGAGCGCGGCGGCTCCCTCCCCCGTCGGGCGGCCGGGACAGGCGCGTGGCCCGCATCCCGTGCCCAGGCTTACTTCTGGGTGTACTCCTCGACCGCGCCACGGGAGGCCCAGCCGATCTTGTAGGCGTTCCAGCTCGGGTACAGGGTGTACGCGCTGAAGGTGTAGTTCACCAGTCCCGGCACCTTGGTGTACACGTTCACGCGGTAGTACAGGGGCAGCGCCGGCACCTCGCTGTTCCAGATGGTCTGCATGCGGTCAAAGAGCTTGATGCGCTGGTTGAGGTCGAATTCGACCTGCGCCTGCTTGTGCAGCTTGTTGAACTCGGCGTTGTTCCAGCCCGAGTTGTTCTGCCCGGCATACCCGTTCGCGGCGGTGGGAATGCCCTCGCCCTTGAAGAGGTTGCCTTCCTCGAAGATGGGGTTGCCGGTCCAGGCGTACATGGCCAGGTCGAACTTGCCGGCCTCGCCCTTGCTCAGGAAGTCCGGCCCGAAGATCACGCTGGCCGGGTAGTTCTGGATGTTCACCTGCACGCCTGCCGCCTTCCACTGGGCCTGCAGGATCTGCTGCACGCGCTCGCGAACCGTGTTGCCGGCTGTGGTGGAGAAGTTCAGGGTGAGCTTGCGGCCCCCCTTCTGGAGGATGCCGTCCGCGCCGGGCGTCCAGCCGACAGCCGCGAACAGCGCCTTGGCCCTGGCCAGGTTGAAGGCGTAGTCGTTGACATCCTTCTTGTACAGCTTGGAGATCGGATTCACCCACGAGTTCGACACGGCCTGACGGCCCTGGAACAGCGCCTTGGTCAGGGCGGTGCGGTCGATGCTCAGCAGCAGCGCCTGGCGCATGCGCGGATCGTCCATGTCGAGATCCTTGGCCTTCTGGCCGCGGGTGTTCACGTCGATGTGTTCCCACACGGCGCCGGGGACGAAGTACGTCTTGTACTTGCCGCGCTCGGTGCGCGACAGATCCACGCCCTGGTCGAAGGTGAGGCCCACGGCGCTGACCGCATCGAGCTGTCCGGACAGCGTGTTGACCTTCAGGGTGTTGGTGTTCGGAATGAAGCGGTACGTGACGGTCTGGATGTAGTTGGACACGTCGCCCTTGGGCTTCATCCAGTAGTTGGCATTGCGGGTCATGGTCAGGCTGTTGCCGGTGCGCCACGCGGTGGGCTTGAACGGCCCCGCGACGACCTTGGGCAGGGCACGGGCGGTGGTGAACGCGGAGATGAACTTCTTCCACTCCTCGTTGACGACCTTGGCGTCCTTCTGATCCTTGGTGGTGGCGTCGAAGGCGTTCCAGGCCGCGCCCATCACGTGCGACGGAGCCATGCCGGGGCTCGTCTGATCGGCGAACAGGTAGGGCGGATCGTAGGTCACGGTGAAGGTGTCGGCATCGACGGCCGTGATCTTGGCCCGATCCCACGGATCCCGGTCGGGCACCGGCACGCGGTCGTCGTTGATGACCTTGAGCCAGAACTGGAAGTCCGCGATCTTGATCGGCGTGCCGTCGCTCCACTTGGCGTCCTTGCGGATCGTGTAGGTCACGGAGTTGCGGATCACGTCGCCGGCCGCGTTCTTCACGACCTTGTAGTCGCCGTTCGCGATGCTGGGCACGCGCGTGGCGATGTCGGCATAGGGCTCGCCGTCGTCGTCCAGACCGATCAGGGCCGCTCCCATGAAGCCGTTGATCTCGCTGGTGATCGCGAGATTGTTGGTGGCCCAGGGATCGTAGATGTTCGGCGGCTCCTGCGACGTCCCGACGACGAGGCTGTTGTTGGCCGGCCCGGCAAGGGCCGCGCCAAGCAGGAAGACGCTCAGGGCAAGGGTCTTGTTCATAGAAGGCCTCCGGTGATGCGGTGGTGACTGAAGATGTGCGTAATGAGGGTCAGTATAAGGTGGCTTCATGGTGTGTCAAGGGTGAATCCCACGTGAATGCCGACCACACCACACCGGCTGATGGAGGGCTTGACAGACGGATCGCACGATCCAGCCGTGGTACGACACGAAGTCGCCGTACCGCTCGGCAGTCGCCGGGCCGCACCAGATCCCGCACGTGATACGCACGGGTCGGCAACAGAACAGAAAAACAGAGCCCCGGAAGACTCTGTCGTGCGTGCTGTTCAGGTTGTACCGATCACCCTGGCCGCAAGGCCAGCGCCGCTAATGGCTGCCGCAGCCGCCGGAGCCCTCGCCGTCGGGGGCCTGGGCACTGTCGGTGCGGAAGGAGTGGCCACAGCCGCACGAGGACGTCGCGTTGGGGTTGTGGACGGTGAAGCCGCCGCCCATCATGTTCTCGACGAAATCCACCTGGCCGCCGCGCAGCAGGGGCAGGCTCATGTGATCGACGAGCAGCTTGACGCCACGGTCGTACACGATGGTATCGCCCTCGAGTTCGCGGTCGTCGATCGCCATGCCGTACTGGTAGCCGCTGCAGCCACCGCTCTTGATGAACACCCGGACACCGGCGTTTTCCTTGCCACTGCTGGCGAGGATACCCAGGGCCTTCTGTGCGCCGAATTCGCTGATGCTGATCTCCGGAGCGACCGCTCCGGCGTTCGATTCAGGATGGGAGATCGCCGTCATGTGTGAAGCGTACTCCTATTCGGGAAACGGAATTGTGCGCGTCTGGGCCTTTGTGCCCTCCAGCCCCTCCGTTTTCTGAACAGAGCCCCACGTTGGGCTTACATTCCTTGAGTGTGGTCATGTTAAGATACGGGCATGACGAACCCTGCGACGAGCAATCCGTACGCCGAATGGTTCGAGCGGCTCCGCGCCGAGTACGGCGAGCAGCTCGGCCAGATGCCCCTGCCCGACGGCCTGCCGGAGCACCTGCGTGTGCTGATGCACAGCGGCGACGAGGAAGCCATCCTGTTCATGCTCAAGCTGGCGTGGCAGTTCGGAGCCCAGGTCGGCTACGCTGCGGGCGCCCGCCAGAGCGAGGAACAGATCAGCGTGATGCGCCCCAGCCGTGGCGTCCAGGCCTGAACACCCTTCAGTCCACATGACCTGAACCGCCCTCCGGGGCGGATTTTTTTGATCACTCACGACATCGGTGAACGCGGCCCTGCCCAGCACTCCAGCTCTGCCGGGCCATCGACCAGACCCCTGGCCGACAGCGCCTCCAGCACCACGGCACTGAACTGCCGCACCACGTCCTCCGGCGCATCGTCGACGGTATGTCCATCCAGCTTCAGCTCGCGGGCGGCGCGGGCGAGGAGTGGGGCAAGATCATCCACCGGGCCACCATAGCAGCCACGAAAACGGCCCCACCACAGGGGCGGGGCCGCGAGGAGAGGTCGGAATCAGTCGTCGGCGGCGCTGTGACCGAGCTGTCCGGAATGAGCGGCGGCGTCGCGCTCGTCCGCTTCGCGCAGGGCACGGATCAGGCGGACGATGCCCAGGGTGGCGAAGTAGGTGAGCGCTGGGATGACCACGACCAGAATCCACAGGATCGCGTTGGCATTCGCGGTGGTCAGGATGCCGCCCTCGATCAGATCCGGCTTGTACCCTGCGACCGACAGCATGATCATGAAGGCCATGAATGCCGTCCCCGCCGCCAGCCGGATCGGGTGGTTGGTCGGGTTCTCGGCGTAGTACATGTTCTCCTTGCTGCGGTCAAGCATGGGCACAGCGAACATCAGGCCCATGACGATGCCGGGGAACACCATGGCGCCCACGAACTCGGCCCCGATGGTGCCGCCGAACAGTTCGAAGTCGAAGCCAGGGATGATCGCCAGGGCACCGAAGACCCACAGCAGATACCAGTCGGGTTTGATGTTGGGGATGGGTTCGGCGCTGGGCGGCCCGAAGTACTCGACCGGGTGCACCGGGATGAACGCACCGAACAGCAGCACCAGACCCGTGAACAGCAGGGCGAGCATCAGCATGATGGGCGTCTGCTGGGTCATGAGCGGTACACCGACGATCTTCTTGTACGCGAGCCTCTTGGCGTACTGCGGCTGCGTGTGCTTCTGCTTGATCATGATCAGCATATGCGCGCCGGTCAGGGCCAGCAGGATGCCCGGCAGCAGCATGATGTGGTAGCCGTAGATGCGCGGTACGATCCCGGCCCCAGGGAACTGGCCGGCGAAGGCCGCCTGCGCCAGCCAGTCACCCACCCACGGTACGGACTTGGTGATCGCGTAGACCACGCCCGCCGTCTGGTACGCGTAGTTGTCGTACGGCAGGATGTAGCCGGTCACGGCGGTCAGCGCCGCGAAGATCAGCAGCAGCATGCCGATCCACCAGTTGATCTCGCGGGGCTTCTTGAACGCGCCCGTGAAGTAGATCCGCATCATGTGGATCACGGCCGCCGCCACCATGATGTTCGCCATCCAGTGGTGCACGCGCCGCAGCATGTCCCCGAAGGGCATGGCGTTGATCTTCAGGGCCGAGTGGAAGGCCGCCGGAATCAGGTTCGGCTTGTCGGCGGTACCGGGATCGAAGGAGTTCACCACCAGCGAGTTGCTGGGCTCGTAGGCCAGCGCCAGCACGATGCCCGTGATGATCAGGACGATCAGGCTGAACAGCGTGATCTCTCCGAGGAAGAAGGAGTGATGCACGGGGAAGGCCTTGCGCAGGAACTTGTCGTTCAGGCGCGAGATGTGCAGACGGTCATCCAGCCACTGGTTCATCCGAGAGCCTCCTTGACCTGTTCGGTGTACTGTTCCCAGTCCTCTTCCTTGTTGAAGCCGTAGGGAACACTGAGAAAGAAGCCGGTCGCAACGATCTGATTCCCCTGGAGCTTGATGGGCAGCTGGGGCAGCGGGTGCGGTGGCGGCCCGCCGATCACCTTGCAGCCCTGCTTGGGATCGTACTGGCCGGAGTGGCACGGGCAGTTCATCAGACCGGGCTGCTGCGCGTTGTCACCAACGTTACAGCCGGCGTGGGTACAGCGGTCACCGTAGGCGACGATCTCGCCGTCGATGGTGGCGTCCAGCTTGGTCGGCTCGACGAGCTGACCCTTGGGAAAGCGGTACAGCGCGAGCACGCTGGTGGGATCCTTGTCGCGGATCACCGTGCCACCGTCGCTGGTCTTGCCCATCGGCCACGCGCGCACCAGTTTGTCGGCGCTGAGATCCGACACCTTGACGGGTTCGCCGTAGCGGCTGGGATCGGCATGGACGATCACGTCGCCGCTCATGGGCGGGGCCAGTTCCGGGGTCAGACGGAAGACGGGCTTCGCGCTGCCCAGGGCACTGACCAGGCTGACGGTGCCGACGGCGGCCGCGCCCCCCATGGCGACATTGATGAACTTGCGGCGGGTGAGTTCGGGATCCTGTCTCTTGTAACGGGTCATGGTTCAAACCTCTCTTGAAGGGCGCGGGGACTCACCACGGGAACTCGCCGCTGGCGTCCTCGACGAGCACCTCGCCGTCCATGAAGTACTTCTTGTACAGGCCGATCGCCAGGGCCAGCGTCAGGACGATCATCGCGGCGTAGAAGCCCTCGGCGGTGACGTTGGGCATGACCGGTTCACGCGCGGCCCAGCCGGCGTAGTCGGTGACCATCTGCCGGACGAACAGCACGCTGAACAGCACGGTCAGACCCAGGGTGGTCAGCATGCCCAGCACGGCCAGCGGCGTCGAGCGCACCTTGTGGATGCCGGGGTGCAGTTCCATGCCCTCGGCCCACACCGAGTACAGCCCGATCAGGCCGTAGGTGAGCAGCACCAGGATGAACGTGACCAGGAAGATCTCGGGAAGCTTGATGTCCTCGGGCACGAAGCGGCTGCGGTTCTTCAGGACGGCCGGATCGACCTTGCTCTGCCCCTCGGCGACCTGAGCCGGGGTCAGGGGTTCCTCGATCTTGTTGCCCCACGAGTTCAGGACATAGTTGGCGACCGCGTAGACCTCGTTATCCTTGAGCTGCGTCTGGGCCGGCATGCCGCCCTTGCCCTTGGTGATGATGGTGTGGACGTAGACCGGATCTTTCAGGATCTTCTCGTCACCGGCGAGCTTCGGCCCGACCACACCCTGACCCTGTGCGCCGTGGCACCCGGAGCAGTTGGCGGTGTACACCTGCTGCCCGACCGTCGGCCACTCCTTGCTGATGTTGGCAACCACGGCCTGATCGACCACCACGGGTTCAGGAGCCGTCTCCTTGTTGAACAGGAACAGCAGGAGGATCCACATGATGGCCGCGCTCACGATGGCGACCCATGGCATGACAGCGTCGTTTCTTTCCACGTTCCCTCTCCCTGATGCTTGGACTGGGTCGTCCGTGACCGGAACCACCCCGGATTGATGCTCAGAAGCCGCTCATGGTGGCCGGATGCGGCGGACAGCATAGCATGGCCCGTCCCAGCCTCCGGCGACGCCTGACACGGTCTTCATGACATCCCGGCAACCTGTATTCTGCGCCTGACCGGGCGGTTAAATGTCCCCTCCAGAGGCGGCCGAAGCGGTCTTGCCCAGGGCGGCCAGCAGCGGCCACAGCCGGTCTGCCAGCAGCGTCACATCCCGGTTGTCTGGGTGCTCACGCGGATCCGTGCCCCCCTCGGAGAGCAGGGCCACCACCAGGGGGCGGGGCGTATAGAGCACGCCGACATCATGATGGACACCCGCAAGTTCACCGCTCTTGGAGCACAGCCGGTACAGGAGCGTGCCGTCCGGCCGCCGGGGCACCCTGCGCCCGATGAGGTCGCGGTACTGCTGGCGCGAGAGGATCTCCAGCGCAGTGGCCGTGTACTCGGCGTCCAGCAGCTCTCCCCGTGCCAGCCGGGTGAGTATCCGGGTCTGCTCGTGGGCCGTGGTTCGGTTGCGTTCGCCCCGCCGCTGGGCCGCGTTGCGCTGCTCGGGCGGCAGCTGGAGTTTACCGACCAGCCGCGTGTGTCCGTAGCCCCCGGCGTCCAGCCACGCATTCACGCGATCCACGCCCAGCGCTCCGATCACGAGGTTGGTGGCCGTGTTGTCGCTCACGACGATCATCAGGGTCAGCACGTCGCGCCACGTCAGGGCCAGCCCGCCGGACAGTTCGTGCAGCACCCCGGCACCGGGCACGCGGTCGGCGTCCTGCATGACCACCCGGCCATCCAGATCGAGGTGCCCGGACTGCGCCCGCTCCAGCGCCAGCACGAGCAGCGGCACCTTGATCGTGCTGGCCGCCGGGAAGACCCGCTCCGCGTTGAGCGCGATCAGTGCCGTGCCGTCCAGTGCCCGCACGCTCAGGCCGACCTCTCCCCCATAGCCGTGGCCCCGCAGGTCTGCCAGGAAGTCGGCCTCCGGTCCCGGCACGTCTATTCCGGCACGTCCAGGCCAGCCAGGGCCGCGAAGGGATGGGCGGTGCCCACCGGCCGCAGGGTGCAGAAGGGGGCGGCCCCCTCGGGCTCCACGCGGTGCGGGCAGGTGGGGCACTCCGGGAAGGCCTGCTCGGTGTACGCCAGATCGGGTTCGGCCGTGGCGACTGTCCACTCGCGGCAGCACCCGGCGCGGAAGGTGACGGCCGTGGGGGCGCGCCCCGGCCGGCTCCCACCGGGCCGCCTACTCAAGGTTGGCGATGCCCTCACGGATCGCGTACAGCGCCGCCTGGGTGCGGTTGTTCAGCTGGAGCTTGGTGAAGATCTCCGACAGGCGGTTCCTGACCGTCTTCTCGCTGATGTCGAGCCGCAACGCGATGTCCTGGTTCGAGAAGCCCTGGGCGAGCAGTTTCAGGATCATGGTCTCGCGCTCGTTGAGGTCGGCGTGCTTCTCGCTGGGAAGTTCCTCGCGCTTGTCGCGGAAGTCGTCCAGCACGTTCTGGGCCATGTCGGCGTCGAGCAGCGCCTCGCCCGCCGCGACCCGCTTGATCGCGTCGAGCAGCGTGGCGGCATCGGCGTCCTTGAGGATGTAGCCGCGGGCTCCGGCCTTGACCGCCTCGAACACGTAGCGATCCTGCCGGTACATGGTGATCATGATGACGCGGGCCTGCGGATCGATCTCCAAGATGCTCTGGGTGGCCTTCACGCCGTCGAGTTCCGGCATCTGGATGTCCATCAGGATCACGTCGGGGTGCGTGTCGGCCGCGTAGCGCAGGGCCTCGCGGCCGTTGGCGGCCTCACCGATCACACGCATGCCCTCGGACTCCAGCAGGCTGCGCAGGCCCTGACGGAAGAGGGCATGGTCGTCCACGAGCAGCACACGGATCATGTCCCCAGTGTACGGCCCGCCTGGCAGGCAGAAGACCCGCCCCGGCACCGCAGCTCCGGCACCGTGGGATCGGCAGGAAACTGTAAGGCGACCGGACTACACTCGGGAACGTGATCACCTGGTTCGATGCGCTGCTCATCACCGTGTGGGCGCTCCTGACCGCCCTGGGCGCCCGGCGGGGCCTGGCCGGGCTCGGCTGGGGCATCGGCGGCATCGCCCTGTGCTTCCTGGCGAACTCGCTGTCGGGCAGTCCGCTGGCCGCCGCCGTGATCGCCCTGCTGCTGAGCGCCGGCTTGGCTGCCGCCCTGGGCCGCCTGATCCCCGAGCCGCTGGAACGGTCGTGGTTCATGGCCCCCGGCGCCCTGGGCGGGTTCCTGCTGGGGGGCATGCTGATCGCCACAGCGGCCCTGAGCTTTCCGCTGGACGTCCACGTCACGACGCGTGGCCCGCAGGGCACGTATCCGTCGGCCAGCCTGCCCCCGGCCATCTACGACGCGGTGCGCCACTCGGCCGTGAAGACCGCGCTGCGCAGCGTGTGGGGATCGAGCCCGAGCCTCAGGACTCTGCTGATCCCGGATCAGGCGCGCGGCCTGTAGGCTGGTCTGCCGCCCGGCCCGGCTGGACGGCCGGCGTCTCGGCATGCGGCGTCCCCGGGCCGCCCCGCTGGCTGAGCACCGTGGCCAGCACGACCAGCGCCCCGCCCAGCGCGCCACGCACCCCGACCCGCTCACCGATCAGCAGGAAGCTGAACAGCGTGGCCGTCACCGGCTCCAGCGCGTAGATCACGCTGGCCTCGGCCGCACTGACGCGCCGCTGCCCCACCGTCTGGAGCAGGGTGGTCACGGCCGTGGCCGCCACGCCCAGGTACAGCAGCGGCCACCAGCTGCCCGCCGGCGGCACGGCCGGCTCACCGCTGAACAGCAGCCACAGCGCTGCCAGCCCGGTCACCGCCAGCAGCTGCGCCATGGTGAAGGGCAGCGCCGCGTGCCGGTGCGCCACGCGCTCCAGGGTCACGATGAAGCCGGCGTAGGTGACCGCGCATGCCAGCGCCCACGCATCGCCGATCACCAGCGCACCGCCCTCCCACGACAGCAGCGCGAGGCCCGCCACCGCCAGCGGCAGCGCCAGCCACACGGGCAGCGGGATGCGGCGGCGCTGGGCAGCCGCGAGCCACAGCGGCACCATCACGACACTCAGGGCCGTGAAGAAGGCGGCGCGGTTCGCGCTGGTCGTCTGCAGGGCGATGGTCTGTGTGCCGTAGCTGGCGATCAGCCATGTTCCCAGCAGCAGGCCGTCGCGCCACAGGGACGCGGCGGGCACCGGCGCTCCAGGGCGGGCGGCGCGGGGCGCCTGCACCCACACGAGCGGGGCCAGCGCCAGCGACGCGATCAGGAAGCGCCACGTGATCAGGGCCGGAGCACTGAGCGTCTCGCCCAGGGTCTTGACCACCGCGAAGGTGCTGCCCCAGATGGCCGTGACCAGCACCAGCAGCAGCACGCCGCGCAGGTGTTCGGAGCCGGAGGTGGGGGAAGACGGAGTCATACCGATTCCGATTGAACCGGTTCAGAGAACCGATTCCATCCGACCAGACTCGCAGAGCTGCGTAGCAGAGGGAGCAGGAACAGCATACCGGCTCTGCGGCATGGAGCCGCGACCGGCGCTGTCCCGGTTGTGGCGCAAGAGTGCGGAGTCGGTATCACGCGCCCGATTGTAGGGGGCACACGGATCTGCTCGGCGAAGATGGGCTCAGCGGATCGACACCTGGAAGCACGCGCTGCCACTCTCCCCCACCGCCAGGGTGCCCAGCGCCGCGCTCATCGTGCCGCGACCGAAACCGCCGCCGCTGGTGCTCAGGGCGCCGACATCGGCGTCGGTGGCGCTGCTCAGGTACGACGTGACGCCTCCGCGCAGCAACTTCACGCCGAAGCCGGTGGCCGGGCCGGGCTCGTCGGCGTCGTAGGCGGTGGCCAGGGCCGTGGTGGTGCCGGGCACGTGATCCGTGATCGTGAAGTTCGGCAGACCCACGCCGCCGTAGTTGGCGTAGGCGATGCAGTATTCGAGCACCTCACCGGGCAGGCCGCCGCCAGAGGTCGTGAAGGCGGAACCGGTGGTGACGTTGCGAACCGTCTTGCCGAGCGTGCCGTAGACCATGGCCGTGACGGCGCTGGCGCTGTTGTTGGCACTCACCGGGTCGGCGGTGGCGCTGCTGACACTGGCCGTGTTCGTGATGCTGCGGGCCGCCGGAGTGCCCTCCAGGATGGCGGTGGTGGGCGCCTTCACCGTGACCGTGGCCGTCCAGGTGCTCCCGCTGGCGAGGGTGGGCACCGTCCAGGTGAGCGTCTGGCCGCTGGTGCCGGCCGCCGGGCTGGAGCTGACGTACGTCAGGGCAGCGGGCAGCACGTCGGTCACGGTGACCGTGGTGGCCGCGTCCGGGCCGGCGTTCGTGACGGTCAGGGTGTAGGTGATGTCCTGGCCGGGCTGGGCGTACGCGGGGCCGGTCTTCGTGATCCCCACGTTCGCCTGCGCCGCACCCACCGTGATGGCGACCGTGGCCGTGTCGCACGCCGTGGCGACCGCGCTGTCGCAGACGCGGTACGTGACGGTGTAGGTGCCGGCGCTGGCGCCTGTGGGCACGACGAGCTGGCCCGCCGCGTTCACGCCCAGGCCGGTCAGCCCGCCGTTCGCGGTGACGGTCACGGTGCTGTTGGAGGTGGTGGCCGCCACGCCGCCCACCGTGTCGTTGCCGAGCACACCGACCGTACCGCCCGCACCGTAGGACAGGTTCACGGCGCTGTCGTTCACAGCGTCGATGATCCGGGTCACGGCAGCGGCACTGGTGTTGTTCGTGCCGGCCTGGTCGGACCGGCCGGCGGGCACCGCCACGCTGGCGGTGGTGCTCAGGCTGCCGCTGGCCGGCGCGGTGCCGGTGACGGTATACGTGACGTAGTTGCCGTCTGGCGTGCCGTTCGCGGGCGCGGTGTCCAGGGTCAGGCTGCCCGTGGTGATGGTCACGCTGCTGGCCGTGAAGCTCTGGGTACCGCAGGTGGCCGTGCCGGTCACGGCGCAGGTGATCCCGGTGACGGTCAGGCCGGCGGGCAGGGTGTCGGTGACCGTGGCCCCGGTCGCGGCCGTGGGGCCGTTGTTCCACACCCGGATGGTGTAGATCACGCTGCCGCCCGAGCCGACGGCGGCCGGGCCGCTCTTGTCGATGGCCAGGTCGGACAGCGGCGTGATCGCCGTGGTGACGGTCGCGCTGGTGTTGTTCGCCGTCGCCGGATCCGTCACGCCCGTGGGCACACTGACGGAGGCGCTGTTGCTCAGGCTGCCGGTGGCCGCCGCAGGAACCGTGCCGGTCACGGTGATCTGCACGCTGCCGCCGCTGGGCAGGGTGCCAACCGTGCCGGTCACAGCGTTGCCTGCGCCGACGCCGACTGTGCAGCCGCTGGCCCCACCGGTCGCGGCCGTGCAGGTGGCCGTCACACCGGTCAGAGTGGTGGGCACGCTGTCGCTGAACGCTGCCCCGTTCGCGCTGGCCGGGCCGGCGTTCGTCACGGTCAGGATGTACGTGACGGTCTGCCCGGCGACCACGCTGGCCGGGCCGGTCTTCGTGATGCCCAGATCGGCCGACAGGGCCGTGATGGTCACGGGCACGGTCGCGGTGTCGCACGCGGTGGTGTCGGTCGTCGAGCACAGCTGGTACGTGACGGTGTACGTGCCGGGCACATTGCCGGCCGATGCCGCCAGGACGAGCTGCCCACTGCCGTTCACGCTGAGCCCCGCCAGGCCGCCGTTCGCGCTGACGGTCACGGCGCTGTTCGAGGTGGTCGCCGCCGCGCCCCCGACCGTGTCGTTGCCGAGCACGCTGATGGTCGCGGCCGTGTTGAAGGGCACGCCGACACTGCTGTCGGTCACGGCGTCCACGACGGCGGTGCTGGCGGTGGCGCTGTTGTTGCCGCCGGTGGCGTCGCTGCCGTGCGCAGCGGTCGCGGTGTTGGCCACGGTACCGGTCGCGGTGCTCGCCAGCGTGCCGGTAATGGTCACGGTCACGTACTGCGTGTCGGCAGTGGTGATCGCGCCCGTATCAACCGGCAGGCCTGCCGTCAGGTTGACGCTGCTCCCGCTGCCGCTGGCGGCCGAGCACGTGGCCGTGCCGGTGGCCGCGCACGTCCACGTGACGCCGGTCAGGGCGGCGGGCACGGGGTCGGTGATGGTCACGCCGGTCGCGGCATTGGGGCCGTTGTTCCACACCCGGATCGTGTACGTGAGCGTCTGGCCGGGGCCAGCCAGGGCACGGTTCACTGCCTTGCTGACCGCCACGTCGGTCACGGGGGTCACGGTGTCGGTGTCGGTCACCGTGCCGACCGGCGTGACATCGACCGTGCCGGCGGGCAGCGCGGCCGTCACGCTGTTGCTGACGGTGCCGGTGGTGACGGTCACGGTGGCGGGCACGGTCAGCGTGACCGAGCCGCCCGCCGGCAGCGTGGCGATGGTCACGCCACCCTCCAGTCCAGCGACCGTGACCGTGGGGCACACGGCACCGCCGGCCGCCGCGCAGCTCACGCCGGTCTTGGTCAGGCCGGCTGCCGCCGGATCGGTCAGCACCGTGCCGTTCGCGCTGCCGGGGCCGGCGTTCGTCAGCGTGATGGTGTAGGTGGTGCTTCCCAGCGCCGGGACGCCGCTCACACCGTCGGTCTTGGTCAGGGTCAGGTCGGCCACGGTGGGCAGAACCACGGGCGTGGGCGTGGGCGTGTCCCCGTTCGCGCTGCCGGGCGGAGTGGTTCCGCTGGTCGAGGTATCCGTGGCGAGCAGGTCCACCGGCGGCAGGCCGCCGACGTAGCCGGCGTTGGGCGCGGTGTCGGTGCTGGTCGCGGTCACGCTGTTGTTCAGGATGGTGGCGCTGGACGGCACGCTGGCCTGATCCGGGTAGGCGACCCGCACGGTAAAGGTCACGGTGGCGCTCGCGCCGGCGGCCAGGGCGGTGGTACCAGACAGCAGCCGGGGGTCGCCGCTGCCGTTGAAACTGCTGTTCACGGTGGCCGCTCCCGCCGTGACGGTGGGGCCAGCCACGATGCTCAGGGTCGGGCCGCCGGCGCTGAAGGTCTGAGCGAGGTTCTCCGTGAGCTGGATGTTGGGATCGCTGACTGTTCCCGTGTTCTTCACGGTCACGGTGTACGGGATGTCGAAGGTGGTCGCGCTCTGCGCGGTGACGGTGCCCACCGACTTCACGACGTCCACGCGGTTGTCGGGAAACACGCACGAGGCCCCGTCGGTCTGTGCGGCGCTGCTGGCCGCGCCCTGGGCCGTGAAGGCCCCGGTGCTCAGGTTCACGGTGCCGAACGTACCGCCGTTCTGCGCAGCGTACAGCGTGCCGGCCACGTCGAAGAACGCGCTGCCCAGCAGGTTCGAGTTGTCGCCGGCGACGGCGGCGGGTGTGCCGGTCAGGGTGGTCGCTCCACTGCTGGCGTTGATGCGGTACACGCCGCCGGGCGTGACGACGCCGTACAGGAATCCGTCGACCGGATTCAGGGCCAGATCGAGGATGTTCACGCCCGTACCGCCGTTGATGGTCAGCGTGCTGGCGGTGCCCGAACCGATCGAATACTTGTAGATCACGGCGTCGTTCGTGAGCTTCTTGAGGTACAGCGTGCCCGCCGCGTCGATGGTGCCGGCCGCAATGGTCGATCCGGCGGGAATGCCGAGATTCGCCCCCACGACCTCGACCGCGCCGCTGGCCCCCAGCCGGTACAGGCGGAAGGGAGTGCCGCTGGTGAAGGGCGTGATGTTCACCGCGTAGAAATAGCCGTCGGCCCTGTTGAAGGCCAGGGCGTTCAGACCGGGGCCGAAACCGCTGGCCCACACGGCCGTGCCGCCGGACGCGAGGCTGCGGCGGTCGAGGCGGTACAGGTTCGAGAGCAGCGTGACGGGATCCTGCCGCAGCTGATAGAAGCGGGCATCGCAGGTGAAGGCCGTGCCCGCGCTGCTGGTCGTGGTGGTCAGGGTCGCGGCGGCGGTCGCGGCGCCCGTGACCGCCTGCCCGCTGATGGTCGCGGTGACGTTCGCCACGGGAATGGTGTTCGTGCGCGTGGCCGCACCGGCATCCGGTACGGTGACCTGCACGGTCACGGTGCACGACCCTCCGGCCGCGATGCTCCCGCCGGCGAGCCGCAGGACGCCGTCACTGCTCTCGCTCGCCGCGCCGCCCGCCGTGAGCGTGACCGGTGTGCTGCCGGTCGTGATGGTGCCGCCACAGGAGTTGGCGGTCAGGCGCAGCGGCAGCGGCCGCGACAGCCCCATGGTGCCCGCGAGATCGTCGGTGACGGCCACGGCGCTGGCCGCGAAGGCACTGGGATTCGTGACCGTGATGCTCAGGGCGCCGATGCTGCCAGCGGCGACGGTCGTCGGCGAGAAGGCCTTGCTGACCGTGAGCGGCTGTACGACCGTCAGGGGGACCGCCGCGTAGTCGTCCTCGGTGGTCACGCCGTTGCCCGGCGTGGAGTCGCTGTCGGGCTGGGGACTGGAGGTGATCTGGGTCGTGTTCGTGATCGTGCCGGTGCCGGTGACGGTCGCGGTGATGTCCAGGGTGGCCGACGTGTTGACCACCGGTTCCGGCACCGACCACTGGCCGGTGGCGGCGTCGTAGCTGCCGGCGCTGGCCGTGGCCGACACGAACGTCAGCCCGGCGGGCAACTGATCCGTGACCACCACGTTCTCCGGTGGCACCACGGCGCTGGACACCGGATCCGGCCCGGCGTTGTTCAGGGTCACGCGGTACGTGACGGTGCTGCCGATCACGGGCGTGGCATTGCTGACCGTCTTGGTCACGGACAGGTCGGCCACCCCGCTGGTGACCAGGATCGGCACGCTGCTCAGATAGAACAGGTCCTGGCTGCCGACGATGTTGATGGTCGCGCTGGTGGCCCCGGTGCTGGTCTTGCTGGTCACGTCGAAGGTGTCGAAGTCCACGCCGTAGGCGTCGTCACGACCGGTCGCGTTGGCGGTCGTGCCGCTGCTCAGGCCGGTGCTGATGGTGCTGTTGAAGATGCCCTGCCGCGCCCCACTGTTGACGCCACCCACGTTGAAGATGTTATTGATCGCCGACGCAGTCTGGCCGGCCCCGAAGCTCAGAGCCTCGGCGACGTTGGTGGACGTGTTGACGTTCAGGGTCTCGTCGCCTTCCCACGTCAGGATGGACGTGCGGGCCTCGAATGTGGTCGGCACGCGCAGACCGGTCATGGTACGGCTGATACTGGTGTTCTGGCTACGCTCGAAACCCTCGTAGATGACCAGGTTCTTGTAGGTCTCGGTGGCGGTCTCGTAGATGATGTACAGCCCCCAGCCGCCCAGCACCGTCTGCGAGCCGCAGTGCGACGAGGCCCGCGTCGCTCTGGCGTTCGCCACGTCGGCCGTCTGAATGTTCAGGCCGGTCATGCTGTAGGTCTTGTTGGGGTTGGCGAGCCCAGCGATATACGGGGTGATGTCCGCGACATTGCTGAAGAAACTGTTGTAGGAGGTCGGGGATGTCGCGTTCGGCACGGGCGCACTGTCGGTGTAGGACGTTGTGGCGTTCACCGTCTGGGTATCGAAGGTGACGGTCGTGTCGTTCGTGATCGTACCGAGCGCCGTGTCGGTGTCACCCGTCCGGGTGGTCGACGCCGCCCAGTACAGCAGCGCCTTGCGGATCGTGGCTCCGGTCGGCACGCCGCTGACCGCCTGTGACGTGGCCGTGGTACCCACCACACACGCGTCAGATGGCGTCGTCGTCGAATTGCGCCTGCTCCGGAAGGTCGCTCCGGTCGTCACGTAGTCGATGCGGCCCTGGAAGCGGTGCGTGGGCGTACTGGACAGCGGCGTGTCGGCCCGCGCCTGTCCGCCCAGGGCCAGGCCGAACACCGCCAGCAGCGCCGGCCACAGCGCACGTACGGAGGTCATGCCGCGTGGCCCGACACGCGATTCCAGCGCGGTGCCCGGGGCGGCACCGCGGACACGCCCCGGCACACGAGGACGCCTCCGGCACGGTCCTGGCACGGTGCGGACTGGACACGGCAGATGGGGGCGGCAGACCACATACGACGAGTCTGCCGCGCCCCCTCTTGCACACGGCTTACACCACGGGCGTGCAACCACCGCCCCGCGCGTGTCCACCGCATCCACAGACATGAGCCGCGAATAAAGAATCCTTCATCTTCTGGACTGACTTCCGGCAGTGGGCAGCGGGCCGCCGCACCACTACGCTTCTGTCAGGCAAGACAGCTCAGCACGCGCACCTGCACGAACCACGTCCCTCCACCCCGGCGGGCCTGCCCGCCCCACGCCCTTCCGGACGGAAGGAGACCCAGGAGGCTCCACCATGACGGCACCTCGACTCGGCCTGCTGCTGCTCGGTACCCTCGCCCTCGCGTCCTGCGGCCAGCAGGTCACCACGGCGGCCCAGGAGGAACCGGCCACCGTGACCACCGGCACCCCGGTGCCCACCACCGTGCTCTCTGACGCCCAGCTCACGGCGCTGCGGTCCCGGATCGCCGAGGTACAGGCGCTGCGTGACGACGTGCAGGCTGGCCGGGCCGCCGCGCCGCTGGACGACGCCGGGCAGGCCATCGACCTGGACGCGCTGCTGCGTGACCTGCAGACCGACCTGACCGAGGGCCTGAAGACGCTGCCGGCCACCAGCACCGGTACCGGCAGCACCCTGGAGGCCCAGGCCGCGCCCTACGCGAGTTCCACGTACAAGATCGTCGCCTCGACCAACACCTTCCGCTCGCGCTACTCGACGCTGAAAAGCGCGTTCCCACGCTTCGTGTGGACGACCGACGGGTGCAGCGGCCCGTCGGGATACACCGGCTGGAGCGACGAGTTCTACTGGCCGTGCCGCCAGCACGACTTCGGTTACCGCAACGTCCGCTTCTATCCCAGCCTGCGCAACGAGACACACCGGCACTGGGTCGATGCCCAGTTCAAGGAGCACATGAACAGCGTGTGCGACACCCTCGGCTGGCGCAAGTACCCGTGCTACGTCGCGGCGCGGGCCTTCTACACGGCCGTGTACTTCGGCGGCAAGGGATCGTTCTACTGAGCCCGCACCGGGCCGGCAATCTCCACTCCGTCCTGCACGCCGGCCCGGACACTCCGGCATCCCTCCTCCCCGTCATCCCCCCACCCCCCCGGAGGCCCGCCATGACCGCACCCCGCCGTTCCGCCGCCGCTGCGTTCCTGTCCGTGATGATCACCCTGAGCGCGTGCGGCCAGACGCCCACCGCCGTCGTGCCCACACCGTCCCCCACGGCCGGCGCCGCGCCGGCCCTGTCCCTGTCGCCGACCGCGCAGGCCAGCGAGGCCCGCACGCTGGCGGTGGCCGCCGCCCGTGGTCTGACGGTCCAGGGCGTGGTGACCGTGGAGGACGCGGGCGTGCCGACCACCTACGTGGACGCCACTGCCGGCCGTGAGGCCGTCACCCTGATCGGCAGCGTGGAGGGCAGCGCGCCGGTCTATGCCGAACTGCGCACCGTGCCCGAGGGCCAGACCGGCACGCGCGGCTCGCCCTTCGTGATCACCCCCCTGACGGCCCAGGGCACCGTGGCCAGCGGACTGGCCGCCCAGGGGGTCGCGGACTGGGTGTACGACCGTCTGGTCTCGCTGATCAAGAAATACAAGTCCGCGCCGGGCTGGCTCAAGGCCGTGCTGCGCGGGCCGCTCAAGGCCGTGATCAAGCTGATCATCGGCGAGGCCATCAACCGGGGCTGCACCTATGCCTACGACACCCTGGTGCGCAAGCTGCGGGCCGACGGGCGCTGGGTACCGCTGGGCAAGGCCCTGCTCTGCGACATCCTGCTCGGGTAGAGGAGGCCCGGACGTCCGGCGCCCGCCCGTGGCCCGGACGTCCTCATCCTGTCGCCTCCGGCGGCCCATACAGTACAACCGTCACCCCTCCCGGCCTCTGTCCATCTGACCTGCTGCCTGCGCCGCCCCCGACGAGGAGCCGAACATGCCTGTGTCCACCGCGCCTGCCGCCGCTGTTCCCTGGCCCGACCGCCTGACCGCCGCGCCGCGTGCCACCCCCGGTGCGCCCGCGGCGTCTGCCCTGTCGCCCGACCACGACGCCGAGCACGAGATCCGCCGGGTGGTGCGCGTGACCGGGGTCGGCCTGTGGCTGGCCCTGTCGGCCCACTCGCTGCTGGTCGAGCCGGTACGTGACCACCTCCAGCGGATCGAGGTCGGCCACTGGGCGGTGAGCGGCGTGGCCTTCGTGATCGCCTTCCTGCTGGCATGTCGGCCGCCGCGCACACCGGCGGCACGCCGGGAGACGCTGCTGCTGCTGGGCCTGCAGACCGTGCTGGCCCTCAGCGCGAACGCGCTGCTGCACGGCAGTTCCATCCAGGCGGGGCTGCTGATCGTGGTGGCCGCCCAGGTGGGGCTGCTGCTGCCGTGGCCGCACGCGACCGCGTGGGTGCTGGTGCAGAGCGGAGCGCTGGCCTGCGTGCTCCTCACACACTGGAAGCACGATCTGGATGCATGGGCCTTTGCCAGCGGCTACCTGGTCTTCCAGCTCTTCGCCGTGACGACCGCCCAGACGGCGGTGCGCGAGGTGCAGGCCCGCCGCGCCCTGGCGCAGGTGGTCGAGGAACTGCACGCGACGCGGGCCCTGCTGGCCGACGCGAGCCGACGCGCCGAGCGCCTGCAGATCTCGCGGGATCTGCATGACCTGCTGGGCCACCACCTGACCGGACTGGGCATGCATCTCCAGGTCGCCCACCACCTGCTGCCCGACAGCCCGGCGCGGGAGCACGTCCACACCGCGCAGGACGTGGCGCGGCAGCTGCTGGGCGACGTGCGGACGGCCGTGCGCGGCATGCGGGACGACGCCGGCTGCGACTTCCCGGTGGAACTGCGCGCCATGACGCAGGGCGCGGCCCTGACGGTGCATGTGGCGTTGCCGCCGGATCTCCGGCTGGAGTGCCCGGTGGTGGCACGGACGCTGCTGCGCTGTGCCCAGGAGATGGTCACGAACGCGGCCCGGCACGCCCACGCCACGCAGGTGTGGCTGGAGCTCCACTGCGAGGCCACGCGGGTACAGCTGCACGCCCGCGACGACGGCCCCGGCGTACCGGGGCTGCACTTCGGCTGCGGCCTGAGCGGCATGCGCGAGCGGCTGGAGGCACTGGGCGGCACGCTGGACGTGCAGACACCCGTGGGGCGCGGTGTGGAGCTGACGGCCGCCCTGCCGCTGCGGAGTGGCGCGTGAGCGGCACACTCAACGCGCAGCCCGGCCTGATCCGGATCTGCATCGCCGAGGATCAGACGCTGGTGCGCCACGGGCTCAAGGCCATGCTGGGCCTGTCCGGCGACATGCAGGTGGTGGCGGAGGCCGAGGACGGTGCCCAGGCGCTGACGGTGGTCGCGGACGTGCGCCCCGACGTGCTGCTGCTCGACTACCGGATGCCCCAGCTGGATGGGCTGGGCGTCCTGCGCGCGCTGGGCGCGTGCGGTACCCTGCCCCCCACCCTGATCCTGACCACCTTCGACGACGACGAGCTGCTGATCCAGGGCGTGCAGGCCGGTGCACGCGGCTACCTGCTCAAGGACGTGTCGCTGGAGATCCTGCTGCGGGCGATCCGCACCGTGGCGGGCGGGGGACGCTGGCTCCAGCCGGTCTGCACGGAGCGCGTGCGCGGCACCGAGACGCCTCCGCCGGTTCGGCCGGAAGACCATGTCGCCCTGACCGAACGCGAGCGCGAGGTGCTGCGCCTGATGGCCGGCGGGTACTCGAACCGGGAGATCGCCGGCCTGATCACCACGACCGAGGGCACCATCAAGTGCTACGTGTCGAACATCCTGTCCAAGATGGGCGTGCGCGACCGCACCCGGGCGGTGCTGCGGGCCATGGAAATCCAGCTGCTGTAGACCTCACGCCGCCAGGACACGGCACGCGGCCTCACAGGCACGGCACGCGGCGGCACAGCGCTGGCAGTGGCCGTGGTCATGCTTCCCGCACTCGGCGGCGCACGCCGCGCACGCCTCGGCGCACAGGGCACACGCCTGGGGGTGCAGGTCGCTGCCCCGCATGAGCAGCCGGGCCGTGGTGGCGCACACGTCCGCGCAGTCCCGATCCAGCCGGATGCACGCGCGCATCATGTCGATATCGGGCTCGTCCAGGCACGCGGTGGCGCAGGTCTCACAGGCCTCCACGCAGGCCAGACAGGCGTCGATACACGCACGGATCTGCTGTTCGTTCATAGGTCACCGTGGCACGCACTCCTGCCGGGTAGGTAAGACGGAGATTCAGCAGGGATTGAGGGTCAGCGGCCTCGCTCCGGTGAGCTCCGGCCGCAGGTCAGGGCCGGGCAGGCAGGGCATACCACTCGTCGTCGCTGGTCTCGTCGTGGGCGTGGGTGCTGGAGGCGGCCTGGCTGCTGAACCGCGACAGCACCACCCGGATGCTGGACGGGCCGGCGAGGTGCAGGACATAGGTGCCGTGGTCGGACGCGCCGGTGACACGCGATCCGCTGTGCTCGAAGGTCACGCTTATACCGGCATCCACGGGAACCTGGGGGTGGGACGACTGCACCACGGTGCCGTGAAAGGTGCGGTCGGGAGCGCCAGGCTGCCCACGCCACGCGCCACGCAGAATGATGTCCGGGCTCGGGTCGTTCATCGGGCCATCTGAGCAGCCGGACACGTGAACCCGGTGAGGAGGCCGCGTCAGACGTTGGGCATTCCTGCACACCGAACGTTGGTAGAGGTTAAGCGCATTGTCATCTCCACTCCACTAGACTCCCGGAGTGAAAGCCATCATTCCTGCGGCTGGTCTGGGAACGCGCCTGCGCCCCCTGACCTATACGCGTCCCAAACCCGTCCTGCGGGTGGCTGGCCAGCCCATCATCCGCCACGCCATCCGGACGCTGCAGACGGCCGGCATCACGGATATCGGTGTGGTCGTCTCGGACATCACACGTGAGGAGATCCAGCACGCGCTGCGCAACGTGACGGGCGTGGAGATCACCCTGATCAACCAGCACGAGCAGCTGGGCCTGGGCCACGCCGTGCTGATCGCCCGCGAGTGGGTCGGCGACTCGGATTTCTGCGTGTACCTGGGGGACAACCTCTTCGAATTCGGGGCCCTCCCCTTCGTGGAGCAGTTCCAGGCCGAGCGCCCGGCCGCGCTGATCGCGCTGGTCGAGGTCGAGGATCCCACGTCCTTCGGCGTGGCCGAGATGAACGGCGACCGGATCACCCGGCTGGTGGAGAAACCCAAGAACCCGCCCAGCAACATGGCAGTCGCGGGCCTGTACTGCTTCACGCCCGAGATCTTCACGGTGCTGGACGGCATGCCGCCCTCGGCACGCGGTGAATACGAGATCACCGACGGGATCCAGGGCCTGATCGAGCGGGGCGCGAACGTGGTCGGACAGGCCGTGAAGGGCTGGTGGAAGGACACGGGCCGCCCGTCGGATCTGCTGGACGCCAACCGCCTGCTGCTGGAGCGGATCGAGACCGACATCCGGGGCACCGTCGAGGATTCCATCCTGACCGGGCGCGTGGTGGTGCCGCCGACCGCCCGCGTGACGCGCAGCAAGATCGTGGGGCCGGTGCTGCTGGCCGAGGGCGTGATCATCGAGGACGCCTACATCGGGCCGTTCACCAGCATTGGCAAGGGCAGCATCATCCGCGCCGCCGAGGTCGAACACTCGGTGCTGGACGAGGGCGCGAGCGTGGAATCGGTGCACCGCCGGCTGCAGGACTGCCTGATCGGCGTGCGGGCGCAGGTGCGGGGCGACCGCACCATGCCGCGGACCCACAAGCTGACCATCTCGGACGCGAGCGTCGTCGAACTGGTGTAGGGCGCGGCGGCGCAGGCACAACGGCCCAGGGCGAGGCCCGCACGGTCACGGGGCCGGGCACGCCCTATCATGGGGGGATGACCGATTCGCCCCGCATTCATCTGGGTTCCCTGCTGCGCGCCGACGAGGACGCGCACGCAGACGGTACCCTGGATCACCTCGAGTACGAACAGGGCGGACAGACCCAGACCCTGACCTTCGCCACGGACGCCGCCTACGACGTGGACGTCAATTCGCTGGGCGGCCACGAGATGTATCTCCAGGGCAGTTTCGAGCCGACCCTGGTCATGGACTGTGCCCGCTGCCTGCGCCCGGTGGAGGTGCCGCTGGAGATCACGCTGGGCACCATGATGCGCTACGAGCCGTCGGCCGACGCCCCGTATCTGGAGGAGGCCGAGTCCGGCGAGGAGGTGCTGGTGTTCGGCGATCCGAATCTGGATCTCAGCGCCTACCTGGCCGAGACCACGCTGCTGGCCGCGCCCCTGAGCGTGCTGCACGATCCCGCGTGCAGGGGGCTGTGTCAGGTGTGTGGCCACGACCTGAACGACGGCCCTTGCGAGCACATGGCGCAGGTGCCGGTCGAGGAGATCGACGACGACCTGGGCATCCCCGAGGGCACCACACATGCCAAGCAGAACCCCTTCGCGGCCCTGGCCGACCTGAAGCTGCCCGAGGACAAGTGAGTACCGACGCCCCACCCGAGCTGACCCACTTCCGGGACGGCCTGCCGCGCATGGTGGACGTGACCGACAAGACCGCCACCACGCGCACCGCCACGGCCGAGGCCTGGGTCGTGCTGCCGCCCGAGGCCAGGGCCGCCCTGCTGGGGGGCACCAATCCCAAGGGTGACCCCCTGGTGGTGGCCCGGCTGGGCGGCCTGGCCGGCAGCAAGCGCACCGCCGACCTGATCCTGCTGTGCCACCCCATTCCCGTGACCGGCGCAGAGGTCGAGGTGACCCTGGAGGACGCCGGGGTGCGCGTCCAGGCGACCGTGCGCACGACCGCCCCGACCGGCGTGGAGATGGAGGCGCTGACCGCCGCCACGGTGGCCGCGCTGAACGTGTATGACATGCTCAAGGCCGCCAGCAAGGCCATCGAGATCACGGGCGTGCGCCTGCTCGCCAAGACCGGCGGCAAGAGCGGCGACTACCGCGCCGCCCCCTGAGCGCAGACCCAGGAACGAGGCGGGACTGTGCTGCCCGGCAACCCTCACCGTGCGCATTCCGGATCGCTGGACACCACGGCTGAACCGGTGCCCGACCCGGCTGTCTGAAAGGTGGCCGTCAGGGGATGGGCCGCACACTGGGAGCCAGGAACCGGCGGCTGACCCCACCGTCTCATCACCCACCCAGACAGGGGCAGCGCCGCCGGGAACTCCGGGGAATCCTTCGACGTAAAGGAACAGTATGGGCGTGGAGCATCGAGACAACCTGAGCGGGCCGGGCGACGACGCCCGCCAGACCCGGGCCCGCCTGGATCTGCTGCACCGTGAGGCCGACGGTGACCTGAACGCCCAGGAGCGCGAGGCGTTGCTGGCCCTGCCGGATCAGGCGCGCCTGGAGCGCCAGCGCCTGGCCCTGGCCCACGCGACGACCCTGCTGCGCGACCTGCCGCCGCCCCACCTTCCCACGGCGCTGGCCCGCACCGTCAGTGCCGAGATCGCCCTGTCCGCCACCCTGACGTCGGCCCCACTCCCGGCACCGGCGCGCCCCGTGGCGGCCACGGTCGCCGCCGACATCGCCCTGGCGGCCCGGATGACGCCGCCTCCCCCGCCCCGCTCGGTGGCCGCCGCTGCCGTGGCGGACATCCGGGCTGCCGCCGTGATCGGCACGCTGTCCAGGCCGGTGCTCCCCGGCAGCGTGGCCGCCGCCGTCGCGTCCGATGTGGCGTGGGCCGTGCGGCTGGAGCGGCCTCCGGTGTCCGTGCCGTCCGTGGCGGCCAGCGTGATCGCCCGCGTGCAGGCCGACCCTGACCTGTCCGCGCGCCCGGATCCGGGCGCGGCAGCCCTGGCCGGCTCCGGCGTCCCCCGGCGCTGGTCGACGCCGCTGCGCCCCCGGCACAATCCCGCTCCACTGGCGCTGGTGATCGCCCTGATGGCCGGGCTGACCCTGCTGGCCGTCACGACCGCGTGGCCGAATCTGGCGGCCGGCGCGCTGGTCATGCAGACCCTGATCGCGCAGGTCTCTCCCCTGGCGGGCCTGGGGCTGGCCCTGCTGCTGCTGACCTCCATCCTGGTGACGTGGCGGCCCTGGCCGTCCATGCAGTGGGCCGGTGCGGGGGCGTTCGCCGTGAGCGCCGTGCTCACCCTGCCTGCGCTGGGCGACGTCATGGCGCGTGGCGACGTGCGCTTCGGGCAGGATGTGACCGTCAGCGGCCCGGTCGAGGGCAACATCATCACCGTGGGCGGCAACATCACCCTGCGGCCGGATGCCCGCGTGAACGGCGAGGTCGTGACGCTGCTGGGCGATGTCCACCGCACGCCCGGTGCCCAGGTCAGCGGGCACGTGAGCGCCCTGCTGGGCCACGTCCCCGGTGATCCGGGTGCCCTGCAGACCGCGCCGCCCGACGGCATCGGCATGGCGACCGCCGCCGCCTTCCGGCCAGTGCTGGGCTGGCTGGGCAGCGCCGCGTGGCCACAGGTGTTCATCACCCTGACCGGTGGAGCCCTGCTGCTGCTGTTCGTGGCGAATCTGGCTCCCCTGCTCGCCCGGCGGCAACGGCACGCCCCGGTGCGCACCCTGGCCCTGGGGGTGCTGGTGCTCGCCGCCCTGCTGCTGCCGGCAGGCCTGCTGGCCGTGGTGGGCCTGCTGGGGCCGGCGCTGATCGCGTGTGCCCTGGCCACGGTCCTGATCGCCATCGGCCTGAGCGTCAGTGCCTACGACGCCGGACGCACCGTGGCCCACCGACTGCACCTGCCCGTCCCGGACGCCGTCGGCGCCCTGCTGGGCCTGAGCGTCGTGGCGGCCACCCTGGGCTCGCCCCCCCTGGCCCTGAGTGTCGCGCTGGTCGGCGGCACGTGGGGCGCGGGTACGCTGCTGCTCACGCGTGGGCAGGGGCGGGTGACCGGGGCCGCCTAAAGGCAGGGACGGTTCCGCCCGTCCGGGAAGAACCGCCCCTGTGCTGGTGCGAGGAAAGGGACTTGAACCCTCACTCCCTCCGGGAACCAGATCCTAAGTCTGGTGCGTCTACCAGTTCCGCCATCCCCGCACGCCTGCGTGTCCAGCTCAAAGAAATCCGGCCCCGGGCGGGTGCCTGAGGCCGGAGTGGTGTGGGGTGGATTATGGGACTTGAACCCACGGCCTCCGCTTCCACAGAGCGGCGCTCTAACCAGCTGAGCTAAACCCACCGCGTGCCCTCTCAGGCCCACACATCCTAGACGCGGATCGGCGGGGTGTCAATGTCCGGGCGGGTGCCGGGCCATTCAGGGCAGCGTCTTCAGGAAGGCATGGAGGGCCGCGACCTGTGCGTCGGTCGGTGGCTGGCCGTCCATCCCGGTGGTGGCAAAGCGCGGCATGACGGTGCCCAGGGTGCGCTCCGGGGCCCGACCGTTCAGCACGGCGTGGGCGAACTGTGCGCTGTTCCAGGCGGCCGCTGCGCGCAGGCCGGGGCCGACCCCACCCTGTGCATGCGGGCCGTGGCAACCGGCGCAGTTGGCCGCATACAGGGCCACGCCGTCCGGGGTGATCCCGGCCGGTGCGGCGCTGACGGTGGCCACGCTGCCGGTGCCCGCCAGACGTCCGCCTGCCCGGTACGCCCCGACGCCCAGGACGACGCCGACCACGAGGAACCCGAGCACGCTGGCGATCTCGCTGACACTGTAACGCTGGTCTGTGTGGCCTGACATGTTCACCACAGCCTGTGGCCCGGCACAGCCTGATACGCGGCGATCATGGGGCCGATCACGGGCAGGTAGACCAGCAGGGTCAGCAGCAGGGCCGCCCCAGCGAGGGCCAGGAGCGGCTCGGTGCGCCGCACCAGGGCGCTCGCCCCCGCCAGGGTGGGACTGGATGGACTGATGGCGTCACTGGTGGGTATGGCGGTCGCCTCCGGGTCGTCCATCCGGGGCGAGAGCAGCGTGCGCAGCAGCACCCAGAAGTACAGCAGCGCGGCAATGAGCAGCACGACCCCGCTGATCCCCGTGAGGGCCCGGGGCACGGCGATCTGCATGGCGTCGTACACGCCCTGCGAGGCGGCGCTCAGGTGACTGCGGCGGGGCACCCCCGCGAGGCCCTGCCAGTGCATGCCGACAGCGAAGAGCATCATGCCGGCGAACCACAGCCACACACTGGGGAGCGCGAGGCGCGGTGACTGGAGCCGCTTGCCCGTCAGGTGCGGCACGAGCCAGAACGTGATCGCCATGAAGCTCAGGGTGGTGGCCGTGCCGACCGTGATGTGGAAGTGCCCGGGGATCCACGCGGTGTTGTGGACGATGGGCGCGAAGGCGTAGCTGGCGTTCACGATGCCACCCGCGCCGCCGAAGATGAAGCTGACCATGGCAAGCACCTGCCCGGTCATGGAGGCGTCGCGCCAGTTCAGGAAACGCACCCAGCCCAGCACGCCCCGGCCGCCACGGGCGTGGGCCGCGTCCTCCAGCGCGGCGGCGACACTGAAGGCCGTGAGCAGGCTGGGCACGGCCACCAGAAAGGTCAGGAACATGTGGATGGTCTTCCACGCGCTGCTGATGTTCGGATCGGCGTACTGGTGGTGCAGGCCCACCGGCACGCTGAAGACCAGGAACAGCGCGAAGGCCAGCCGGGCCAGCCCCTCGGAGGCCAGACGGCCGCCGGCCTGACGCGGCAGGAAGGCGTACCACGACACGTATGCAGGCAGCAGCCAGAAGTACACGATGGGATGGCCCGTCCACCAGAACAGCGTGCGGGCCAGCAGCGGATCGACGCCGGCGGTCAGACCCAGCGACCACGGGATCAGCAGCCCCACGACCTCGGTCACCAGCCCCAGCGCGGCAATCACCCACATCAGCCACGTGGCGACCCCCATGTAGGCCACGACCGGCGTGACCTGCCCGGGATGCGTCCGTTTCCAGCCGATCCAGGCGAGGATCACCTGTCCGGCGACCAGCAGGCTCGCGGCGACCATGACGGCCGCACCGATGTAGAACACCGGACTGGCCTCCATGGGCGGGTAGAAGGTGTACAGCACCGTCGCGTCGTTCCTCAGGAGCGGCACGGCGGCGGTGAGGAGGCCCACGAGCATCATCCAGTACGTGAACCACGCGAAGTTCAGACTGGGGCGCACGTCTAGGGCACGCAGCGGCAGGTACAGCAGCCACCCGGACGTGAAGAAATGCGTGAAGACCAGCGCATTTAGCACGCCGTGCAGCGTGAGGCCCTGGTAGTACGAGCCGATGATGTTGCGCAGCAGCGGAATCCGGGCGACGGCCGGGTACGCGTCGATGCCGGCGTAGTTCAGCGCCTGGAGCGGCCCGATCAGGACGCCGATCAGCAGTGCCAGGAAGGCCGTGACGACGTAGTACTGGGCCACGCGCTTGAGGCCGGTCAGGGACGCCGTGTCCAGGCCGGACGGCGTGCCCGGCGCAGGGAGGGCTGGAAGGGTGGTCACGGTTCAGTTCTCCTTCGGGTCGACGATGAAGCGGGTCATCATGGTGTGGTGGCCGGCCCCGCAGTACTCGTTGCAGATCACGTCCTGCGCGCCGGGATGACGGAAGGTGACGGTGAAGCTGGCGACGTGGCCGGGCAGGATCTCGTCATTGATGGTCGTGCCCGTGACCTGGAAGCCGTGCACGACATCCACCGAGGTGACGTGGACGGTGATGGGCGTGTCGGCGGGCACGTGCACCACGGCCGGCGTGAACGTGAACGACCGCGCGACGATGTACAGCTCCAGGCCCTGGGCGGTTCGCACGAGCCCCGGACGGGCAAACGGCGTGACCTCCAGCTGCGCAGGATCGATGCGGCCGCGACCCACCGCTGCGTGTCCGCCACCGGAAAGCTGCGGGAAGGTGCCGCTGATCATGCTGGCGATCACGCCCACGAACAGCAGCCAGACCAGCACCAGCGACAGCCCGCCCCAGATCGTCTCCCAGGTCTCCAGGGTGCGGTGGTCGAGGCCCGACGCGGCCGGGGAAGGCGGCGGGGCCATGCCTATGCCCGGCCGGCCAGGATGCCGAGCACCAGCAGCCACAGCGTGCTGATGGCCAGCAGCAGGGTTCCCACGACTGCCAGGGTGCCCAGCGGAGCGCGGCCCCGCCCGGCGGCGTGGTCACCGGATCGGGGGCTCACGCGCTCACCTCGGGCGGGCGGGCGTAATCGCGCAGGACGTCCGTCACGCTGAGCACGCCGATCACGTGCCCGCTGTCATCGATGACCGGCAGGGCCCCCACGCGGTGCGAGAGCATGGTGCCGGCCGCGTCGCGGGCGTCTGCCTCGGGAGTCGTGGTCAGCACCGAGCGGCGCATGACGTCCGCCACACTGACCGCCGCGAGCCGCGTGGTCGCCTCCCACGGTGACAGGGTGCTCAGGCGGCTGGGCAGCGCCTCGCGCACGTCCCGGTCGGTCAGGATGCCGACCAGAACGCTGCCGTCGACGACCGGCAGGCGGCGGATCCCGCGCGAGCGCATCAGGTGGGCGGCGTCCGGCAGGGGCAACGAGGGGGGCGCGGTGACCGGTGGAGCCGTCATGAGTTCGTGTACGAGCATGGTGTCCTCCTGCCCGGAGGTTCGGGGACACCTGTTACCGGCGCATTACGGCTCCACGGCCAGACCGGGTCAGCGGCCGGGCGGCGGCGGCGTGCCGGGCTGACCCTCGGGCACGAAGGCCGCGTGCGCGCAGGGCTGCTCGCCGTGCTTGAGCCGCTCGGCGAACGCCACGGTATCGGGCATGGGCGTGTCCCCGAGTTCGTTCGCCAGGTACGCGCGGTAGCGGCGGTAATGCTCGATCGCGGCGTACTTCCCGCGCGTGGTGGCCAGGCAGGCCATCAGCCGCTGGTGCTGATCCTCGCCGATCAGGGGATCGGTCTCGGCGGCCCGCAGCAGGGCCTGGGCGGCCAGGGGACATTCCCGCGCCTCGCAGTGCAGCAGCGAGAGCGTCAGGTTCGCCTCGACCAGGGCGGCGCGGTGGGCACTGCGGGCCGCCTCGACCCAGTCGCCGGTCAGGTGGGGCAGATACTCGCCCCCCGCACTGGCGAGTGCCTGACGCAACAGCGCCTCCCGCTCCTGGATGTTGCCCGATGCCCGCGACGCCGTGAGCGCGCGGTGCAGGGCAGCGGTGTCGCTGGCGGCCACCACGTCCGGGTGCAGGTGGTAGCGGCCCTGGTGCTCGGTGACCGCGTCCGGGCGACCCAGTGTGGTGCGCAGGCGGTGCAGCGCCACCCGGAAGCGGTTGGCGGCGGCCGGGGTGTCCTCCAGACCCCACAGGGCGTCGAGCAGGACGTGGCGGTGTGCGCCCTCCGGGTGGGCGTGCAGGAACCACAGCAGTTCCTCGGCGCTGCGGGCCGGCCAGACGACCCGCCGGCCGTTCACGAGCACATCGGGCTGGCCCAGGGAACGCAGCAGCAGGGCCGGTGGGGGCGGGGTGGGGGTGGTCGTCATGGTGACCTCCTGCCCACAGTGTGCACCCGCCCGGCCGGACAACAGCCCCGGTGTGGCCTGTCCAGCCGCCCGGAACGCCCCCACACGCCGGGGCTGCCGGAGCTAGTCTGGACATCCATGGATTTCCAGCTGCCTGAAGACCTGCGCGACGTGCAGGCGACCATCCGCGACTTCATGCTGGGCCGCGTGGAGCCCCGTGCCCACGAGATCGAGGAGACGAACCGCGTGCCGCCGGAACTGCTCGCCGAGGCCGCCAGCCTGGGCCTGTTCGGCCTGAGCATCCCCGAGGAGTACGGCGGCGTGGGCCTGGGAGCACTGGGCCGCTGCGCCGCCTACGAGGCGCTGGGCATGGGCCACATGGGCTTCGGTGGGGTCATCAGTGCCCACGCGAGCATCGGCACCAGCGGTCTGGTCAAACTCGGGAACGACGAGCAGAAGCGGCGTTTCCTGCCGCGCATGGCCACGGGCGAGTGCGTTGCGGGCTTCGCCATCACCGAGCCCAGTTCCGGCAGCGACGCCGCGAACATCCGCACCAGAGCCGAGAAACGTGGCGACACCTACGTCCTGAACGGCACCAAGCACTACATCAGCAACGCGCCCATCGCCGGACTGCTCACCGTCATCGCCATCACCGACCCCACACGGGGCACGAAGGGCATGAGCGCCTTCCTGGTCGAGCCGCAGACCACGCCCGGCGTGAGCATCGGCAAGATCGACGAGAAGATGGGCCAGAAGGGCGCCCTGAGCGCCGAGGTGATCTTCCAGGACGCCGAGATCCCGGCCGCGAACCTGCTGGGGCCGGAGCACCTGGGCTACCGCGAGGCGCTGGGCATCCTGACCAACGGCCGGGTGGGCATCGCGGCCCGCAGCACCGGGGCCATGCAGCGCCTGCTGGATCTGAGCGTGGCGCATGCCAAGACCCGCGAGCAGTTCGGGCAGCCCATCGCGGAGTTCCAGGCCGTGCAGTTCATGCTGGCCGAGATGGAGATCGCCACAGTGACCAGCCGCGTGCTGTGGCAGAAAGTCGCGTGGATGGTCGATCAGGGCCAGGACGTGCGCCGCATGGCGAGTGTGGCCAAGTACCACGCCACGGAGATGCTCTCGCAGGTCGCCGACAAGGCCGTGCAGGTCGCGGGGGGCATGGGCTACATGAAGGACAGCCCCGTGGAGCGTTACTACCGCGACCAGCGGCTGCTCAGGATCTACGAGGGCACCTCTGAGATCCAGAAGATCATCATCGCGGGCGACCTGCTGCGCTGAGGGATTCCCCGGAGCGCTACGTCGTGCTGGCCGCCCCGGTCTTCCCAAACCCCGCGTACTCCGCCCCCGCGAAGTACAGGCCGTGCGCGGGCACGTTCGCCCCGGCCTGGGCACGGTCGCCGGAGCGCAGGATCGCCCGGACACCGTCTGGCCCCACTCTCCCCTGCCCCACCAGCAGCAGCGTGCCGACCAGCCCACGCACCATGTGGCGCAGGAAGCTCTCGCCGTGCACGTGGATCTCCCAGATCAGGGAACCGGGGACGACGTGCAGGGCGTGCAGTTCCCGCAGGGTGTCCCGCTCCTCCCGGGTGGCGAAGGCGGCGAAGTCGTGCGTGCCGGTCAGGTGCGCGGCGCTGGCGTTCATGGCGGCGGCGTCCAGACGCTGCGGCACGTGCAGGGCGCGACCATGCCACAGCGGGTGGCGCTGCGGGGCCGCCAGCACGCGGTATATGTATCGGCGCTGCGTACAGGAGAACCGGGCGTGGAAGCCGGGCGGCGCGTCGGCGGCGTCCAGCACGGCCACACTGGGCGGCAGGTGCGCGTTCAGGGCGCGGGCGAGCTTCGGGGCCGGCACGCGGAAATCGGCGGGCACGTCCACATGAACCGGCATCGCCTCGGCGTGGACACCCGCATCGGTGCGCCCGGCCGCGACGGCGCGGAACGCGCCGGGGGTCAGGCGCTCGAACGCCGCGTGCAGCGTGTCCTGCACGGTCACAGTGTCCGGCTGGGACTGCCATCCGGCGTAGGGCGTGCCGTCCCACGCCACGGTCAAGCGCAGTCGCCGGTGGCCGTCGGGCGGCGCGTACACGGGGCGGTCGGTGGTCACAGATGAAGGGTAGCGCGGCCGTCTCCACGGGCACTTCTCATGGAACCGCACTCATGGTGCTGCCGGTGGAACCGCTATGCTCTGCGCTGTGAGACCGATTCCGGTGGAAAGCCCACGCACCGGGCTGGACATCCGACCGATGGAACAGAGCTGTCCGCGTGGTGGAGCAAGGAGGAGCCGCCGGGCGTGGGCGGTGCTGGCCGTGGCACTGTGCTGGACGGTCGCGGGGGCGGACAGCACATACCGGGTGCGCCCCGGAGACACCCTGAGTGGCATCGCCGTGCGCAGCGGGGTCAGCGTGGCCGCCATCCGGGCCGCGAATGCCCGGCTGCGCACCTCGACCGTCGTGCAGGCCGGGTGGGTGCTGACCATCCCGGACGGCCGGCTCGAGGCCACCACCCATACGGTCACCGCCGGCCAGAACCTCACGGTGATCGCCCGCAAGTACGGCATCACCGTGACGCAGCTGACCGCCGCCAATCCGCGCTACCGGGGCGGCAGACCCGTGTGGGCGGGTGCCGTGCTGACCATTCCGGCCCGCACGGCGCACGGTGGGAGCACGCCCTCTGCCAGCGCCGCGCCACGCGTGGCAGTCCGCACGGCCAGTACCGCGCGGCCCACCGGCGGCTGGACCTGGCCGGTCAGCGGCTACCACACCGTCAGCAGCGGCTTCGGCGAGCGCACCCTGGAGGGCCAGGACGAGACCCATTACGGCGTGGACATCGTGGCTCCGGTGGGTACGCCGGTGCGGGCCGCCCGATCCGGCCGGGTGCTGGAATCCCGCCCGGACTTCGAACGCGGCTGGGGCTGGACCGTCGTGCTGGAGCATCCGGACGGCTGGATCACGCGCTACGCCCACCTGAGCGCCAATCTGGTGAAAGCGGGCGAGCTGGTCGTCCAGGGGCAGCCGGTGGGGCGGGTCGGCAATACGGGGCGCAGCACGGGGCCGCACCTGCATTTCGGCACCTACCTGCGCTGGGATCCCAGGGATCCGATGACGCTGTACTGATCCAGAATCCCTGCGCCTGCACTAGCCTGCGCGGCATGGCTTCACACGTGCACTACGTCGAGGGACGGGGCGACGACGCCCTGGCGACCCTGCGCCGCTTCCTGACCACCCTGCCCCGCCAGCCGGGCTTCGTGAGCGCCGAACTGCTGTGGTCGGAGGAGCAGCCGGGCCTGTACCTCGTGATGAGCCGCTGGGATCGTCCGGCGTCCGGCCTGGACGTGCCGGACGGTGTGCGCGGCTGGGCCTTCGAGACCGTGGACGAGCGCTGATGCCAGACGCCAGCGCCTCTGAGCCGCAGCGCCGCACCCGGTGACGACTGCCGACCCCGACAGTCCCCGCGACCCGGCAGAACGGCCAGCGGTTCCGGATACCTATGCCGTGCAGGAGCGGAAGATCAGCTGGCGCGTGTGGGGGCTGATCGCGCTGGGCGTGATGGCCGTGCTGCTCCTGCTGGTGCTCAATTCGCCCCGCCTGCATCCCCGGTACACGTTCCCGCCCTGCGACCTGATCCAGCTCCACGCGCCCCGCGCCGTGCTGTGTCCGTGACCTGACCGATCCCGGCATGGCCTTGTAATCCGATGCCCCTTGCTTTACGATGCCTATACCTCGGAAAGCAATGTCGCTGCATTCTGGCGACAGGCAAAGGACGTACGCATGGATGCCCAGCAGCTCAAAGGCCACCTCGACCTCCTCCTCCTCGCCACCCTCGACCAGGGCCCCCGCTACGGCGGCCAGATCATCGCCGACGTGCAGGCCGCCACGGACGGCTACTTCGCCCTGCGCGAGGGCACCCTCTACCCCGCCCTGCACCGCCTGGAGAAACAGGGCTTCATCACCGGCGACTTCCAGGTGCTGCCCCGCGGCGGCAGCCCCGTCAAGGTCTACACCCTGACCCCCAGTGGCAAGCAGGAGCTCAGGGCACAGCGCGAACGCTACGAACGCTTCACCGGCGCGGTGCGCGGCATCCTCGGCGGTGGGGCATGAGCGGGGTCGAGCGGTATCTGAAGCGGGCCACCCGTGGCCTGTGGGGCCAGCAGAAACGCGAAGCCGTGACGGAACTGCGCGGTGCGATCGAGGACAAGATGTACCGCCACCGGCTGTGTGGGCTGAGCGAGGCCGAGGCGGAACAGGCCGCATTGCGTGACCTGGGGAGTCCTGCCGCCATCGCCCGCGAGCTGAGCATGGTGCATAGCGGGCCGCAGGTGATGCGGACGACGCTGCTGCTGGGCGTCGCAGGGCTGCTCGGCTTTCAGGCGCTGGCACAGGTCAACGTGGTGCGGGCGATTCCCGACCCCCGCTGGACGGTCAACTGCCGGTTCGATGACGCGTATCTCGCGAGCCTGCCACCCGACACTGCGGCCGCGACGCGCACGCAGCTCGCCCAGCCGGGCGGACGTGAGCGGCTCGTCGCTCAATGCAAAGCCGACGCGGCCGCCTCTATCGGCAACCAGCTGCTGAGACTCGCGGACGTGTGGGCGGCCTTTCGGGCGAGCGGCGTGACCGTGCAGCAGTTTCCCGGCAGCGCCGGGCTGTACAACATCGCGTTTACCGCGACGGACGCGCCGCGCCTGCTTGACCTGAGCCAGAGCGTGCAGGTCGTTGGCGGCGAGAAGTACGTGGACACCCTGTCGTTCATGACCCTGCTCGCCGACCGGACGGACGTGCCCCTGCAGATCACCGGCACCGTGAACCCCACCTTGACGGTGGGCCCCGCCAGCCTGCGCCTAGGCACGGGGACTGCGCCTGTGCGGGCCAGCGACGTGTACGCAGGCGCACTGTTCAGACAGTTCGAGCTCCAGCTCGGCGGGGAATTGGGCTTTTTGCTCCTGGACTCCAGTCACCTCGCAAAGTCTTCGACATTCCGTGCGGTTCTGCCCGAAGGTACGCACGTCGCAGTGCTCGACAACGAACAGTTCGTGTGTGCCGCCTGCGCCTCAGGAACGCCGCGCCACATGGTCTCCGTACAGGTCGCCCGCGATAGCCGGGTAGCGACCAACGTCTCGCAGGAATCCGGTGTGCCCGGTGGTCGCCCGGTCATGGTAGGCACACTGAAGGAGTTCAAAGCCGTCACAGCTGCCGGCCGCCGCGCCTTGCTGGCATACCGCCTGAACAGCGCCGACCTCCGTCACGTGCTCGGTGATCCGCTGCCCGCCACGCCGCTGGACTTCCCCACAGCCGCAGGAGGCAAGTGATGTCAGCCACCGACCGCTACCTGCACCGCGCCACCCGCGGCCTATGGGGACAGCAAAAGCGCGACGCCGTGACGGAACTGCGCGGCGCAATCGAGGACAAGATCCACCGCCACCGGCTGTGCGGCCTGAGCGAGATCGAAGCCGAGCGGGCGGCGCTCCGTGATCTGGGCAGTCCCGCCGCCATCGCCCGTGAGCTGGGCGTCGTCCACACGGGGCCGCAGGTGATGCGGGTAACGCTGCTCCTCGGGGTGGCGGGCCTGCTGGGCATGCGGGCGGCCGCGCAGCTGCCGACGGTGCAGGCGGTTCCCGTACCGGTGGAAGTGAACTGCATCTTTGACGACGCCAAACTCGCCCGCTTCTCGCCCGCCGACCAGACGATGGTGCTGGAGCGCATCGCGAAGGCCGGCGGACGCGCCGCATACGAGGCGGCGTGCCGTGCCCGTGTGGACGATGGGAGTATGAACGACTTGGTCAGCCTGCCGGACGTGCTGGCCGCCCTGCAATCAGCCGGGGTCGAAACCCGGACGCTCCCGGGCCTGGACTCGTGGGTGCAGTTCCGGCTGCCCGGCGACCAGTGGCAGAGCGTGGATCTCACGGGGGCGACGGTGCCCGTCCCGGCGGCGGCTGGCCCGTTCGTGTTCGCGGCGGGGCTGGTGAACCTGCTGCGCGGTTCGTTCGTGGGGACGTTGAAACTGACGGGGATCGTGAACCCCATCCTGCACCTCGGCCCGGCGCGGATGCAGTTGGGTACGGCGGCGCGCCCGGTGCGGGCCACGAACGTCGTGTCACTGGCCGTGGCCGATGAGTTCGAACACCAGCTGGCGCGCGTGTCTGGTTCGGGTGAGGTGCCCACCGTGCATTCCAGTGCAGACGATGGCCCGCATGCCTCACGTACGCGGCTGGCCGTGCCGGGCCCGGACGGCACGCTGTATGCCCTGGTCGGGACGGAGGACCGCCAGTTCGGACTGGCTGTACGGGCCGCGCAGCGCGGCACCGTGGAACTGCCGTGCGACTGCGGAACGGTTGCATTCGGGCAGACAGGCGATCTGAAGATGCTGCTGGATTGGAACCGCCAGGGACGCACCGGGCTTCTGGTGTACGCCGTGAACGCCACCGACCTGCACGACGTAAAGCTCACGCCCGTGCCGGCCGCGCAGGTCACCCGCGAGGAACCGTGAACCCGATCCCGCCGCACATGAGGCAGCGACGCAACGCGGAATGCGGGAGAGTCGGGCCATGACCGGGCGAGAAGGCACACGACGATGGACACGGGGCGCAGCGCTGACCCTCCTGACCGCGCTGGGCGTGGCGTCCGCCCAGGGTGGGGGCCTGCCGGACGCGGCGGGGTGCGCGAGGCTCGTGCCCCCGCAGGCCACGCCCATGACGCCGGCCTTCACGGCGGCGGTGCGGGCAACCGTGGGGGCCTACGCGGCGCGAGCCGGAGCGCTGACGGCCCGGATGACGACGGGTCGGCTGGATGCCGCCACCTTCCGGGAGATCACCGCGCTCGCGGCGGAGACCGACGCCTACCTGGGGCGGCTGCTGCCGGTGACGGGCTGGCCGGCCGATCCGGCGCTGCGGGCCGGGATCACGGCCGGCTTCTTCGGCGATCCGGCCCTGCGCTCCTGCGTGGGGCAGGCGGCGCTGGGCACCGCGGCCACGCCGCAGGAGCGCTGGCGGGCGGCGACGCTGGTGGATTCCGCCCTGAACGAGGTGGGCGCAGGGCAACGTTACGGCACGCTCCTGCTGCGCCGCGCGTCCCGACTGACGCCGCTGCCCATCGAGGACGAGGCGGGCGTGGATGCCCGGCGCGCGGCGGTCGGCCTGCCCCCGCTGGCGCAGACGCTGGCCGAGATGAACGCCACGCCCCGGCCGCAGCCGACACCCGCCGGCCTGAAACGCCCCGTGGTGCTGAACGAGGTCTGCCGCAGGTTCACGAGCGTGCGGGCGCTGAACACGCCCCTGACGCCCGGGCAGGTCACGGCGCTGGAGGAGCGGGCGGCCGTGCTGGTCGAGCAGGATCAGGCGAGCCGCAGTGGGCAGTCCGGAGCACGTTCTGTGACAGACGTGGACGCGGAATCGACCATCTGGCTCAAGGAAGTGCTGCGCCAGCGCGGCTGGCCGAGTACGAACCGCAGCAACCCGGATCTGGCATTCAACGCGTGGCTGCTCGCCCAGCACGCCGACGCGCGGCCGGCCGTGCAGGAATGCGTCCTCGACCTCATGACCCAGCAGAGCAGCACTCCGGAGGAAGCGACGAACCTCGCGTACCTGACCGACCGGGTGCGGCTGGCAAACGGGCAGCCGCAGGTGTACGGCACCCAGGTGTCCTTCGACGACGTGCAGGGGAAAGCCTCGCCGGCTCTGCTGGCCGACCCGGCCCACGTGAACGAGCGGCGCGCGGGGGTCGGCCTGGAACCCATCGAGGAATACCTGAAACAGTTCGAGCGGCCCCGGCCGTGATGCCCCGGCCCTGAATCACACCCCCGGCACGTAGCCCTGAACCTCACCGATCAGGTCGCGGGCGGTCAGGTCGAGGCGCACCGGGGTCACGCTGATCATGCCGGCGTCCACGGCCCCGTAGTCGGTGTCCTGATCGTGGCGATCCGGGGCGGTGCTGGTGCCGGCGACCCAGTGGTACTCCCGGCCCTCGGGGTCGTGGCGGGTGACGATGGTGTCCTCCCAGCGGTGCTCACCCACGCGGGTCACGCGCACGCCGGCGGGGCGGGTGCGGGGGAAGTTCACGTTCAGCAGGGTGCGGGGCGGCAGGCCGCGCTGCATGACCTGGGCAGCCAGCCGGGCAGCGTAGGCGGCGCTGCCAGCGAAGTCGTACTCGCCGTCCTGCGTGCCCTGCTGACTGAAGGCAATGGCGGGGATGCCCAGCGCCAGCCCCTCGATCGCGGCGGCGACGGTGCCCGAGTGCGTCAGGTCATCGCCCAGGTTCGGCCCGAGGTTGATCCCGCTGACGATCAGATCGGGCCGGCCCAGCAGGTGCACGCCGAGCACCACGCAGTCGGCGGGCGTGCCATCCACCCGGTACGCGGGGATGGTCCCGAACCCGGCGCTGGCCGTGTGCTTGAACCGCAGCGGCCGGCGGATGGTGATGCCGTGCCCGACCGCCGACTGCTCGACGTCCGGCGCGACGACCATGACGTCCACATCGGGCAGGGTGGCCATGGCCAGGGCCAGGGCCTTGATCCCGGGGCTGAAGATGCCGTCGTCGTTCGCGACGAGGATGCTGGGGCGGGAAGGGGTCGTCATGCGCGTCAGGGTAGCGCCCACCTGTCAGGGAGGAGGCGCAGACACTTGTCCACAGGCTCCTGTGGATAACTCTGGCTCTAGTCAGCGACAGGGCCACCGCTAGGCGGTCGAAGGAAATTAACGTCTGACACGCAAGTTTTACACATCATGCCGGAGTTGCCCACAGGCCCCACGCCAGTTATCCACAGGGTCAAGACGTTATCCACAGCCCCACTCCGGCAGGGCTGTGGATAAGTCCGGTGCGGCTGGGGCACAGTCTCCTGAACGGCGACAGCGCCGCCACGAACCATCTCCGTGGAGGCGCTGTCCCTGATGGCTCAGGTCATCCGGCTGAGCTTCTCCTACTTCCCGGCCTGGGCCAGACGCAGGTAGTACGCGCTGGTCTTGTCGTTCGGGTCGAGGGCGACCGCTTTGCCGTAGGCCTCGGCGGCTCCAGGGTAGTCCTTCGCCTCGTAGCGGACGCGGCCCAGCCACGCCCACGCCTTGGCGTACTGGGGATTCTGCGTGGTGGCAGCCAGGAAGCCGGTGCCCGCACCGGTCTTGTCCCCCGCCGCGTATTTCGCATAGGCCGCGCGGAAGGCCTGCACGGGGCCGATCCCGAACTGCGAGGCCTCCTGCGCCAGCGACAGGTTGTACTTGTCGGCGGCGCTCGCGCCGGGCAGGGCGGCGGCTCCCTGGAACGCGGCCAGGGCGGCGGGCGCGTCGTTCAGCTCCAGGGCCAGGCGGCCGGCCTCGCGCCACGCCTCGGTGAAGTTGGGGGCGTTGCGGGCCGCTTCCTGAAACCCGGCCAGCGCCTGGGGCCGGCGACCGGCGTCGCGGTCACCGTAGGCGCGGCTGAAGGCACGGGTGGCGGCGGGGCCATAGCGCCCGGCGCCCTGCGCCAGTCCCCGGAAGTACGTCAGGGTCTTGTCGGCCGGGGCGAGCGCCAGCGCCCGGTCGTACAGCTGCGCGGCCTGCGCGTAGTTGCCGCCTTCCAGCTGGGTGCGCGCCGACCATGTCAGGCACAGCAGGCTCTGCGGGTCGTACTCCAGGCACGTGCGGAAGGCAGCGGTGGCCGCCGAGGGCTGGTTCAGCGTGTACGCGGCATAGCCCAGGTTGTACTGGACGGTCGCGGCGGTCTTGGCGTCTTCGCTGCCGGGGGTGGGCGTCTGCCGCACGAACACGGCGTTCCACGCCCGCTCGGCCTGTCGCCAGAAGCCGACCTCGGTGTAGATCTGGGCCCGCAGACGCAGGTACTCGACGTTCTGCGGCGCGGCGGCCACGGCCGACTCGGCGGCAGCGGCGGCCTGTTTCCACAGCGTCTGGTCGATGTTCGCGCTGCCCTTCGGGTACGTGGCGCGGGCCTGCTCGGCCAGGGTGCGGGCCTGGGTGGCGGCCGCAGCAGCGTCCGGGGCGGGCGTGACCGCCGGGGTGGTGGCCGGTGCGGGCGCGGTGGGCGTGGCCGGGGCGGTGGCCTGCGCGCCAGCGACCGACACGCACAGCAGAGCGGCGGTCAGGATCGGAGTGAACTTGAATGCGGACATGAGAACCTCCTGGCTGCCTTCGACCCTACGGGCAGGCGGTGCGGCGGACGTGAGAATGACGCAAAGGCGTCACGGTTGCTCGCGGGCGGGGTCTGGTAAAACTGGAGACATTGTGAGCGATCCTGCTGCCCCCCGCGTGTATCCGCTGCGTCTGTACGGCGACCCCGTGCTGCGCCGCAAGGCCAAGCCGCTGCGCGTGACCGACCCGCTGACCGTGCCCGGCTTCGGGCCGCAGTCGGTGCGTCAGGTGGCCGACACCATGCTGGAGACCATGTTCGAAGCGCGGGGCGTGGGCCTGGCCGCCCCGCAGATCGGCCTGCCGGTGCGCCTGTTCGTGGCCGTGGAATACGAGGACGACGAGGAGGAGAACGAGGGCAAGGAGACGCCCCTGCGCTCGCGGGTGCTGCGCGACTTCGTGATGATCAACCCGGTGCTGAAGGTGATCGACAAGAAGAAAGACCGCTCGTACCAGGAAGGCTGCCTGAGCATCCCCGGCATCTACGAGGAGGGTGTGGCCCGTGCCCGCGCCGTGCAGGTCAGCTACACCGATCTCGACGGTCACGCACAGGTGCTGGAGGCCGACGACTACCTGGCCCGCGTGTTCCAGCACGAGACGGATCACCTCGACGGCGTGCTGTTCCTCGACCGCCTGCCCGCCGAGGTCACCGACGAGTACCGCAAGGAGCTGCTGGCGATCCAGCAGAAGTCCAAGGCCTTCCTGAACGAGCTGGTGCGGCGCGAGCAGGAACACGCCGTGGAAGGCAATCTTTGACCTCTCCCCCGCTGCGCGTTGCCTTTTTCGGCTCGCCGGCCTTCGCCGTGCCGGTGCTGGACGCGATCCGTGCACAGTTCCCGGTCGTGCTGGTCGTGGCGCAGCCGGACAAGCCGGTGGGGCGCGGCCTGAAGCTCACGCCGCCGCCGGTCGCGGCACACGCGCAGGCACTGGGGCTCCCGCTGGCCCAGCCGAAGAAGCTGCGCGGCAACGCGGAGTTCGAGGCGACGCTGCGGGACAGTGGCGCAGCCGTGGCCGTGACCTGCGCCTACGGCAAGATCCTGCCGGCGTCGCTCCTGGCCGTGCCCAGATACGGCTTCCTGAACACGCACACCAGCCTGCTGCCCGCGTACCGGGGGGCCGCGCCGATCCAGTGGGCCCTGATCAACGGCGAGACGGTGACCGGCACGACCATCATGCAGACCGATCCCGGCATGGACACCGGCCCGGTGCTGCTTCAGGAGGCGCTGCCCATCGAGCCCGCGTGGACGAGTGTGGAACTCGCGGACGCGCTGGCCACGCAGGCCGCGCGGCTGATCGCGGCCGCCCTGGAGCGCGTGGACACGCTGACGCCCACCCCGCAGGACGGAGCACTGGCCACGCACGCCCCCATGCTGGTCAAGGAGGACGGCTTCGTGCGCTGGACGGACAGCGCCGCGCAGATCGTGAACCGTTCCCGGGGCGTGGCCGCGTGGCCGCAGACGACCGCCTTCCTGAACGGTGCCCGCCTGAAACTCACGGCGCTGACGGCAGCCGAGGGGCACGGCCAGCCCGGCGAGGTACTGCGGGTGGACGAGACCGGCATGACGGTGGCAGCGGGCGCGGGCGCGGTGAGGATCGGAGCCGTGCAGCCCGAGGCCCGCAAGGCTCAGCCTGCGTCGGCCTGGGCCCACGCGGCGGGGGTCACGCCGGGCACCCGGCTGGACGTGTGGGAACCGCCCACGTCCTGAGTCCGTATCCCGGAGCGTGACCCTCACCTTCCCCCTGACCCTGGAATTCAAGTTCAGCCTGTTCACCGAGCTGCGCGTTCATGACGCCTCCGGGCAGCTCGTCGCGGTGGTCAAAGAGAAGAAATTCAGCGTCCGGGACGAGGTGCGTGTGTACAGCGACGAGTCGCGCCGCACCCAGACGCACGGCATGAAGGCCAGGGGCCTGCTGGCCGGGGCGCTCGACTGGAAGGCCCAGCGCTTCATCACGCGCGCCGACGGCCGCCCGGTCGGCTCGCTGCGGGCCCAGGGCCTGCGGACGATGTGGGGCGCGGCCTACGACCTGCTGGGGCCGGGCGACGATCTGCGCTTCACCATCCGCGACGACCACCCGTGGCTGGGCGTCATCGAGGGCCTGATCGACACCATTCCCTTCGTCGGTGATCTGATCAGCATGGGCTTCGACTATCTGGTCAACCCCACGTACACCGTCAGCGACAGCGCCGGGCACCCCGCGTACCGCGTCCACAAGAAGCGCTCGTTCTTTGCCCGACGCTTCACCATCGAGGAACTCCAGCCCCGCCAGGACGCCGACGACGAACTGGTGCTCATGGGCCTGATCCAGCTCGTGCTGCGCGAACGCGAACGCGGATAAGGAGCGGCCGTTTCAGCGAGGCGTCACATCGGCCGGGCGCGCTGAGCGGAACGCGGCGGGCAGACGGGCGGCGAGGGGCACGACGAGCATCAGGGCGGCGGCCAGCACCACCAGCGGCCACGGGGCGGTGTGCAGGACGCCCTGCACGGCCAGCACCATGACCAGGGCACCGGCATTGGCCAGCAGCATCAGGAAGCCGACCGCCGCGCCCTGTGAGCTGGCGGGCACATTCGTCTCGGCCAGTTCGAGCACGACCGGCAGCGTGGACATGGTGAACAGGCCACACACGGCCAGCCATGCCCCCACCCACGGCAGCGGGTGCGCCGTGGCGATGGCGGCCAGCGACACGGCCCCGACCAGCAGCGAGCCGCACAGCATGTCGCGGCTGCGCCCCCGGCGCACGACCACCGGAGCGAGCAGCGCCGACCCGAGCAGGCTGGCCAGCACCATCACGGCGGTCAGGGTGCCGCTCTGCACGCTGGTGATCCCGTAGACCCCCAGGATCGGCTCCAGCCACGTGCTCAGGCCGGCGAACACGCCGTAGCCCACGAACAGCAGCAGACCCAGCCGCCACATCAGCGGATCGAGATACACGCCGCGCTGGGCCTCTGGCACCGGGGGCACCGGCGCGGGCGGCCGCAGGCGCAGGCCCACCACCAGCGCAGCGGCCACCACCACGGTCGGCACCGCCTGGGCCAGCAGCACCAGCCCCAGGCCGCCGGCCTCCATGAGCAGCGGCCCGCTGACCATGGCCACGAGAATGCCCAGGAACAAACTGGCCGTGGACACTCCTACCACCACGGCGCGGTCGCGCGGCGGGAAATACCGCGTGCTGATCCCGGTCACGGCGTTCAGCACCAGCGGCTGCGCCAGCGCGATCAGGATCTGTCCGGCCAGCTGCGCCGTGAACTGCTCCGGAGCGGCCATGCGTACCAAGGCCCCCACCGCCACCCCCAGCGCCCCCACGCCCAGCGCCACGGGGAAGTGTCGATCCAGCCACCGCCCCGCCGGCACCGACAGCAGGATGTACAGCGCCTGGAAGACGGCCGACAGCCACCCGATCCCCCCTGCCGTGGTGTCCAGCGCGGCGGCGGCCCCGGTGGTGATGGGCGCGTACGTGAGCCACAGCATCTGGGTGCTGGCGGTCAGCAGCGCGTAGGCGCCCAGGAGCGTCCAGGGCGTCATGGCCGCGTGACCGGCCCGGTCGTGTCGCGCGGCGTGACGGCCACCAGGCCGCGTGTTCGCAGGTAGCGCTGGCGGCCGCGTTCGCCCAGCACGCTCATCAGGGGGGTCAGGCGGGACAGCAGGCCCGGGAACAGCATGACCAGCAGGCCGGACACGCCGTCCGACATGGGCACGTAGCGCTCGACCCGGGGCCGCGCGATGGTCTTCATGACCGCCTGGGCGATCTGCCGGGCGGTCTGCGGCTCGCTCAGGAAGTTCAGCGCCGAACCGCCGTGGGTGGCCTCGTGGCGCAGCATGCCGGTATCGACCGCCCCCGGCAGGATGCTGCTCACGTGCACGCCCCGCGCCGCGAAGCGCTGGTGCAGGGCCAGCATCAGGCCGCGCAGACCGAACTTGGAGGCCGTGTAGACCGCGCTCTCCGCGATGGGCACGATGCTCGCCATCGACACGATGTTCACGATCTGACCGCGCTCGGTGTGGCGACCACTCTGGAAGCCCAGGCACAGCCACGGGAAGAACTCGCGGCTCAGCAGGGCTGGGGCCAGGAGGTTCACGCGCAGCTCCGTCTCTATGGTCTCCGGGGTGCTGCGCTCGAAGGCCTCCACCATCACGACACCCGCGTTGTTGATCAGCAGGTGGCAGGCCCCGTGGTGGCCAATCACCTCGGCGCGGATGCGCCCGATGTCCTCGGGGCGGGTCAGGTCGGCCACGATCAGCTGCGCCGGGCGGCTCAGGCGATCCTGCACCCTCTCCAGCGCCTCCCGGTTCAGATCGACCAGGGCCAGCCGCGCCCCGGCGGCGTCCAGCGCCACGGCGATCTCGGCCCCGATGGCGCCGGCCGCGCCGGTCAGCACCGCGACCCACCCGGCCGGGTTCCGCGTGGCCGTCATGCGCCCACCTGCTGGCCGGTCGCGCCGCCGGGCAGGGGGCGCGGGGCGGTGACAGGCACGGCGAGTGCATGTGCGTCGGGCTCGGGCCAGCCGACCCGCCGGCACAGCGCCCGCAGGTGCTTCAGGTACGCCCGGCGCTGGACGTACAGGGCGTGGCGCGGGCTGTCGACATGCGGGCCACCCGACAGATCGGTGCGGTCGTCGCGGATCAGCGTGTCGAAGGGCTGGGGAGCGTCCGGGGACGCCGCCTGGGTCAGCAGGTAGCGGGTGAGCAGGTGCGCCATCCAGTCGGCCAGGTCGTACAGCGCGCCGTCGGTCTCCAGGTAGCCCAGCCCGAACAGGTTGTGGTGCTCGCGGTTGAAGATGGTCAGGTACAGCTCCGGGCGCTCGGACTTCCACTGGAAGTAGCGCCGGGCGTACGGGATGTTCATGGTGTAGCCGGTCGCACAGATGACCACGTCGATGGCCTCGCGCGTGCCGTCGCGGAAGACGACGTCCAGGCCGTCGAAGCGCTCGACGTCGGGTTTGACCCGGATATCGCCGTGCGCGAGGTGGTGGATCAGCTGGTCGTTCATGATCGGGTGCGACTCGAACAGGCGGTGATCCGGTTTCGGCAGGCCCACCCGCGTCAGGTCGCCCACCAGCAGCCGCAGCAGCCCCTGCATGATGGGCCGTTCCAGCGCCGCCGGCAGGTGCGGGCCATTCGCCGCAAAGGCGTCCGAGGGCTGCCCGAAGACGCGCTTGGGGATGAAATGGTACCCGCGCCGCATGCTGATGAAGGCCGCGCTCGCGTTGCGGGCCGCGTCGCAGGCGATGTCGCAGCCCGAGTTGCCCGCCCCGACGATCAGCACCTTCTTGCCCCGGAATTCGTCCGGCGAGGTGTAGGTCACGCTGTGGCGCAGGTCTCCCGAGAACTCCCCTTCAAAGCGCGGCACCTGCGGCTCCCAGTTGGTGCCCGTGGCGCAGATCACGCCGGCATACGTCCGGGTCTCGCCGTCCGAGAACGCCACCTGCCAGCCGCCGCTGACCTGCTGGACATCCACCACGCCCACCCCGAAGCGGATGTGGTCGTACAGGCCGAATGTCCGCGCGAACGACCGCAGGTACGCCAGGATCTGCGTGTTCGACGGGTAGTCCGGGTAGTCGGCCGTCATGGGGAAGCCCAGGAAATGCGACTGGGTCTTGGACGAGATGAAGTGGGCGCTGCGGTACATGGGCGAACCGGGATTGTCGATGTCCCAGATGCCGCCGACATCCGAATGCCGCTCGACGTGGTCGTAGCGGATACCCGCCTTCCGGAAGGCGCGGGCCAGGGCCAGACCACACGGCCCGGCACCGATGATGCAGAAGGTTCGTTCGGTCATGCCATCTCCTTCGTACACGCCGTGTCAGGGCGCGTGGACTGGCGTCATGGAACCATGGCCCCGTGGCCCTGCCCAGGGTTAAAGTGGTGTGCAGGGGGGACAGAATGGGCAAGGATCCGCGGCTGCAGCGCGAACCGGGGGGCACCGCCGGCCGGCCCCTGCGGTTCGCCCCGGTGCTGTGGCGGGCGCTGCTCCAGGCCGCTGGAGACGTACCGGACACCCACCCGCTGGCCGGCGACCTGGCGCGCTGGCGCTCGGATGCCGACGCCCTGAAGACCGTGCCGCTGCTGGGCGCGTTTCACGTGAACACGCTGATCCGCACGGCCCTGCACGGCAGCCGCTCCAGCGCCCTGGGCATCGACATCGGCCGCACGCAGACGCTCAGCTCCTTCGGCCCGGCGGGCTTCGCCATGATGACCAGCGCCACCCTGGGCGAGGCCTTCCGGGTCGGCCTGCACTACCAGCGCCTGATCGGAACGCCCCTGCTGCTGCACGCCGAGACCGTCGGTGACGACGTGCACCTGCACCTGCAGTCCGGAGTCGCTCTGCATACGGACGTCGAGCGCTTCCTGATCGAGGAATTCCTGGCCAGCCTGATCGCGATCCTGCGGCAGGAGACCGGCCGCGACCTGCGGCCGACCCGCACTGAACTGACCTCCCCGGCCCTGCCGCCGGACACGCAGCGGCGCTATCACGCTGCGTTCGGGGACATCACGCTGGGCGCACCCGGACACGTGACTGTGGTGCCGGCCTGGTGGTTTCCCCTTCCGCTCCTCCGCGCCGATCCGGCCGCCCACCGGGACGCCGTGGCGTGGTGCGAGCGCCTGAGCTACGGCGAGGCGCAGCGGGCCGGCCACACCTTCGACGCCCAGGTGCGCGACTGCCTGCGCCAGCAGCCTGCCGACGCCCGGCACCTGACGGACGTGGCCGCCGTGCTGGGCCTGCACCCACGAACCGTCCGCCACCGCCTGGCCCGCCTGGGCACGTCCTTCCGCGCCCTCCGTGCCGAGGTGCTCTCCGATCAGGCGCAGGAGTGGCTGACCTCGTCCGGGGCCTCGACCGATCACATCGCCCACGAACTGGGTTACAGCGACGCCCGCAGCCTGCGCCGCGCCGTGCGGAACTGGACGGGCCGGACTCCCCACGACCTGCGGCAGCAGCCCTCGACAGCGGCAGAGGATCAGGAGTGATGTCGAAGGAATGTGTTCAGGCCTTCCAGCTCGGCACCTTGCCGCCATACGTGGCGTAGGCGTCACAGCGCTCCCGCAGCACGCAGACGCCGCACTTCGGGGCCGTCCACGAACACACCCGCTGGCCATGCCGGAGCAGATTCACGTGCAGTTCGTACAGGAACGGGGGATCGGCCGGCAGGAGCTTCAGCAGGGCACGGTGCGCGGCCTGCTCGCCCATCTTCGGGATCGCGCCGACCCGGGTGGTGACGCGGTGGACGTGGGTATCGACGGGAAACACCGGCCGGGCATAGTTGAACAGCAGGACTAAACTGGCCGTCTTGATGCCCACGCCGGGCAGATCAGTCAGGAATTTCAGGGCGTCCTTGACCGGCATGTCCCGCAGGAACTCCAGGCTGTAGCCGCCGGGCGAGTCGCGCAGGGCCACCAGCGTCTGCTGAATCCGGGGGGCCTTGCTCTCGGGGTACTGCGAGCGGCGGATCGCGTGGGCGACCTGCTCGGTCGGCGCGGCGATGATCGCGTCCCAGTCGCCCAGTTCGCGCAGTTCCTGATACGCGGCTTCCTCGTCGGCGTGGGTGGTGCGCTGCGACAGGATGGTGCTGATCAGCTCGTGCATGGGCTCGCGCCGGGAGTCGAGTCCCCGCTCGCCGTACTCGGCCCGCAGCGTGTCCTTCAACCACACCAGCAGTTCGGCCCGCTCCACGTCCGGACGGGCCACGTTCAGAACACTCTCGGCGGTCACGGCCTACTGGCCGCTGGCGCTGTCCTCGACCTCGTCCCGGCCCCCCTCGGCGGGTTCGGGCTTGGCGGCGGGATCGATATTGGGATCCTTGCCCCGGTCGGCGGCGGGAATCTCGCGGCTCTGGCCCTCGGCGGGGGACGTGTTGGCGGGGTCGTAGCCGGTCTTCTGCTCGTCGCTCATGCTCCCAGCTTGCGCGTGGGGAGCAGGGCGCGGATGGCGGGGGCCTCAGGACGCCTTAACGCAGTCAGCAGGCCGAAAATAAAAAACCCGCCTTCTTCGGCGGTGATATGAAAAAGATAGCGCGGAATTCAGCGGAAGTCAAATTCATGCAGGGCATCTGGAACACACTGTCTGGGACGACGTTTGATCCGGCGCTGAAATCAGGCTGCTGCATATCTCCGGCACAACCCGGCAATAAAAAATCCGCCCTCTTGGGCGGTGATTGGGAGAATATAGCGCGGTATGCGTCCAGACGCAACTTATGCACCCGGATGTGCGTCCAGCCGCTCCAGCACCCGTTGAAAGACGTTCAGGGCGCCCCGGTCGTACAGCACCACACGCACGTCCAGCTCCGGATGGGTGGTCAGAACATCTCGGATCGTCCTCAGGGCGACCCCGGCCGCCTGCTCCAGCGGATAGCCGTACACCCCGGTGCTGATCGCCGGGAAGGCGACCGAGGAATAGCCGCCCTGGACAGTGAATTCCAGACTGGCGCGGTACGCCCCGGCCAGCAGCCCCGCCTCGCCCCCTGCCCCACCCCGCCAGATGGGGCCGACGGCATGGATCACAGCCTTCACGCCCTGTGCTTCCAGCCCGAAGGCCGGGGTGATGACGGCGGTTCCGGTGGGGGTGCCACCGATCTCCCGGATGGCCCGCAGCAGTTCCGGCCCGGCGGCGCGGTGGATCACGCCGTCCACACCGCCGCCGCCCATCAGCTGGGCATTGGCGGCCGTGACGATCACGTCCGTGGTCTGCGCGGCGATGTCGCCCTGCACGAGGGCCAGCGGCATGATCAGGACTCCACGACGCGCTGGAGGTCAGCGTCGCTCAGGGCGTACGAGCGCAGGGTGTCGGCCCTGAGGCGCGCGGCGCGGTCTTCGGGCGTCCACTCGTTTTCCGGGAGCTGCCGGGCACGCTCGGCGGTCTGGATCGCCCGCAGCCCCTCGACGGCCTTCTCCAGGTCGTCGTTCACGACCACGAAGCGGAACTCATGGGCCTCGCGGATCTCCTCGCGGGCCCGGGCAAGGCGCTTCTCGATGCGCTCAGGCGTCTCGGTGGCGCGGCCCTCCAGGCGGCGGCGCAGCTCGGTCAGGCTGGGCGGCATGATGAACACGAGGATGGCCTCGTCGCCCATGCGGGCCTTGACCTGCATGGCCCCCTCGACCTCGATCTCCAGCACCACGTCCTGCCCCCGGCTCAGGGCCGCCTCGATCGGCTCGATCGGTGTGCCGTAGCTGTTGCCGACAAAGGACGCGTGTTCCAGAAAGCCGTCGGCCATGACCTTCGCCTCGAAGGCGGCGGGGGTGACGAAGATGTAGTCGATGCCGTCGCGCTCGCCGGGGCGGGCCTCACGGGTCGTCCAGGAGGTCGAATAGAACACGTCCTGTCCGGCCAGCCACTGCTCGCGCAGGGTGCCCTTGCCCACCCCGGACGCGCCGGTCATGACAATGAGCAGGCCGCGGCGGGCAGCGTGATGCAGAGGAATGGCGGACGGGTCGGAGGTCATGCCAGGGACAATACCTGTCCGGGGCACGAATGAGAACAGGCGGCGGGGCCTGCGTGGGCCCCGCCGCCTGCCACCTGAACGTTACTTGCGCTTGCCCTTGGTGCCCGCACCCTTGGCGCGGCTCTTGCCCAGGGCCTGGCCCTTGGTGTAGCTGGCCTGCATCTTCTTGCGGGTCTCGGCAGCCATGGCCTTGAAGTCCACCAGACCGGCCTCGACGGCCTCCAGCGTGGGCTTGATGCTGCCACCCTTGCGCGCGGCGGCCAGTTCGCGGTTGGTCTGCTCGAACCACTTCTCGAAGGCAGGCGTGGCGTCGAACAGCATCTCCTTGGCGTCGCGCTGGTACGTGCCTTCCGAGCCGCGCCGGCTGAACTGCTTGGGCAGGGTGAAGCGCTCGGGCATGTAGGCGGCCTCGAACTGTCCATCGCGGACCGCGTCACGGAACGCCTTCACAAAGGAATCACTGCGTTGTGCGTTGCTGAGTTTATGTACCTGTTCACTGAGTTTCCGATAAGCCATGTTGTCAATCCTCCGTTCCAGAGTATGAGCACGAACCGCCTTAGCTGTAAAGGGGCTGCGTCATACATCGAGGAAACGGGAGTCAGGAGAATCACCGGGAGAGCCGTGGAATCGGGGATCTGGCACGCGCCCGCAGAGATCTGCCGACTTCGTGAATATCACTGCGGAACCAGCATGCCAGGCACCCCGCCATGATTGACCGCATCTGAACCTATCAAGTCTCGCCAGTGCCCGACCATGAAGCGGCACCGGTGAAACTACAGAACATCAAGACATCCAGCCATTCACGGCGTCCGATGCACTCCGGGCGGCCGGCCTTGAACTCCGCCGGGAGCCAGTCAATCCCCATGCCGATGGTACGGACGGTGACCATGGGGATCTGGCAGATCACCGTGCTGTCACAGCAGAGTTCAGAGGGAATGAGGAGTGCCCTCACTGCCTCTGAAACGAGCGGAGCGAGTCCCTGATAAGGCAGCGGTTGGAAGTGGAGCCCTGGGGCATCAGTTCCGCCCCGGGGCGGAACTGAACACCGCTGTCAGACCACAGGTCACTGCATCTCAGGCGAACTCCCGAGTTCCTGACTGCGGCGCCGACCCCTGAGGACGCCGGGGCTGGGGGGACGTCGCCTTCTCCCACCCGGCACCGGAAGCCGCCGCCCCTGACACAGCCGACCTGTTCACGCTTCCCGGCAGCGCAGGGCCGTGGCGCCCGGCCCGTCAGCTGCTGTGGCTCTCATCCAGACCCACGCCGAAGCCCTGATCGAGCAGTTCCTCGCTGTAGGTGCGGAAGGCCAGCATGGTCTGGGTGCGCACGATGCCCGGCACGCGGCGCAGACCGCCGGTCACCACGTCGTCCAGATCCTCGTACTGCGCCAGCTTCAGGACAGCCACGATGTCCCACTCCCCCGTCACGGAATAGACCTCACGGACGCCATCCACGCCGGCCAGCGCCTCGGCGGTGCTCTGGATACTGTGGCGCTCGGCCTGAACCATCACGATTGCGGTCACCATGCCGTCATTGTGCGCTGCCGACGGCACGGGTGGGCCAGCTCCGTCCTGACCGTTCGTTCGGGGACGTTTCGCCGCGCGGTGGGGGCGTATGGTGCTAGACATGACCGCCACCGTCCCCACCACTGGTCAGCCCACGGGCGACCAGCCGGCCCCCCCCAGCCCGCGCGACCAGCTCCTGAACCGCATCCAGCGCGATATTCCCATCGTGCAGCGGCCGTACGCGGTGATCGCGCAGGACGTCGGGCTGAGTGAGCAGGAGGCCCTGGCGATCCTGCGCGAGGTCAAGGCCGAGGGCGTGCTGCGGCAGGTGAGCGCCATCTTCGACACGCGCACCCTGGGCTACCAGAGCAGCCTGGTCGCAGCCGTCCACGACGCCGACCAGCTCGATGCTGGCGCAGCGGTCGTGAATGGGCACCCCGGCGTGAGCCACAACTACCGCCGCAATCACGATTTCAACCTGTGGTACACGATCGCCGTCCCGCCCGAGAGCGATCTGGAGGCCCACGTCCAGAAGCTGCACGAGCTGAGCGGCGCGCGCCTGACCCGCCTGATGCCCACCCTGCACCTGTTCAAGATCGGGGTGGAGTTCGACATGACCGGCAAGGAGGCGTGGAACGCCAAGGCCGCGCCTCAGTACACCAGCGAACAGCGCAACATCGGCTACGCGGTGACCGAGCTTGACCGCGCCTTCGTGGTGGAGTTCCAGAAGGATCTGCCGGTGACCGAGGAACCCTACGCGGACGCCTGCGCCGCGCTGGGCCTGAGCATTGACGAGGTCGCCGCGCACGCCGAGAAGATGAAGGCGGCCGGGGCGCTGCGGCGCGTGTCGGCCGTGTTCCGCCACCAGCAGGCGGGCTTCACCTTCAACGCCATGGGCGTGTGGGCGGTGCCCCAGGACGACGTGGCAGCGGTCGGGCGGCGCATGGCCGAGTTCAAGGCCGTGTCTCACTGCTACCTGCGGCCCACCTACCCGGAGTGGCCGTACACGATCTTCACCATGGTGCACGGCCGCAGCAAGGACGAGGCCTTCGGGAAGATCCAGGCCATCGAGCAGGAGGTCGTGCCGGGCACGGATCACGCCATCCTGTACTCGACCAAGGAGTACAAGAAGGTGCGGCTGGAGTTCTACAAGCCCGAGTTCTACGGGTGGGCCAGAACACACCTCGGCACGGACGCCTGACGACAGACGGGCGGGGCACCCACATGTGGTGCCCCGCCCGAGTTCGATTCGTTCCCTACAGCAGCAGCAGCACCGGCTGGCCCAGCGTGGTCGCCACGGCGGCCAGGAACTCTGCGCCCCGGCCCGCATCCACGGTGCCGTTCAGGGTCAGGGCGGCGCGGCCATCCTGCAGGCGCCCGACCGACAGGGTCGTGGTGTGGGGGTAGTGCAGGTCGTCCAGGCCGTGGGCACCGGCGTCCACGACCAGCAGATCCGGGGTGCCCTGATACTCGTGGGTGCTGGCGTCGGCGGCGGCCCGCAGGGTCTCGCCGTCCACGCTACGGGCACCGGACGCGCCCTGGAGGGCCACGCTGTGCAGGCCCAGGTGCCCGGCGTGGCGCTGCGCGGCGCGGGCGACCAGCAGCGCCAGCGGCAGGTGCTGTCCGAGCGCCGCCACGAGCTGCCCGTGCAGGTCGGTCAGGGCCGCCATATCGGTGTCACGGCGCAGGTAGGTGCCGAACCACACGGCGTCCTGACCGGCCTGGGGCGCGGCGGCCACCGGCACCGGCGCAGCGGCGACCGGCTCAGGGTCGGGCTCGGACGCCGGCGCATCCTCGACCACGGGCGCGGTGGGCTCAGGCGTGGCGGGCTTCGCCTCGGCGCTGACCGGCTCGGGTTCGGTGGACTCGGGTTCGGTGGGCTCGGCGATCGCAGGAGCAGTGGCCACCGGCTCGGCCACATGGGCCGGCATGGGATCGGCGGCCTCGGGTTCGGCGGCCTGGGGCTCGGGCAGCGGAGCCGCAGCCACCGGCGTGACGTCGGCCGTCCACGCCGGCGCCCAGGCCGGCTGGGCCACGGGTTCCGGAGCGGCGGGCGCCGGCCAGTTGGTGCCGGTGTCCAGCGCCGGACCGGAGTCCTGATCCGGCGCATCGAGATCCATGGCCGGAGCGGGCTGCCACGGGGCCGGTGCGGCAGGGGTCACGTCGGCCGGGGCCGGGGCGGGAGTCACCGGCTCCGGGGTCGGGGCCGGCTGCTGGTACAGGCGGGACAGCAGGCTGCCCAGGCCCGCGGCCGGCACCGCTGCGGGCTCGGCGACCGGTTCCGCCACCGGCATGGAGGCCGGGGCCTCCACCGTCCCTGCCCCGAACGGGAAGGGCTCCGCGGCGGGTGCCGGCGTGCCCACCTCTGGCGCGGCAACGCCCGAGACCTCCTGGGCGGCCGGCATGGGCAGGCTGAAGGTGGGAACAGGATCGGCCACCACGTCGGCCACGGGTGCGGGCACGAGCGGGGAACCGCTGGCCGGGCTGGGCGCACTCCACTCCCAGCCGCCCAGCGAGGGAGCAGGGGCCGCCGGGGCGGCCGCGACCGGGGCCGGGGTGGGTTCAGGCTCGGCGTCATCGAGTTCGAATTCCAGGTCGTCGTCCAGCGCGGCGGCCGGCGTGGCCGGCACCTGCGGCGACGACACGGCGGGCTGGCCCATCAGCGACGTGAGGTCGGACTCCACGCCGGCGCGGGTCAGCTGGTCGGCGCTGACACCGCTCAGATCGGGCATGGCGTTCATGTCGCCGTTCCAGTCGGGTGGCGGCACGTCCACGGGGGTGGACGGCGGCTCCTCCTCGCCGGTCATGATGCGGGAGAGGTAGTTCAGGATGTCCTGCTCGACGATCATGCCGCCGTCGCCGGTTCCCCTGAGATGCTGCCAGTCAATCCCGTTCGCCTCTGCCAGAATCTTGGCCAGCGGAGCAATCCGTTCCATACCTGTTCCCCTTTCGAGTGCCCGATGTCGAGTGTGACGTCAGTGTAGCTGCTGGGCATGTGCTCAGCGAGAGATGTCCCGGGCACCGAACATCGGCGCCGCAGTGGGTGTGACCGTGTCCACCGGTAGCGTGCCGGGCCGGGTATGACAGCGTTCTTTCAGGACGGCCCGGAACTGTGACAGAGCTGACGTGCGTGTCCAGGGATGGAATCGGGAGCCCGGAGTGGTAGCCTGCGACACACGTGCCCCGCCCCGGCGTGGGCGACAGGAGCCCTGATGTTGATACTTGAGGAGATGCAGTCGCGGGGGCATGAGGCCCTCTCGCTCCTACACCACGCACCGAGCGGACTGCGGGCCGCCCTGGCCATTCATTCCACGGTGCTGGGCCCAGCTATCGCGGGAGTGCGCCTGCGCGAGCAGGACGAGGAACTCGCCGTGCGCGGCGCCCTGGCGCTGTCCGAGAGCCTGACCCTGAAGGCCGCGCTGGCCGGCCTGAACTTCGGCGGCGGCGCGTGCGTGCTGATGATGCCCGAGTCCGGCGTGGACGATCCCCATGCCAGGGAGGCGCTGTTCCGGGCGCTGGGCCGGCAGGTGAACCCCCTGGCGAGCCGCGTGGTGCTGACCGAGGACATCGGCGTGTCGCCCGCCGACATCGCCTTCGTGGCGCAGGAGACCCCCGCCACACTGGGCATGCACACCGACACCAGCGCCGTGACCGGCTACGGCGTGTACCGGGGGATGAAGGCCGCCGCCCGCTTCGCCCTGGGGGCCGAGAGCATGCGCGGCGTGCGCGTGGCGATCCTGGGGGTCGGCGCGGTGGGACGCACGCTGGCCATGGCGCTGCACCGCGAGGGGGCCCGACTGACGGTCGCGGACGCCCGCCTGGACAAGGCCGAGGCGCTGGCCGCCGAGCTGGACGGTACCCAGGCCGTGAGCTGCGCGGCGCTGCTGGACGTGCCCTGCGACATCGTCGCGCCGTGCGCGTACGGGCACTCGATCCACAGTGCCGACGTGCCGCGCCTGCAGTGCCGACTGATCGCCGGGGGCGAGCACCATCCCCTGACCCGTCGGGGCGAGGCGGCGGTCAAGGAGGCCGGGATCGTGTACATCCCGGACTTCGCGATCAACGCGGCTGGCCTGATCGCCGCCGCGACCGGCGTGGACATGAACCACGCCGCCGAGCGCGTGTACCAGACCGTGACCCGCATCACGCAGGTGGCCGAGCAGTATGACAAGGCCCCGCACGTCGTGGCGCGGCGCATGGCCGAGCGGCGCATCGACCTGATCGGCGGCCTGGGGCGCGTGTGACGGCGGCCAGCGGCCACGGGCCGTTCGTGATCGGCGTGGCCGGCGGCTCGGGCAGCGGCAAGACGACCGTCACCCGGCGCGTGATCGAGACGGTGGGGTCAGAGGGCGTGGCCGTCCTGAACCAGGACAACTACTACCGTGACCAGTCGGACATCCCGCTAAAGACGCGCCCAAAGACGAATTACGACCATCCGGCCGCCTTCGACTGGGCGCTGCTGCGTACCCATCTGGACGCGCTGCTCTCGGGCGTGCCCATCGACATGCCCGAGTACGACTTCACGAACCACACCCGCTCGGCGCAGACGACCACCGTGCTGCCGGGCCGGGTGGTGGTGCTGGAGGGCTTCTTCGCGCTGTACGACGAGGATCTGCGAGACCGCATGCACCTGAAGGTCTTCGTAGATGCCGACGCGGACGTGCGCTTCATCCGGCGGCTGCAGCGCGACACGCAGGAACGCGGCCGCACGCCCCAGAGCGTGATCGCGCAGTACCTGGAATTCGTGCGGCCCATGCACCTGAGCTTCGTGGAGCCCACCAAGCGCTACGCCGACGTGATCATCCCGCACGGCGGCATGAACGAGCCGGCCCTGGACATGCTCACGGCCCGCATCCGCACGACCGTGTAGCCCGGCAGCCCACCATTGGGCGGACGGCACCCGGCCCGCCCGCGTGTAGCATGCCCGGCTGGCCCGATGGGCCCGCCACTGATCCGGTTCCCGAATTCCCCCCTTAGGATGTGCCCTGTGACCGACGCCGCTCCGCCCCGCCCTGCGGGAGTACCGACCCCGGTGGGCCTGCCCCCCGCCACCCGCCACCCCTGGACGCGCGCGCTGCTCGCGCTGATCGCGCTGTCCCTGATCCCCGCGCTGATCCTGGCGGTGCAGCGCGTCCAGTACGAGCAGGCCCAGAAGACGACCGCGCTGGTCATGGACTACCCCGCCCTGGTGATCCAGGCGCGGCGCTACGGCCAGGAGCCGCAGGCGCTGCTGGCCCGCTACCGGGCGCTGGGTGTGAACGGCGTGGCGCTGTACGAGGACACCATTGCCAGCCTGGAGCAGCGCGGCGAGCTGTACCTGAAGAGCGGCTCGGATCTCGCGGCGGACTTCCCCGGTCAGGGCGTGAAGACCAACGCCGTGTACATGCGGACACTGGGGAGCACCTCGGCGGCGACGCTGACCGCCCGCTACACCATCCCCACGCGCACCGTGCAGGTCGGTGGCCAGACGTGGACGGAGTGGCCCACCGATCCCAGCTATCTGCCGGCCGGGCCGGACGCGCGGCAGGTCGCGGCGTTCAAGGCCCAGGGGCTGGTGCTGGTCTACCGCCCGTATCAGGACGAGGCCGTACCCACCGCGAAGGTCGGCGCGGACTGGCCGGACGTGCCCTTCGTCGCCTTCACCGGCGACGAGGTGATCGGAGCGCGCACGCCGGAACTGCTCGCCCGCGTGAACGGCGCGCTGGGCACCCGCATGCCCGCCATCATCGAGGGCAACATCCAGAAGGGCCTGGACACGCTGGTGCGGGATCACGGGGGCGTGCGCCTGTTCGCCCTGGCCCCCAGCTGGCAGAACCAGCTCGACCCCCTCGACGTGGCGAGCAAGTACAACCTGGCCGGCCGCGAACGCGGCATGCGGCTGATGTACCTGCGGCCCTACCCGACCATCGGGGAGACCGAGACCATGCTGGAGCGCACCCGCAGCCTGTTGACGCGCTCCGGCGTGACCATCGGTGCGCCCACGGTGCAGCTGTACACGCCCAGCCCGCTGCTCCGGGCCCTGAGCATGATCGGCCCGCTGGCCGCGCTGCTGCTGCTGGGCCTGAGCTTCCCGCTGCTCCGGCTGGGGCTGGTCGCCGCCGCCGGCACGGCCGTGCTCGCCTTCGGCCTGAATACCCTGCACCCCTTCGAGAGCAGCGCCCTGGTCGCGGCCGTGACCTTCCCGGCCCTGGGGCTGGTGCTGCGCCGGCACCGCACCTCCGACTGGTTCCTGGCGACGGGCCTGAGTCTGGTCGGGGTGCTGTTCGTGTCGGCGCTGGGCGCGAGCCGCGAGAGCACGCTGGGCCTGGAACCCTTCCGGGGCGTGGGCCTGACGCTGCTGCTGCCGCTGCTGCTGGTCGCCGCGAGCTTCCTGCCCCGGCAGGACATCCGCAAGACCGTGGGAGACATCTACGCCGCGCCCATCCGTCTGGGCGACGTGGCGATCATGGGCCTGGGCCTGGTGCTGCTGTCGCTCGTCTACGAGCGGCGGGGCAACAGCACCGGCGGCACCGTCAGCGACTTCGAGGCCTCGCTGCGCCGCGACGTGCAGGACTCGATCATCCGGCCGCGCTTCAAGGAGGTCTTCGCACACCCGCTGGGCCTGCTGGGCCTGAGCGGCACGCTGCCCGGGTACTTCAGCGGCCTGCTGGTGCTGGCCGGGGTGGTGGGACAGTCGAGCATCCTGAACACCTTCAGCCACTTCCACACGCCGCTGCTCGTCAGCGCGGCCCGCTGCTTCATCGGGCTGGGTCTGGGCCTGCTGATCGGCCTGGCCGCGACGTGGGCGCTGCGTGTCGGCCTGCGCATGTGGGCCGCGCCCCACCGCGAGGCCACGGCATGAGGGTCGCCGTGAGCGGGTACTACGGCTTCGGCAACACCGGGGACGAGGCGATCGCGCTGGCGATCACGCGGGAACTGAAGAAGCTCGGGCACATGCCCGTGCTGCTGTCCAACACGCCCGAGGAGAGTGCGGCCCTGTACGGCTGCGAGAGCGTGGCGCGCATGGCCCCCGGCCCGCTGCTGTGGGCCCTGCTGCGGTCGCGGGTGGTGCTGTCCGGCGGGGGCGGCCTGCTGCAGGACAAGACCAGTGCCCGTACCCTGACGTACTACCTGAGCGTGATCCAGGTGGCCCGGCTGCTCGGGAAACGCGTGGTCGTCTTCAACCAGAGTGTCGGGCCACTCAGTGCCGGCGGGGGGCGGCGCGTGGCGGGCGCCCTGCGTGGCCTGCGCGTGATCGTGCGCGACCACACCAGTCTGGACACCCTGAACGCCCTGCACGTGCCGGGCGAGATCGGCGGCGATCCGGCCTTGCTGCTGGAGCCGTCGCCAGGGCTGACGCCCGATCCCCACCGCGTGATCATCGCGCCGCGCGGCGACGTGACCGACGCCACCGAGCGCCTGAAGGCCGTGACGCTGGAATTGCAGCAGCGGGGCCGCCGGGTCACGGCCCTGAGCTTCATGCCCGATCACGACGACGACGCGGCCCACGCCCTGGGGGCCGACGAGGTGATCAGCACCCGAGATCCGCAGGTGGCGCTGGATACCATCGCCAACAGCGGCTACGTGATCGGGGTGCGGCTGCACGCGATCATCCTGGCCGCTGCCGCCGGCACGCCCTTCAGCGCGGTGGCGTACGACCCCAAGGTGCAGGGCTTCGCGGACGACGCGGGCGCCCCCGTCCATCCCACCACCCTGGACAGCCACACCGTGACCGACGAGGCCATGCGCCGCACGTCCCCGAACTGGAGCGCCATCGAGGACATGAAGCTCCGGGCCTCCGAGAGCTTCGCCCGGGCCCTGCGCTGAGGCGAGGGCTCAGCCCTGCCGGTGCGCCAGCGTGCGGCCCACGCCCAGGCCGTGCCGGTATACCAGTTCGCCGCCCAGGAATCCCCCGGCCACGGCGAGACCCAGCGCCGCGCCAGACAGCGCCTTGCCCAGTCCACGCCGGTGCTTGCGGCGGGCCACGATCGAGCCGACGTTGAGCAGGAAGGCCACCTCGTTCAGGGCGCCGTGGATGAGCCCCGTCCGGCGGGCCTCGCCGCGCGTGTTGCTCCAGTCTGTCCAGCCCGTCGCAATCGTGCCCACGGCTCCCAGTGTGCCCAGCGTCAGGGCCAGGTCGGCGGCGTGCTCGTTGCCACCGGGTGACTGTGCCGGCAGGTGGTCCAGCGCCGCCGCGATGACCCACCCGCCCAGCGGCACGTGCACCAGCAGCGGGTGCATGGGATGCCCGACCGGCTCGCCGTGCAGCAGATCCAGCACGCCGTCCGGGATGATGGCCTCGGCACCCTTCAGGAGCGTCTGGAGGGTCTCGGCCACGGCCTCCAGCGTGTCGTGGTTGCTGACGGCGTCCTCGATGACGTGGGCGGGCGGCTCGCGGTGCTGGAACGGGAGATGCTGGGGCAGGCTGGGCATAGGGAACCTCCTGTGTCAGCGCCACCCTAATCCAGTGGTCGCCCGCCGCGCATGGGAGGGGCGTTCAGAGGGATTCATGCCCGGATCCTCACCGCACAAGTCCGCGTCGGTGGGGGGACTACCGGCGAAGCTGGAACGAGCGGATCAAGACCCCGACTCAGGACAGCGGTCGATGTGCCCTTGAGAACCGTGGGGGGCGACCCTCGGTGGCACTGAACCCCACAGTCAGTCCGGAATGAGCTCGGCCGGGTCGGGGGTCAGGCACGCCGCCCACCCCGCCTGGAACTCCGCGCGGTCAAGGCCGCGGCCGATCACCACGAGTTCCGACCTGCCGTCGCCCACGTCCCACGCGTCGGCGGTGAACAGGTCGCGCACCGCCTGGAAGAGAATCCGCTGCGGGTAGCCGTGCAGGTCGAGAAAGCCCTTGGCCCGCAGCACCTCCGACGGGCGCGACAGCAGGAAGTCGGTCATGAAGCGCTGCCACGCATACGGATCGATCGGCCGATCGGCCCGCAGCGTGAAGGACTTCAGGCCCGGCGTGTGCTGTGCCCGGTCGTCCACACCGGACAGCACGCGCGGATCGAAGTCGTCGCGGCCCAGCAGGGCGTCGGCGTCGATCTGGCCGTGCTCCACGCGCCGGATGTCGGCCAGGGGATTCACGCCGCGCAGGATGTCCTCGGCGTGCTGCAGCCGGGCCGGGTCGGCCAGATCGGTCTTGTTCAGCACGACCACGTTGGCGTAGGCGAGCTGCCGCGCGGCCTCAGGGTGCTCGCGCAGCGTCAGCAGGGCGTGGCGGGCATCCACCACGGCCACCAGGGTGGTCACGCGGAACGCCGCCCGCACCGACCGTTCCAGCAGCGTGGTCAGCACCGGCGTCGGGTCGGCCACACCGGAAAGTTCCACCACCACGGCGTCGGGCCTCTGCTCGCGCATGGCAATGGTCACCAGGGCGCGCAGCAGGTCGTCCCGGCCGGTGCAGCACAGGCACCCGGCGGTCAGCTCGGTCACGTCGTCCTGCAGGCGCTCGATCAGACTGCCGTCCACGCCCGCCGCCCCGAACTCGTTGACGATGATGCCCAGCCGGTGTGGCAGAGAGCGGATCAGGTGGTTCACCAGCGTGGTCTTCCCCGCGCCCAGGAAGCCCCCCACGACGATCACGGGAATGCGTTCGTCAGAGCGGAACTCGGGCGCGGTCATGAGGGGCAGGATAGTGGGTCGCCGGCTACGCGACGGTGATCCGCGCAGGGCAGGCTACGACCTGGCCGGAGCCGGGCTCCAGACCCCACCGACCGTGCCCTGCGCGACATGGGCCTCGTAGACCTCGACCTTGTGGCTGATCAGCTCCAGGCACGCCTGGAGGTCGGCCATCCGGGCGAGCACCGCCTGCTGATGCTCACGCAGCAGGGCCAGCCGCTCGGCCTCGTTGCCACTACCCTCGCCCACCAGCCCGGCCAGCCGGCGGATCGTCGCCAGCGGCATGCCCGACGCACGGAACTTCGTGCAGTTCAGCAGCCATTCCACGTCCCAGTCGCGGTAGATGCGGCGACCGGCAGCGTCACGTGTCACGGCTCCGGTCAGCAGCCCCTCGCGTTCGTACAGCCGCAGGGTATGCACGCTCAGCCCCGTCTGCCGGGCCACCTCACCGATGGTCAGCCCCACCGCGCCGTCTGTCATGCCCCACTCTACCCACTTGACCTAGACCGCACTCCAGCACCTAGCGTGATTCCCATGACCACCCTACAGCACCCCATCGGTTCTGATTTTGACGCTCACAGCACCACGCACGATGTCCTGCGCGGGGTGGATCTCACCGGCAGACTGGCCCTGGTCACCGGTGGCCACTCGGGCCTGGGGCTGGCGACCACCCGCGCCCTGGCCGCAGCGGGTGCCCAGGTCATGGTGCTGGCTCGAGACCACGCCGCCGCGCAACGGGTGGTCGGAGACCTGCCCGGAGCCCAGGTCGAGACGCTGGATCTGGGTGACCTGGGGAGCGTCCAGGCGTTCGCAGACCGCTTCGTGGCGTCGGGCCGCGACATCGACATGCTGATTGGCAGCGCCGGCGTGATGGCCTGCCCGGAAACGCGGGTCGGCCCCGGCTGGGAAACACAGTTCGCCGTCAACCACCTGGGCCACTACGCCCTGGTCAACCGGCTGTGGCCTGCCCTGGCCCACGGCCGGGGGGCACGGGTGGTCGCGGTGGCCTCGGGCGGGAACCCCCACTCGCGGATCCGCTGGGATGACCCGCACTTCACACAGGACTACGACAAATGGCAGGCCTACGCCCAGTCCAAGCGGGCCAACGCCCTGTTCGCGGTGGAACTCGACCGCCGGGGCCAGCACGCCGGGGTGCGGGCGTTCTCGGTGCATCCGGGCTACATCCTCACGCCGCTCCAGCGGCACCTCACCCGGGCAGAGATGATCGATGCCGGCTGGATCGACCCGGACGGGCAGCCGGTGGCGGGCCTCTTCAAGACGCCGGAGCAGGGCGCGGCCACCCAGGTCTGGGCCGCGACCTCCCCGGATCTGGCGGGGCGGGGCGGCGTCCATTGCGAGGACGCTGACATCGCCCGCACCGGCCAGGACGGCAGGGAGCAGGGCGACTCCGCCGCCGACGCGGCCCGGCTGTGGACGCTCTCGGCTGCCCTGACAGGCGTGGATGCGTTTGGGGAGACGGAGCGGGGCAAGGTGTCCGAGCAGCCTCTGCCCTGAGTGATAGCAGCGCTGCTCCCTGTCTCCCGGTGGCGGTCGCCGTAGCCTCGGCCCCATGCCCGCCGCCCCGTCTCCTCCCGTGCTGCGCCGCCTGTACGGGCTGCTCACGCCGTACCGCCGCACGGTGGGTCTGGGGCTGCTGCTGCTCGTCGGCAGCGTGGTGGCGGAATTGTACCCGCCGCTGGTATGGATCCGGGTCGTGGATCACGGCATCGCCAACCGGGACTGGACATACATCGGGTGGCAGCTGGCGCTGCTGGTGGGCGTGTTCGGCGTGCAGCAGCTCCTGAGCGCGTGGCGCGGCCTGCTGCTGGAGCGGGCCGGACAGGCCTTCACGCGCGACCTGCGGCTGGAGATCTACCGCAAGCTCCAGGGGCAGTCGGCGGCGTACTTCGAGTCGCAGCGCACCGGTGACCTGATCTCCCGCGTGACGGGCGACGTGGACGCCCTGCAGGACGTGCTGGTGCGCGGCACCGACGCCGTGCTGGCGAACGCGCTGCGGCTGGTCGGGGTGGTGGGCATCTTCATCTGGCTCCAGCCGCTGCTGGGCATCCTGACGACCCTGCCGATGATCGCGGTGGGCGTGATGCTGCGCTCCTACGCGCAGACCGTGCAGCCCGCGTACCGCGCCGCGAGGAACCGCCTGGGCGATCTGAGCGCGCTGATCGCCGACCGTCTGGCCGGCATCCGGGTCGTGCAGGGCTTCGCACGCGAACGCGCCGAGACCGCCCGGATCGGGGCCCTGGGCGAACAGCTGTACGACGTGGGCGTGCAGGCCGTGAAGATCCGCAACCGGGCGTTTCCGTGGGCGCGCTTCGTGGGCAACTTCGGGAACGTGATCATGCTGGGCGGCGGCGCGTGGCTGATCCTGGCCGGGCAGTTCACGCTGGGCGGCCTGCTGGCGTACCGGGGCTACGGGCGGTATTTCTACGGCCCCATCGACGACCTCGTGAACATCGGCGACCTGCTCCAGCGGGCCGAGGCGAGCGGGCGGCGCGTGTTCGAGGTGCTGGACGCGCCGGTGCCGGTGCAGGAACGCCCCGGTGCCCGGCCCCTGCCCCAGCCCGTGCGGGGCCAGATCGACTTCGAGGACGTGACCTTCGGCTACGACCCGGCCCGGCCGATCCTGCGGGGCGTGACGCTGCACATCCCTGCCGGGCAGCGCGTGGCCCTGCTGGGCGAATCCGGCGCGGGCAAGAGCACCCTGCTGGGCCTGGTGACCCGCACCTTCGACCCACAGACCGGGACGGTGCGGCTGGATGGCGTGGACGTGCGGGACGTGACGCTGGACAGCCTGCGCCGCAGCGCCGTGAGCATGGCCCAGGACACCTTCCTGTTCCACGACACGGTGGGCGACAACGTCCGCTACGCCCGCCCGGACGCCCCCGAGGCCGAGGTGCGCGCCGCCCTGGAAGCGGCCCACGCCCTGGCCTTCGTGGACGCGCTGCCGGACGGTCTGGACACGGTCGTCGGGGAGCGCGGCGTGCGGCTGTCGGGCGGGCAGCGCCAGCGCCTTTCCATCGCCCGCACGCTGCTGGCCCGGCCCACGATCCTGCTGCTCGACGAACCCACCAGCGCCGTCGACGCCGAGAGCGAGACGCAGGTGGTGGCCGCCCTGGGTGAGCTGATGCGGGGGCGCACCGCCCTGATCGTCACGCACCGCCTGAGCCTGGCCCGCACGGCCGACCGCGTGATCGTGCTGGCCGGCGGGCAGATCGTGGACGACGGCCCACCGGATCGGCTGCGGGCTGGAGACGGAGCGTACGCGGCCCTGGAGCGGGCGGCGAGCAAGTTGGATGTCAGTGCATAATTAGATATGGAGAAAAAATATACAGTATTTGTAAGCAGCACATTTTTAGACTTACAAGAACATAGAAATAAGGTGATTGGCTCCATCTTAAAGCTTGGACACATACCACTAGGCATGGAGGCATTTCCCGCATCTGATGCATCGCAGTGGGAGATAATTAGGCAAACGATAGACAGAAGCGATTACTATGTACTAATACCGCAAAAGTATTATGGCTCGATTGATAAAGAAGTTGGTATTAGCTACACTGAAAAAGAATATAATTATGCGGTTGAGTCCAAGATTCCTGTACTAACTTTTATCGTAAGAGATGAGGTATTATTGAGCGAAAAGCATATAGAGACAACTCAAAAGCGCAAAAAAATGATGGAGAATCTAAAAGCTAAGGTATCAGCTGGCAGGCTGGTCGATTTTTGGTCAACTGCAGATGAGCTTGCCGCAAAAGTTAATGCAGCCCTGATACAAGAGATTACTCGGAATCCTCGGCCAGGATGGGTGCGTGGCGGTGATCCAGCACTCGTCACGCCTACAGCAAATCAAAGTGTGGCAAAACGGCCAGCAACTTTGACAGTGCAGCACATCCAATTTGGATCCTTTATTCTGATTCATAATATATCTGACGATACATTAAATATCGAGGCGGTATATATTTCCGGACAAGAGATTCCATATCTCGAAATGCGATGGAACAAGGTTGAAGCGCCTAAGCTTTCATTAATAGCGCCTCGGCAGAATTCTATGCTATTTTTTGGGGTTTCTAGCAAAGTTTCATTTAATGGCACTTCATTAAAGAATTTTCCAGACTGGCAGGAAATGGTAATAGTACTCAGTGGATTTAGCGCCTCATCTAGCGGAAGGCTCACTTGCGACGTGCGAATTCCAGACGATGGGAACATTCAAATAAGAAATCTTATGTACTCAAATTAATATAGTCAGAGTATCAATCTACAGTCCCCCCCGTGGGTTTACGTCCACCCGCACCCGCGCTTTCCATGTCCGCGTATCGAGCACGCGCAGGAGTTCGCCCAGGCGCGCGTCGTGCCGGGCCCGCAGGAACAGGTGGTAGGGGTACACGCCGCGCAGACGGGCGACGGGGCTGGGCGCGGGGCCCAGGACTTCCTGCGCGGTGGCCCCCGCCCCGTGCAGGGCGTCGGCAAGTTCCTGGGCGGCAGCCTGGGCCTTCTTGGCCTCGCGGGCGGTGACCTCGATCTGCGCCAGGCGGGCGTGGGGGGGATAGCCCAGGGCCTGCCGGGCACGCTCCTCGGCGGCGGGGTAGGCCAGGACGCCCTGGTGCTCGACCATGACCTTCAGGGCGGGGTGGTCGGCCTGGAAGGTCTGCACCAGCAGCATGGGGGCGCGGGTGGGGTGCCACTCGGCCAGCTGGCGCAGCAGGCGGTGGTACCGCTCGCTGGCGCGGAAATCGGAGACGTTCAGCCACGTGTCGGCCAGGGTCACGCCGATCAGCGCGAGGTTCGGCGGCGGCTCATGCGAGAGCAGCAGCTGCGTGCCCACGACCACGCCCGGCTCGCCGGCCGACAGGGGACTCAGGTCGTCCTGGCGATCCTTGTCGAGGCGGTACACGGGGAAGCCCGGCAGCAGCTTGCCCACCTCCTGCGCGATCCACTCGGTGCCGGGGCCACGGGCCCTCCACATGCGGTCGCCGCAGTTGTCGCAGCGGTCGGGAATGCCCTCGTGGTAGCCGCACTGGTGGCAGGTCAGCTGGCGGGTCTCCTGATGAAAGCGCAGGGGCACGTCGCAGTTGCGGCAGTGGGGGGTGTGCTCGCAGGTGGGACAGCGCAGCAGGGCGCTGTAGCCGCGCCGGGGGGCCAGCAGGACGGCCTGCCGCCCGCGCTCCTGCACCTGCCGCAACACCCGCGCGAGGTCATGGCTGATCGGGTAGCCCATGTCGCCCTGCTTGTGCTGCACGCCGGACAGCGGACCCAGCTGCGGCTGCTCGGGCGGGTTGGCGTAGTCCACGACGTGCAGGCGCGTGCGCGGGGGCGGCAGCACCGCGCCGGGCCACGGCACGGTCTCGGCGGCGGGGGCGGTCCCCACCGACGCCAGGGCCGCGTCATGCGCGGCGGCGATCCGGGCGGCCACGTCCGGCAGGAAGGCGCGGCTGCCGCTCAGGAGCTTGTGGGCGTCGCTGGCCTCCTCCAGCACCACGATCAATGCGGGGTCGTGCAGGGGGGCGGCCAGGGCGTGCCCGCTGCCGATCACCAGCCGCGCTTCGTCCGTGCGAACCAGCTCCCAGGTGTGTTCACGCTGCGCGGGCGAGAGGGTGCCGCTGACCTGCACGGCCCGCGTGCCGCACGCGGCCGCCAGACCGCTCAGGCCGTCCCACGCGCGGCGCAGGGTGGCGGCGTCCGGAGCGAGGAGGAGCACGCCGCGCCCCTGCGTGAGCAGCCGGCCGATCCGGGGCGCGAGCACGCCGAAGCGCGTGGCGGCGCGGCCCCCATGCAGCCGCCACCGCTCTCCCTCGGGCAGGCGATCCGGCAGATCGGGATTCACGGCCAGCGGGCACGGCTCGGGCAGGGCGGGGGGCGGGGCGGGCACGTCCACGGTGTCGGCCCAGCCACGCAGCGCCAGGGTACCGGCCTGCGTGGACGACAGGGGGACGCCGTCCAGGCTCGCGCCGTTGGCCCACGCGGCGTAGGTGTCGGTGGGGCCGTTCCCCTGCAGCCACGTCCACGCGGCGGGCGGGGTCGACTCGACCCGCACGTATTCGGCTCCACCGGCATTCAGGGCGGCGGTCACCACCGCATTGCTGACCCCGGCCGCCCTGGCCCAGCCGCTCAGCGTGTCACAGGGGCCGTGCTCGGCCAGCCACGCCACGGCCTGCGCCTGTTTCGGCGTCAGGCGGGCCGGGTGCTCCGGCACGGCCTGGATCACCGCGTTCAGGCGGGCGGCCGGCGGCACGTCCTCCAGGGAGCGGGCCTCCACGACGGTCTTCGTGCGGGGCTGCACCGTGAAGCGCTCCTCCAGCAGCCCCTGTTCACGGATGGCGTCCAGGAGCACGGGCGCGAAGGCCCCGGCGTCCGTCCAGCGCCCGGTCGGCACCTTGCGAGCAAAGGCCTGGAGGTCGGCCCCCTCGACGGCCCGAACCATGTGCGTGTACGCCGCGTCCCAGCCCACGCCCAGCAGATCGCCCCAGATCAGGCCGGCGGGGATGCGGGCGTCGTGCGCCCAGTTCGTGATGCCCTGCACCGTGGCGGGCGGTACCCACGGGCACGCGGGGTCGTCGAGGACGTGTATGGCCTCGCGCAGACGGTGGCCGCTGCGTGGGTCACCCTCGCCCACCACCAGACCCACGGCCAGCTCGCCGCGCCACGGCACCAGCACCCGGCAGCCCAGCGGTACGGCCCCGACAAAGCCGTGGGGCACGCCGAAATCGTAGGCCGGCACAGGAAGGTTCACCACCACCTGCCACGGCCTTTGGGGGGGAGCGGCGGGCGGGGTCAACGCGGCACCCGTCTGGGGCGAGCGAAGCGAGTCGCCGCCACAGACAGCGGTCGGAACGGAGTTGAAGGGGGTGATGTTCTCCCTTCAACGGAGTGGAAGACCGCTGTCACGCCCTGTAGGCTACCGTCTTGGAGCCAGATGTCGGTGTCCGGATGTCACGAACGCGCGCCGAGACTGTCCCATACACTTCCCATCGTGACCACCTCTGCGACCACACCCGCCGCCTCCGACATCCGCACGGGGGTGGCGCTGGGCGTGGTCGGAGCGCTGGCCTTCGGGACGCTGGGGATCTTCGGAAAGCTGGGGGCCGGGGTGGGCCTGGACAGCCACAGCCTGCTGGGGTGGCGCTTCGCCATCGTGGCGCTGCTGCTGCTGCCGCTGTCGGGGCGGCTGGCGTGGGCGGCGCGGGGACGGCTGCTGGCCGTGGGCACGCTGTACACGGTCGCCACGCTGGCGTATTTCGCGGCGCTGGGGCGGGTCTCGGCGGGCACGACCAGCCTGCTGCTGTACTCCGCGCCGGCCTTCGTGGTGCTGCTGTCGTGGCTCCAGGGGCGCGTGCCGCGCCGCACGCAGCTGGGCGCAGTCGCGCTGGCCGGGCTGGGGCTCGCGCTGGTGATCGGGCTGCCCGGCGCGGCCGACCGCGATCCGGTGGGCCTGCTGTGCGGCGCGGCGGCCGGTGCCCTGTACGCGCTGTACCTCGTGGCCTCCGAGCGGTTCCTGAACGGGGTCTCCCCCATCGCCGCGACGGCACACATGGCGCTGGTTGCGGGCGTGACCTTTGGCGCCCTGGCGGCCGGGCGCGGCACCCTGCACATCCCCACAGCGCTGGATGCGTGGGGCGTGATCCTGGGCATGGCCCTGATCCCGACCATCGTGGCGGTGCCTGCCCTGTACGGCGCGATCGCCCGACTGGGGGCCACCCGCGCCAGTCTGCTGGGCACCCTGGAACCCCTGTTCACGGTCGTGCTGGCTGCATTGATCCTGCACGAGCAGCCCGGCCCGGCGGTCGTGCTGGGCGGAGGCCTGATCCTCGCCGGGGCCGGACTGGCCCAGTGGCCGGCCCGACGTGCCCCGACCGCTCCACACCCGTGACCACACCAAGACGCGCCCGGACACCTTCCGTCCGGACGCGCTGGGGCCTGAAATTCCTGCTCAGTACGCCACGTTGTACTGCACCGCGTCGCTCGTCCAGTTCTGCTGCGGCACCGGCTGCTCGACCGGATCGACCACGATGCTCAGGGCCTGCGCAAGGCGGCCGGGATCCTGGGGTTTGACCGTGGCGAACGCGCTGCCCCCGGTGTACGAGCTGAGCTGGCTGAGGTTCAGCTGGCTGCGGCTGGCGATGACCAGCACCTTGTTCAGGCCGTACGGCCCGGCGATGTTGAACTGGAAGTTGTCGCCCGGTGCGGGGAAGCTGCGCACCTGCCCGGCGCGGACATAGTTGCCGCTGCCCAGGCGGTTGGGCAGGATCTGGTCGGTCGTGCCGTCGGGGTTGATGTTGAACAGGTACACGTAGGCGTTCTCGCTGACACGGGTCGAGATGCTGATCTTCTCGCCGATACGGTAGTTGGGCGTGCCGCTGCCGTAGGGATCGCGGTTGACCCACACCTGCACGGCGAGGCTGGTGGGCACCGGGTTCACGATGATGCTCTGGGCACTGATCTTCGGCGCGGCGGCCGCCGGGGTCGCCAGGCCAAGCAGGGAAGCGGTCAGGGCGAGCAGTACAAAGGGCTTCTTCATACCGTTCACGGTAGTCCTGCCCACCTGATTCCCGGTGAATCCCAGCTGACGCAACGTGAGGATCACGACGTTTCGCCTCATGACTGCTTTCTGATGCCGCGGAACAGACAGAACAAACCGCCTCCTTGTTCAGAAGGCGGCTCTGGTGGCAGGGATACTAGGATTCGAACCTAGACAAACAGATCCAAAATCTGTTGTGCTGCCATTACACCATATCCCTGTGCAGCGTCTGGGGCTCGTCAGCCCCTGCAAAGCGCAGTGGGAGTATAGCCGCGCCCCGCGAGGGGGGTCAACCGGAGATCACGCGGCCGGTCAGATGCCACGCTGGGCGGCCACGAGCAGCAGGAACTGCTGGAGGCTGAACACGGCCAGCGCCGCGATCACGCAGGAGGCGACGTGATCCCACACCGCCCTGGCGGCCCGCCGGTCACCCGGCTGGTCGTACCGGGCCTGCGCAAGGCCGCCCGCCAGGACGACCGGCGCGAGCCCGGCCCAGCCCAGCAGCCCGGCCATCTCCCGCGCCTCCCAGGGCGCGCCGAACAGCGTCCCGGCCACGACCACGACGATCCCCGCCCAGATGACGCCACCCAGGAGGCCCCGGCGGATGGTGGGTGTCCAGCGATCAGGCCCGGACGGATCGGCCGACATGGACTCCGCGTGACGTCCGGGCCACGGGCGATCAAGCGGGAGTGACGGCCCCCTCGGTCACGGTCAGGCTGGCGTGCGCGAGCAGCAGGCGCTTCTGGCCCACGCCGGGGAAATACACCAGCACCTCGCGCCGCTCGCCCTGGTGGAAGCCCGACAGGAACACGCCCTCGCCGAACTTGGGGTGTTTCAGGCGCAGCGGCGTCTTCGTGTCGACCATGCGCTGGATCTCGCGGCTGGGAATGCCCAGGCGGGCGCTGACCTCGGGCAGCGAGAGGCCGTGCAGGTCGAGCAGTTCCCGCGCCTGGAGGGGCCACGACGGCGGCAGATCCGGCAGGATGTCCGGCGGGACATCAGCACCCGTCTCGGCCTCGGGGGTCACGGTCACGCCCAGCACGCCCTCCAGGAAGGCGCGGGTGGCGTGCTTGTCGGTGGGCCGCCGCTCGCCGCTGGGCAGGAAGGGCGCGAAGCAGCGGGACACCGCGATGCATGCGTAGCAGCCCTCCGGGGCCTTGCAGCACGTCTTGCTGCTCAGGTGCAGGGCGCGGTGCAGCAGGTCGTCCAGCTGCTCGTATGCGCGGCGCGACACGCCCAGGCCGCCCAGCCAGTCGTCGTACAGGTAGAAGTACGTGTCGTGGCCGTCCCGGAACGCGCCCGCGAGGTCGTTCTCGTCGCACGCGACCCGCTCGGGCGTGACCTTCTGGAGCAGATGCTTGAGGGTGTGGGCCACGGCCGTCGGACGTTCCAGCGTGCGGGCATCGATGCCGATCTCCAGCGCGCTCGTGCGGAAGGGCGGCAGCTCGATGGGATCGTCGTACAGGTGCTCGGAGAGGCGGTGATCCTGCATGCGGTCCTGGATGCGGCCCCCGCACTTGGCGCACACGCGCTCGGTCTCGCCCGGCTCGCGGTCGCAGGCCACGCACACGCGCTCGAACACCTGCCGCAGCATCTGATACCCCGTGTAGCGGCGGCGGATGACGACCTCGCCATGCCGGAAGGCCAGCGGGCCGCGCCGCTGCCACTCTCCCATGCCGCGCGGCGTGACGATGGTCGCGTACAGGCCGCGCGTGAACAGGTTCGCCGCGTCGAAGCGCTCCACGAGGATCGCGGTGCCGTCCCGGTGCTTCTCCCAGCGGAGCACCTTGTAGCCCTGCCCGTCCAGCGTGAACACGGCCCCCTCGTGCTTCTCGGTGAAGGCGTAGTGCTGGCTGGGCGACTCCAGCGGCATGTCCAGCGCCGCCACGCCGCGCTTCTCCCAGTCGGCGGCCTCGACCACCACGAACTTCTGGCTGCCCTCGCCGCGCAGGTTCCAGTACTTCTGGGCAGAGACCTCGGGCGCGTGCGGCTCCGGGAGGCCAGCCGAGCGGAATTCCTCGTTGGCCCGCGCGTGGTGCTTGGGCGACAGGTACGGGTTGCCCGACTCCACGACCGCCTTCTCGATGGGGCCGGTCAGCAGATCCAGGAAGTTCCCGGCGTTGCTGTAGAACGCGTCGGCCGGCTGCGGCACCCCCTGCTCGTTCAGGGACGGCAGGTACAGCACCAGCCCCGGCGCGACCCGCCCCGCGCGGCCTGCCATCTGCCGGAAGGCCATGCGCGAGCCGGGATAGCCGTCGATGATCACGACCTCCAGATCCCCGATGTCCACGCCGGCCTCCAGTGCGTTCGTGGCGAACATGACCCCACTCTTGGCGCGGCGGAATTCCGAGAGCCTCCCTTCGCGGTCGCTGGTGCCCGCCATGTACAGGTGCGCGCGGCCCGCGTACTGCGGCTGAGCGCGGTATGTCGAGTACAGCCGCGCCGCCCGCGAGCGTCCCCGGAAGAACGCCAGCACCTTCAGGCCGTGCCGGCTGCTGGCATCCATCACGGCGTTCCAGAAGCGCCGGGGTTGCCCCCGGTGATCCGCGAGGTAGTACAGCTTGCCCGGTTTCGCCGCCCCCGACTCGCTGACCTCGACGGCGTCCACACCCGTCAGCTCCCGCGCGAACTCGGCCGGGTTGCCGATGGTCGCGGTGCTCAGGATCACCTGCGGGGTGGCCCCCAGGGCGCGGGCCAGCTCCAGCACGCGGCGCAGCATCCCGGCGACCTCGGAACCGAAGCCGCCCCGGTAGGTGTGCGCCTCGTCCAGCACGATGAAGCTGAGTTTCGACAGGAACTCGCGCACACGCGGCTGCGTGAGCGACCAGTGCAGCTTGTCGGGTGTGGCGGTGACCATCCGCACCCCCGGCGCGAACACGTCGGCCACCTGCGCCGCGCCGTGGAACGAGCCGATGTCCCACGCAAAGCCCCCGCGCTCGCGGAAGGTCAGCAGCTTGTCGCGCTGGTCCTGCCCCAGCGCCACCAGCGGGTACACGAACAGGGCGGTGGCCTGTGGATCGCGTTCCAGCCGCTCGAACACGCCGGGGAAGAACGCGCCGGTCTTGCCGCTCGCGGTCGGGGTGGTCACGATCACGTGCTGGCCACCGTGCATCAGGCGGTAGACCTCGGCCTGGTGGGCGTACACCCGGTCGAAGCCGAAACCCCGTGCCACGGCCGGCGACCAGCCCAGCTCGCCCACGCCCAGCGTCCGGGCCGGCTGCGGCTCCTCCACGTGCAGCCGCGCCGCGCCGCCGCCCAGCGTGTCCCGCAGGAACCCCTCCAGATGGGCGGTGGGGGAGCGGGCCAGCAGCATGGGTTCAGTGTAGGCGCGTGGCGACGGGAACGCGGGGAAGTTGGGTCACGTTGCGGGGAGGGTCAGCGCACTCTGGCCACGTGCTTCTTCCCGCCAGCCTTACGCTCCAGTTTGCCCTCGCGCATCAGCAGGCCCAGCACCGAGTAGGAGAGGTAGTCCTTCGATCCGCCGCCATAGTCGCTGCGCAGGCCGAGCATGCTGGCCGTCTCGGAGTTGGTGATCCCGCCGGGATTGGCCTGCGCGAGTTCCAGCACGGCGTCCTTGACGAGTGAAAGCCCGACCTGTGCCTTCTCCTTGACGCCGGACGGAACGGTCAACTGTGCACGGGACTTGCCGCCCAGCCCGGCGGGCATGACAGTGTTGGTCAGCAGACCGCCGCTGGCCACCGTGCCGAACGCGGCGATCAGTTCCGCCTCGATCCGTAGCGCCTGTACTTCGGTCAACTCCTCGACCAGCCGCGCAATCAGGATCTGCTGCCCGGCCGCCTGAATCTCCCGGATGCGCTGACCCTTGAGCGTGTCGTCCGGTCGGGCGTCGTGCTCATGCGAGCGGACGCCGGTGCCCTTGCCGATGTAGAACGGCGCGGCGGGCGACGTACGCGGGTCTTTCAGGGCGTACACGTAGTACGAGGCGTCGGTGGTCATGGAGTTGCGCTCAGTGTGCCAGGCGCAGACACTCTCCGTTGCCTCACCCCCGCATCAGGAAGTGTTCGATGATCGCGTGGTGATCCTCGAAGAAGAGTTCGGGGTGGGCCATGGCGTCGCCCAGGGGCATCCACAGAGCCGACTTCTCGCCCAGCACCGGCAGCTGGCCGATCCCCAGGTCGAAGTGGAAGGCGTGCGTGACGGTGCGCCCGCGCAGGCTGCGGCCCGGATAGTCGAAGACCTTCTGACTGCGCAGCTGCGTGTCCAGCGCGATGGCGGGGTTCAGGCCGCTCTCGCCGCGCACCTTGCGCATGGCGCAGTCGAGCAGCGTCTCGGTCTGGCCGACGAAGCCGCCGGGCATGGCCAGCCGCCCCCGCCCCGGCAGCCCGTCGCGCCGGACGAGCAGCACGTGCCCGCTGCGCGTGACGACCCCATCGGCCGTGAGGAAGACCGGGGGAAAGGGAGCGTCCTTCCACGACACGCGGTACTCGCGCAGGTAGTCGTATTCGGCCCTCAGGTCGGCGTACTCGGGGGTGGCGTGGAAGGCCGTCAGGAAGGTGTGGACGGCGGGGGGCACCATACCGCCGACGGCCTCCAGGCGATCCTCGAAGTACGCGGTACGGACATCGGTGGCCGACAGGTCGCTGACGACATGGGTGGGGATGAACTCCCATGCCGGGAACGAGCGCAGGTAGTAGCTGCTCTCGTCCTTGATGTGCCCGATCAATGCGACGTCGGTGCTGCCGCGCGTGTGGGCCTGCACGCCGCGCTGCACCTCGCTGAGCCACAGGGTCTCGTTGTAGAAGTAGTCGCGGACGTGGACGAACAGCACGCGGGGCTTGGGAACGCCTGCCTCTGCCAGCATGGCGGCGATGATGTCCTGACGTTCGTCGGCGGTGAAGGGGTTTTTCGGGGTGCGGGCGGCGCGGGCACTGCCGATCACGACGATGAGTTTCTGCACGCTGCCCAGGGCTTCGAGCATGACCTCCAGATGCGCGGTGTGGGGGGGCTCGAAGCGGCCGATGTAGACGCCGAAGGTGCGGCGACGGCGTGGCGCTGGCGCAGGGCCGGTCATGACTCTCATTTTCAACCGACACAACCCTGAACATCATGAGAGCTGCCTTCAGGTGGCGGCCGGTGGCGGCCGTCACAAGAGAGGACAAAGGCGTACAGATCCGCGCCCACCACCGGCCACCGCACACTGGACGAAATGACGGACATCAAGCATGCCGGACAGCAGCTCCAGGGACACGTGCAGGCCGCCACCCGGCACGCGGCACCGGGCCTGGAGGCGCTGGCCCGCTTCGGGTACGCCAGCAAGGGCGTGGTCTACGGCATGCTGGGCATCCTGGCCCTCGGGGTGGCGCTGGGACGCGGGGGCGCGACGACCGACACCAAGGGCGCACTCCTGCGCCTGGATGACCTGCCCGCCGGTCACGCCCTGATGTGGCTGCTGGTGGTCGGACTGATCGGCTACGCCGTGTGGCAGCTGCTGCGGGCCGCGCTCGATCCCGAACACCAGGGCACCGGGGGCAAGGGCATCCTGAAGCGCAGCGGCTACCTGCTGAGCGGCGTGGCGAACATCGCGCTGGCGGTCTTCGCGGCCCAGCTCGCGTCGAGCGGCACGGCCGCCCGCGACCAGAACAGCGAGGCCCAGGCAGCCGGGCAGGTCATGGCGCTGCCGGGCGGTCAGGTGCTGCTCGCGCTGGCGGGCGTGGCGCTGCTGGGCCTGGCGGGCAGCCAGCTGTACACCGCCTACGGCGCGAAATTCATGAAGCGCATGGCCTTTACCGATATCGGGGCACGCTACGGGCAGACCCTGACCCGCGTGGGCCAGGTCGGCATCGCCTCACGCGCCGTCCTGATGACGATCATCGGGGTCTTCGCGCTGCTGGCCGCGTGGCGCGGCTCGGCGGGCACCGCCGTCGGGATCTCCGAGGCGCTGACGTGGCTGCGGGGCCAGCCCGCCGGGAACGTCCTGCTGGGGATCGTGGCCCTGGGGACGCTGTGCTACGGCGCGTGGTGTGTCGTGCAGGCCGTCTACCGCCGCATTCGGGTCGAGGGCTGAGCACGGGACTCATGAAACAATGCCGGCATGACGTCCGGGGCTGACAGCAAACGGCAGGTCGCGCTGATCGCGCACGACAAGAAGAAGCTGGAACTCGCCATGTTCGCCCTGGGCCACCGGGACGTGCTGCGCCAGTTCCATCTGGTCGCCACCGGCACCACGGGGGGCATCCTGGCCAAGCAGACGGGGCTGGAGGTCGAGCGGGTGCTGTCCGGCCCGCTGGGCGGCGACCAGCAGATCGGCGCCAGGCTGGCCGAGGAGCGCGTCCTGGCCGTGTTCTTCTTCCGCGACCCGCTGACGGCCCAGCCGCACGAGCCGGACGTGAGCGCCCTGGTGCGCCTGTGCGACGTGCACGACATCCCCCTGGCGACCAACCCGGCCAGCGCCGAGGCGCTGATGCTGTGGCTGCGCCAGCAGGGCGTGAACTGACCCGCAGGGGAACTCAGCGGGCGACGACGGCGGCATAGACCTCGGGCACACCGGAGCCCAGCACGACCTCCTGACACGCGTTCAGCGTGGCCCCGGTGGTGAGCACGTCGTCGACGATCAACACGGCGCCCGGCGGGAGCACGCCTGGGCGCAGCGCGAAGGCGCCGTCCATGTGATCGCGCTGCGCGGCATGCTGTTTCGCCTGCTGCCCGGTGGCGCGGGTGCGGATCAGGGCGTCCACACACGGCACCCCCAGCTGCACGGCCACCACGCTGCCCAGCAGCGCCGCCTGGTTGAAGCCCCGCTGCCGCTGGCGCGAGGCGTGCAGCGGCACCGGCACCACCGCACGCACATTCCAGTCCTGCGGGACTCCGGCTGCGAGCGCCTCGCCCAGCACGCCCGCCAGATCCCGCGCCCCGCCGAATTTCAGGGCGCGCACGGCGCGGCGGTGCACGCCCCGGTACTCGCCCAGGGTGATCAGGTGCGGCTGCGCCCGGCCACGCAGGGGGCTGTGGCTGTCGACACGGGGCCGCAGGCCCGCCCGGCACGCCGGGCACAGCCCCCGCTCGGCGCCCAGTTGCGCGCCGCAGCCGGGGCAGGGTTGCGGCAGCAGGCGGCGCAGCCAGCCTGACAGCGTGGCCGCCGGGTCAGCCACGCGCGGCCAGCTCGTCCAGAAACAGGGGCGGGCGGGTCGCCTCGATGCGCCGGAAGGTGTCGGTCAGGCCGTCGGGATCGAGCATCGGCGCCGCCAGCGTGAAACACGCCAGGAAGTGGGTACACACCCGCCGCACCCCGGCCTCGCCCAGCCGGGTACGTTCTGTGTGGGTCAGGAGGGCCGCGAATGCGCCGGGATCGCCCAGCGCCGGGTGACTGCCCTCGCGGATGGCGGCCCGCAGGAAGGCCGCGACCTCGGCCGGGTTCAGCCAGAAGCCGAACATGAGTTCGTCCGACAGGGTGTCCAGGCGGCGCATCTGGGCGGCGTCCATGCCCCGCGTGATCAGGGAGCGGGCCAGGGTCTGGCGCTCCAGGCGGCGGCCCGCGTACTGCGCGAGCGTGAGCTGCGCGCCCGGCGGCGCGACCCGGCCCCCGACGGCGCGGCGCAGCCGGTACGCGAGCACGTAGCCCTGGTACTCGTCCAGCAGCCCGTCCACGCTGGTCATGGCCGCAGTCTATCCAGTGGGGGGTGCCGCCGTGGCCCACGTGGCATTCACGCCCGGTTCACCGGCACGGTGCAGGGTGGGGACACGCGGGACAATCCGGAGACTGACCGCCCTTACACTGGCCGCACATCCCCGCGTTCAAGGAGAAGGCCCCTATGCAGTTGCTCAGGCACGCCCAGCATTTCGAATACCGTTCCCAGGGTGGTCTGGACCGTCACGGCCGCATGGACGTGTGGACGGACGACCAGGGCACGCGGGCCGTGCTGGTGCTGCGGGACGTGCCGCTGGCGGACGCGCCCCGTGCCCTGCGGATGCTCAGCGAACAGTGGCTGCCGTATCTGCTGCCCGCCGCGCTGGACGTCCTCGTGCTGGTCATCCACGACCCCGAGGACGGCAGCAAGGCCCGTGCCCGAGTGTTCCCCCTGAACGCCGCCTGACCACCTATTCCAGGATGTACTTCACGCCCTGCTCGAAGGCCACCCGGGCAGTGTCGCCGCGCGGCAGCACGGCGTTGCGCCGCCACGGTACCCAGTCGGTGCGGCCGTCCGCGCTGCGCAGGAAGCCGCGCACGCCCACCTCGACGTAGCGGGCGGCTGACAGCAGCAGGGCGTCCAGGCTGGCCCGCACCGCGTCCGGATCGCCCAGGGGGCCGGTCACACGGGCCGAGGGCACAGGGGCGCCGGTCGCCGCGTCGTCCCCCGCTGGCAGGGCGCGGGTGGGCGACGCGTGTGGGGCATACAGTTCCACCCTCAGCCCGTCCAGCACGCTCAGCGCCGCACGGGCCTGCGCCGCGGGCAGCGGCTGGACAAAGGCGATGTGGAGATCCAGTTCAAAGCCCCGGACACCCTTCTCGGGCGGGAGTGGCAGGTCGGCAGTCATGGCCGCAGTGTAGTGACCCGGCGCCGGAGGAAACGTCCCGGCCCGCCCCCCAGGGCAGTGTGCTCCCACACGCCAGCAGGAACAGGGGTCTCGTAGAGTGGAGCGATGGCAGCCCAGCGCGGACACCCGGAACCGTGGATCGCGGCGGTCCCAGGCCTTCCGCAGGAATTCACGCCGCCGCAGCTCCGGGAACAGTTGCGGCGGCGCATCTACGTGGCCGCGTTATGGCTGGGGCTGGTCGTGCTGGCGCTGCTGTGGCTGGTCGGGAGCACCCGCCCGCAGTCCACGGGTCTTCAGGCATCGGTCAATGCCCTCCTGATGGGCACGTGCGTGCTGGCCCTGTGGTGGCTGCGGACGGACCGCCCCCTGCAGCCGATCGAGCGCACGCTGTATGCCGCGAACACGGTGGCCGCCCTGGTGCAGTTCAGCCTGACCCGCACGGGCACCGTGTCCGACGCGGCCCTGCTGATCGCGAGCACGCACCTGCTCCTGATCGCCAATGCCATCGTGGGATACCTGGCCTTCCGCGTCCGTGAGGGGGCACTGTTCAGCCTGGGCAGTTACGCGCTGGCCGTGGCGATCTGCACGTGGGGCCTGTCCACCCGCCCCGATTCCGGGCTGATGCTGACCGCGGTGCGGCTGCATGTCTCGGTGGCCACCCTGCTGCTGCTGGTCTATGCCCTGGCGTGGTACCGCAGCTCCTACCTGAAGATCTCCGTGGAGCACGAACTCCTCGCGCGGCAGGCGCTCACCGATCCGCTGACCGGCCTGCCGAACCGGCACGCCACCTATGCCGCCATCGAGCAGCTGCTCGCGCAGTTCCGGCAGGGCCAGCCGGGCAGCGTGATCCTGCTGGACGTCGATCATTTCAAGGCCGTGAACGACACCTATGGCCACCCCGCAGGCGACCGCGTGCTGATCTCGCTGGCCGACACGCTGCGGGCGCACGTGGACGCGGCCCACACCCCCGGCCGCTGGGGCGGTGAGGAATTCATCCTGGTGCTTCCCGGCGTGGATGTCGCGCAGGCGACCGGTCTTGCGGAGCGCCTGCGGACACATCTGCACACGACACCACACCCGGACGTGGGCACCGTGACCGCGAGTTTCGGCGTCACGGCGCCCGTCCCTGGCGACGACCTGGCCCGCCTGACCGCCCGCGCCGATCAGGCGCTGTACCGGGCCAAGAGTGCAGGGCGCAACCGGGTCGAGATCCACCACGCGTCGGAACCGCTGCCGGCGCTGGAGGCGCCGGGCTGACCCGCCGGCCAGCGCTTCAGCGAACCGGTGTGCCCAGCGTGTCGCGGCCGCCCAGGTAGGGGCGCAGGGCCTGTGGCACCCGGATGGTGCCGTCGCGCTGCTGGTGATTTTCCAGGAAGGGCACCAGGATGCGCGGCGTGGCGATCCCGGTGTTGTTCAGGGTGTGCGCGTACACCAGTCTGCCGTCCTGATCGCGGTAGCGCAGGCCGGTGCGGCGCGCCTGCCAGTCGCCCAGGTACGAGCACGAGTGCGTCTCGCGGTAGACCTGCTCGCTGGGCACCCAGGTCTCGATGTCGTACATGAGCACCTTGCCCGCGCCCATGTCGCCGGTACAGTTCTGCACGACGCGGTACGGCAGTTCCAGGGCCGAGAGCAGCGCCTCGGCGTTCCCCAGGATGGTGCCAAACCAGCGCAGGGCCTCCTGCTCGTCGGCGTGGCAGATCACGTACTGCTCGACCTTGCGGAACTCATGCACGCGGATCAGGCCCCGCACGTCCCGGCCCGCCGACCCGGCCTCGCGGCGGAACGCGCCGCTGATCGCCGCGAAGGTCATCGGGAGCTGCTCGTGCGTGAGCTGCTCGCCGGCATACAGGCTGTTCACGGGCACCTCGGCGGTGCCGGCCAGCATCAGCTCGTCGCCCTCGAGCTTGTACACGCTCTCCTCGTCGCCGGGGAAATGTCCGGAATTCACCAGCGTCTCGGGACGCACCAGCGCGGTCGTGCTGAGCGGCGTGAAGCCCCGGCCCGCCAGGAAGGCCATGGCGAACATCTGCACGGCCATTTCCAGCAGCGCGCCGTCGCCCTTCAGCAGGTAGCTGCGGCTGCCCGACACGCGGGCCACGCGCTCGAAGTCGCTCCAGCCCTGGCGCTCCAGCAGCTCGACCTGATCCAGCGGCGTGAAGTCGAAGGTGGGCAGCACCCCCTCGCGGCGCAGCTCGACGTTCTCGGTGTCGTCGCGGCCGACCGGCACGCTGGCGTGGGGGATGTTCGGCACGCGCAGCAGCAGTTGCCGCAGCTGTTCCTCGTGGGCCCGCAGCGACGGCTCCAGCCCCTTGATCTCCTCGGACAGATCCTTGCCCGTCTGGATCAGCGCGGGCCGCTCCTCGGGCGTGGCGCGGGGCACCAGCTTCGCGTTGGCGTTGCGCTCGGTCTGGAGCGCCTCGACGCGCTGCTTGACGCCCAGCAGCTCGCGGTCGAGGGCCAGCAGGTCATCGAGGTCGAGGGGCACGCCCTTGACGCGGATGGCCTCTTTCACGGCTCCGGCGTTCTCGCGGATGAACTTGAGATCGAGCATCACAGCTCCCAGGGACGCGTCAGCGTGGGCAAGATAAGTGAGGGGCCGCCCCCGAACGTGTGGCCAGTCATCAGTCGGCCTCGACGGTGCGGGGCACGCGCACCGAACCGTCCTGCATCTCGGGGGCCAGGGCCTCCAGCACGGCGCGGGGGAAGACCTCGCCGGGCACGTCGTCGCGCAGCACGTTCACCAGGGACACGGGGCGCTGCATCTCCTCCACGCCGTCCACGTCCACCTCGTTCAGGAGTTCAAAGTACCCGAGGATGCGGCCCAGATCCGTCTGCATGTCCGCCCGCTCCTCGGGGGTGAGTTGCAGCCGGGCCAGGGCAGCGAGGTGGTCGATCTGCGCCGCGTCAATCATGACGGGAAGTATAGGGTTCACAGCGCGGCTCTCAGGGCGCACGGAAGCCGAAGCGGCCCTCCACCCGCCCCGGCCCGGACAGCGGGATCGTGAAAGTGCCGCTGAATTCACGGTTCAGCCAGCGGGTGTAGGAGGTCAGATTCGATGCCCCGGCGTACGAGCCGGGCGTGGGGGCCGCGACGGTCAGCACGGCGCTGACCACATGCTCGTCGGTGGTGCCGCCCTCGGGGTCAGGACGGTGCACGGTGCGCAGCAGGACGGTCAGCGTGGCGCGGGCGTCGTCGCTGGGGCACGAGAACTGCATGTCGTCACCGATCACCACCTCGGCCCCGCCCTGCGCGGCCGGGTCGCACCGGAAGGCGAACGACCCGGCCGGAGTGGTGGCCGCTGCGCGGAGTTCCCCGGAGCCGCTGGGCACCACCCCCGAACCGCAGGAGACGAGCAGGGCGGCCAGCAGGGGCACCGACAGCAGGCGTGTCATCACGGAAAATCATAGGCGACCGCTCCTGCGGACGGGGCCGCAGATGGGCACGCCGCGCAACTCCGGCGGCCCCCACGGCGTACCCACCACCATGACATCCGTGTTGCGAGTCGCCCTTCCCGTCGCCCTGATCGCCACGTCCACGGGGCAGGCCCAGACCGTCACGCCGGCCCAGGCCCTGACCCGGCTGCTGTCGGCCAGCGAGCTCCAGGCCGAGTGGTTCGCGCCGGAGTTCCTGGCCCAGGTGCCGCTGGCGACCATCGCCGCGCAGCTGAAGTCCCTCGGGGCGGCGTATGGCGCCTTCGTGCGGCTGGAGACCCTTCAGGGCATGCCGCTGGCCGTGTACGAGCGGGGCACGCTGGTCATCACCGCCTCCTCACTGGACGCCCAGGGCCGCCTGACGGGCTTCGGCGCGGTGCCCGGCCCGGCGTCGGCCGCGCCGCAGGCCCCGACGCCGGCACAGCGGGAACAGGCCGCTGCCCTCCTGAAGTCGCTGTTCGAGACCGATCCGGTGGACACCACGCGCTTCAGCGCGGACTTCCTGGCGCAGGTCAGTGCCGCCGACCTGACCGCGCTGTTCCGGAACCTCCGTGCCCAGTACGGCGCGGTGCAGAGGGTGACGGCGACCGACAGCGGGTGGCGGATCACCCTTGAGAAGGGCGAGCTTGACGTGACTTCCTTCGTGGTGGATGCCCAGGGCCTGGTCACGTCGCTGCTCGTGCAGCCGGTGACGGCCACCCCCACCTTCGGGTCGCTGGACGAGGCCCGCGCCGCCTTCGCGGCCCTGCCGGGGCAGGTGAGCCTGCTGGTGCAGCAGGTCGGCGGCCCGGTGCGGACGGAGCTGAACAGCGCCCGCCTGCTGGCGGTCGGCTCGGCCTTCAAGCTCGCCATCCTGGGAGAACTCCAGGCGCAGGTGCAGGCGGGCACGCTGGCCTGGACAGACACCGCGACCCTGACCGACGCAGACAAGAGCCTGCCCAGCGGCACGCTCCAGAACGAGCCCACGGGCCGCGCGTACCCCCTGCGTGATCTGGCCGCCCGGATGATCGCGCAGAGCGACAACACCGCCACGGATCTCCTGCTGCGCACGGTCGGCCGGGCGGGCGTCGAGGCGCGGCTGGGCCAGAGCGCCATGCCCGGCACCCGCGAGGCCTTCGCCCTGAAGAATCCGGCGAACCTGAGCCTGCTGCGGGCCTACCGGGACGCCGGCCTGAACCGCGACGCCCGCCGCGCCGTGCTCGCGCAGGCCGCCGCCGCGCCGTTGCCGAATGTGGGTGTGTTCGCGCCGGGCCGGATCACCGCGCAGGATGTCGAGTGGTTCGTCAGCACCCGCCGCCTGTGCAGCCTGATGGCAGACGTGGCTGCCCTGCCCGAGACGCAGCTGAATCCCGGTGTGGCGCAGCCGGGCGACTTCGCCCGCGCCAGCTTCAAGGGCGGCAGCGAGACCGGCGTGCTGAACCTGACCACCCAGGTCACCACCAAGGCGGGCACGACGTACTGCGTCAGCGCCACGTGGAACCGCCCCCAGGCGCTGGACGAGGGACAGTTCGTGGCCCTGTACGGCGGCGTCCTCAACCTGCTGAAATAGCGGCACCCCCGGACTCTGAGATTCCGTCAGGTGTCCTCACCCGTCGTCAGCTTGTGCGCGTCAGGGTAGAGCCATGAAGCGAGTCCTGTTGACCCTGTCCGTGCTCACCCTGGCCGCCGCGCCCCTGACCGGCGTGGCGACCGCACAGTCGACCACCTCCAGCGCGTTCCCGTCGGGCTATACGCGGGCACAGCTGGACGCCGTGGCCCCGCTGCTGACCGATCTGAAGACCCTGCAGTCCAGCCGCGTGGATCTCGCGCAGGGCCGCGTGGTCGTGGTGGGCCTGTCGGCGGTGGATCGCCTGACCCTGCTGGTACGCCTGCGCCAGGCGAACCTGCCGACCGGCATCGTGGACTATCAGGTGGGTGCCCAGGTGGACACGGGCACGGGCCCGACCGGCACCGCGACCCCAGCACCGGCCCCCGCCGCCCCCACCCTGCCCGCCACGACCACCCTGACGGTCAAGGGCGCCCCGCTGGCTCCCACCCTGCGCCCCGCCCTGAGCGGCCCGACCACGCTCCGCGCCGGTACCGCGACCACGTGGAGCTTCACCCTGGCGAACAGCGGCCGGAGCCCTGTGACCCTGTCGCATGGGGCATGCGACGTGCGCTTCGAGGTCATCAGCGCGGCCGGCGAGATCGTGCGGCCCGATCCCAAGGACACCCTGTGCACCATGCAGCTCGTGAACACCACGGTCGGCGCGGGCGAGTCCAGCGAGGTGCAGAAGGTGCGCTGGGACGGCCGGGGCGCGGGCGGCCAGGTGCTGCCGGCCGGCACGTATACCCTGCGGGCCGTGTTCGTCGGTGCGGGCGCGTACAGCCCCCCGGCCACGATGACGGTCACCCTCACGAACTGAATCCTGCGTTCAGATCGGGCCGCTCCCACGTGGGCACGGCCCGATCCGCCTTTTGCCGGATGCAACGTTTCATGATCATGGGGCGTAATCAGGGGCATGAGTGATGCCCCCGGCCCACTGACCCCACCCGACTCGGTGCTCAAGGCTCCGGACGCCGTGCCGGGCGTGCAGCCGCAGCAGGCTCCGGAGATGGTGCCGCTGTCCGACGACGACCGCGCCCGCCTGGACACCATGGCCCGCGCGTTTGCCGAGGACGTGCTGAACGCGGGCACCCACACCCCGGAGTTCAAGCGCAAGCTCGACGCCGTGCACGATCTGGGCCTGCCCGAGCAGCGGGCCGCCGCGCAGAGTTCAAATCGCATGCTCGACCGCCCCCTGCGGGCCACCCGCGTGGGCGCGCTGGCCGAGGGCAGCGACATCCTGAAAGGTCTGACCGAGCTGCGCCGCACCGTGGAGGGCCTCGACCCCAGCCGCACCCCCACGCCCCGGCGCTTCCTGGGCATGCTGCCCGGCGGCAAGAAGGTTCAGAACCACATGGACAAGTACCAGAGCGCCCAGAGCCACCTGAACGGCATTCTGGAGGCGCTGTACCGGGGCCAGGACGAGTTGCGCCGCGACAACGCCACCATCGAGACCGAGAAGGTGCACCTGTGGGAGACCATGCAGAAGCTCCGGCAGTACGCCCACGTGGGCAAGGCGGTCGATGAGGCCCTGACTGGCCGCCTGGCGGTACTCCAGATGACCGACCCGGAAAAGGCCCGCATGGTCAGCGAGGAACTGCTGTTCGCCGTGCGCCAGCGCGTGACCGACCTGCTGACCCAGCTCGCCGTCAGCATCCAGGGCTACCTGGCGCTGGATCTGGTGCGCCGCAACAATCTGGAACTCATCAAGGGGGTCGACCGGGCCACCACCACCACTGTCAGCGCCCTGAAGACGGCCCTGATGGTCTCACAGGCGTTGGGCACGCAGCAGGCCGTACTGGGGCAGGTCACGGCCCTGAACGACACGACCGGCCGCATGATCGGCAGCACAGCGAAGCTCCTGCGCGAGCAGTCCACCGAGATCCAGCGGCAGGCGGGCAGCGCCACCGTCGATCCGCAGATCATCCAGAATGCCTTCCGCGAGGTGTACGGCGCGCTCGACGCCATCAGCTCGTACCGGCAGCAGGCACTGGAACGCTTCAAGGACACCATGCAGGTGCTCGACAGGGAGGTCGGGCAGGCACAGACGTATCTGGATCGCGAGCGCCAGCAGGTCTCACGGGAACTCGCGCAGGATCTGAACGTGACGCCGCAGGGCGAACTGAAGATCTGAGGCCGGACTCAGTTGAGTTCGCGGCATCCAAGACCCCTCACCCTTCCGCCCTCGGCGCTCCTCCCTCCCTCTCCCCTGGGGAGGCTCGCAGAGCTGCGAAGCAGAGGGCTGGGGTGAGGGGTCTCCGGCTCACGACGCTGCCATGCCCTGGAATCAACTGAATCCCGTATGCGCTAGACGCTGGTTCGATCCGTGCTGCGTGGGTCGTCCAGACCGGCTGTGTCGTAGCGGGGATCATCTGCGACACTGGCCCGCCACGGCCGCGCCTTCGCGAGGGCGATGTCCAGTTCCGGCGCACTCCGGTCAAGGGTGCTCACGACGACGCCCTGCACGCCGGGCACCTCGGCCGCGACCTCGCCGCGCGGATCGATCAGGGCTGAACGGAACAGGTGGTCGGTCTCGGTGACGCTGGACACGCTGATCCAGACGTTGTGGATGGCCGCGTGGGCACGCGCCTTGACGAGGAAGATGCGGTCGACCGGATAGGTGCTGAGCAGCAGGGCGTCCACGCCCAGCCGGTCGTACTCCATGAACAGCGCCGGGAAGTTGATCTCGACGCAGATCACGCAGCCGAAGCGCCAGCCGTCCACCTCGAACACGGTGGGCGCGTGGCCGGGGGTATAGAAGCGCGTGACCTCGGTGTACGAGCAGACTCGCTTGTCGTAGCGGGTCACGATGCTTCCCTGATCGGAGATCACATACATGCTGTTGTGCGGCCAGTGCGGCGGCGTCAACGGGTGCGCCGAGCCGAGCACGACCCAGAGCTTCAACGCTGCGGCCAGGGCCATCACCGCCTCCAGTTCCTCCCGCACGACGTCCCAGTCGACCTCGGCCCAGTCCTGGATCGGATTCTTCGCGTAGCCCGAGAGCATGCCCTCCGGAAAGTGGATCAGCCGGGTTCCCCGGGCGGCAGCGTCCCGCATGGCGGCCTGGACATTCCGGCCGTTCACGCGGGCATCCCCGCTGATGGGCAGCTCGCGGTGGCGAGACGGAAGGGTGTCATCCTCCCACTGTACCGATCCCCCTACTCGCGCACGTGCTCGGTGGCGTTGCCGATCAGGGTGGTCACGTGCGCGTCCAGCAGCGAGTAGTACACGGTGCGGCCGACCCGGCGCGACGCGACGACGCGGTGCTCGCGCAGCAGCCGCAGCTGGTGGCTGGTGGCGCTCTCGCTGATCCCGACGACGACCGCCAGGTCGCACACGCACAGCTCGCCGGTGTGCAGGGCGCTCAGGATGCGGAAGCGGGTGGGGTCGGCCACGACCTTGAGCAGGGTGGTGGCGGCGTCCACGGTGACCGCGTCGGGCAGCGCGGCGCGGGCGGTGGCGACGGCTTCGGGGTGGGTGCAGGCCACCTCGCACACGGCCGGGTCGGACGCGGCGGTCACGCGCCCTTCCGGGGCTGCCAGCGCAGCAGCCGCAGGGCGTTGGCGGTCACGATGGCCGTGGCCCCGGTGTCGGCCAGGATCGCCATCCACAGGTTCGTGGTGCCCAGCAGCGTGGTCACCAGGAAGATGGCCTTGAGGCCCAGCGCGAAGGCGATGTTCTGCCGGATGTTGCCCATGGTGGCCCGCGACAGGCCCACGAGTTCCACCACACCCTGCACGCGGGAGCGCAGCAGCGCGGCGTCGGCGGTCTCCAGCGCGACGTTGGTGCCGCCGCCCATGGCGATCCCGACGTCGGCGCGGGCCAGCGCGGGCGCGTCGTTGATGCCGTCCCCGACCATGGCGACGGGGCCGGGCAGCCCCGCAATGATCCGCAGTTTGTCCTCCGGGAGCAGCCCGGCGCGGACGTCGATGTCCAGCGGCGCGGCGACGGCGTGAGCAGTGCGAGCATTGTCGCCCGTGAGCATGACCGTGCCGATGCCCAGGGCACGCAGCGCGGCGACGGCCGACGCGGCGTCCCCGCGCAGTTCGTCCCGCAGGGCGAGCAGCCCCAGCGCCCGCGTGTCGTCGTGCAGGATGACCACCGTGTGCCCGGTGGCCTCCAGATCGGTGATGTCGTCGTCCAGGCCGGTCAGCGGCACCAGACTGGCCGCGTGCGTGGGCGCACTGACGTACACGGGGCGGCCCTCCACGGTCGCGGTCACGCCCCGTCCGGGCACGGCGCGGGCGTCGGTGGCGGCGGGCACCGTCAGACCGGCAGCGCGGGCGGCGTCCGTCACGGCGCGGGCCAGCGGGTGGCTGCTGCCGGATTCCACGGCGGCGGCGAGGCGCAGCACCTCGGATTCGGGGAGCTCCAGGCCGCGCACCTGGGTCACGGCCGGGTGGCCGGCGGTCAGGGTGCCGGTCTTGTCGAAGGCCACGGTCTTCACGCCCCCGACGGCCTCCAGGGCTGCGCCGCCCTTGACGAGCAGACCCCGGCGGGTGCCCGCGCTGACGGCGCTGGTCACGGCGGCCGGGACGGACAGCACCAGCGCACACGGGCAGCCGATCAGCAGCAGCGCCAGCCCCCGGTACAGCCACTCGTGCCACGGCTGACCCAGCAGCAGCGGCGGCACCACGGCCACCAGCGCCGAGACCAGCACCACGCCCGGCGTGTACACGCGGCTGAAGCGGTCGATGAATCGGGCCGTGGGGGCGCGGCTCGCCTCGGCTTCCTCGACCATGTGGATGATCCGGGCAATCGTGTTGTCGGCGGCCGTCCGCTCGACCTGCACGTGCAGCACACCGTCGGCATTGATGCTCCCGGCGTAGACCGTATCGCCCACGGCCTTCACGACCGGCACGCTCTCGCCGGTCACGGGGCTGTCGTCCACGCTGGACATGCCGCTCAGCACCCGCCCGTCGGCGGGCACCCGTGCGCCGGGATTGACCTGCACCGTCTGCCCGACCTGAAGCGTATCCGCGCCGACTTCGTGCGTGTGTTCCCCGTGGACGAGCAGCGCCGTGCGGGGCGCGAGGGCCGCCAGCGCGTGGATCCCCGCCCGCGCCCGGCCTGCCGCGACGCCCTCCAGGAGTTCGCCCACCGTGAACAGGAACACGACCACCGCCCCCTCGGCCGCCTCGCCGATCAGCACCGCGCCGATGGCGGCCAGGGTGACCAGCGTGTTGATACTGAAGGGCTCGCCCAGCCGGGCACTGGCCCACGCGCGGCGGGCCAGCGGCACCGTGCCGACCAGCGTGGCCGCGATATACGCGGCGGTCGATGTGGCTGGGGCCAGGAAGCCCAGCACCCACGCAGCCAGCAGCAAGGCTCCACTCAGGACGACCAGGCGGCCGGCGGGCGTGGCGTACCACGCGCGGCCCGGTACCGTCGGTGCGGCCAGATCCCCGGCCCGCGGGGTGGGGGGTGTGGTCTGCACCACCTGGAGGGTCGGAACATAGCCCAGTGCCCGCAGATTGCCCTCCAGCGCCTCGCGCGGTGTGCGGGTCTCGTCCAGGGCCAGCCGCAGGGTCTGCTGCGTGAAACTGGTCTGCACGTCGCCGGCACCGGGCAGGCGGCCGACCATGGCCTCGACCTTGCGGACGCAGCTGGCGCAGTCCATGCCGTCTACAACGTAGGTGAGCGGTACGGAGGCGGGATCAGCCATGCCCCATGATACCTGAGCAGTCGCTCAGATGACAGGGTTCAATGCCCACGCCTTCAGAATCCGGTCAGCCAGCATTAACGCCTGTCTCAGCGAGTGCGCCCCGCGCCGGTCAGCCTTCTCAGGACGGTCTGGTCACATTTTCCGCACCAGCACACCGACTTGGGCCGTCCACCGGGTGCCCACTGAAACTAAACGAATCGTGGCAGGGCCTTTCACGTTCCAGTAACGGTCATTGGGCCACAGTGGGGACGATCAACCGATCAGGTCTGCATCCACAGCCCGCCCTCTCTCGTAAAGGCTCGGTATCCTCATGCTGCAATCCAACACTGTTCGCCGTTCCACCCTCGCCGTCCTCGCCGCCACCCTGACCGTGGGCATGGTCGCCTGTGGCAAGAGCACCCCTGCCAACGCCGTCACGGCCGTCGCCGTTGCCGCAGTCAGCACCGACAACCAGATGACTGTCGGTGAAACCGCGACTGCGACTGCGAACGTCACCGCCACCGGAACGGCGGCCAAGACCGTCACGTGGAGCACCAGTGCTCCTGCCGTTGCCAGCATCAACAGCTCCACCGGCGCGATCGTCGCCCTGACCGTCGGTACGACCACCATCACCGCGAAGTCCACCTTCGACGCCACCAAGACCGCCAGCATCACGCTGAAGGTTGTCGCGGGCGGAACCACCACCACCCCCACCCCGGCCTTCAACGTGCGCTTCGGGACGGCCGCCGCCACAGCCGCCACCGGCTTCACCAACGACACGGGCGCGGCCTTCAACGGCACCAGCGGCTGGATCACCGAAGCGACCGCCAAGGCCACCACGAAGGCTCCTCTTGACATGACCACTGCCGGACGGTTCCGCGATCCCCTCGGAGTGGACAAGGCCAACATCGTCCAGGGCCTCAAGCCCGAACAGTACGGCATGATCCTGATGGACTGCGGCAGCTGCAGCGCCAGCACCCAGAAGGGGCCGGCTGCGTGGGAGTACAAGGTCAACAGCGGGAAGTACGACGTGATCGTCAGCGTCGGTGACGCCGACAAGCGCAACATCGACAGCACCCACCTGATCAACGTCGAGGGCGTGAGTGTGGTGCCCTCCACGGCCGCCACGGCGGGCTCGGTCAAGGAATACACCAAGGCCTCCATCTCGGTGACCGACGGCTTCCTGACGGTGGACTCGATCGGTGGCACGAACACCAAGATCAACTACATCAAGGTCGTGCCCTCCGCCGTTCAGTAATCCCTTCAACGAGCAGCGCCCCCATCTCCGGGGGCGCTGTTTCGTTTCCAGTGTGCGGCGACTCTGCCTCTACCCGCCCCTGGCCTCGACCTCGGCCTGCCTGTCGCTCCACTGCTGCATCTTCTGCTCCAGCCGGACTTCCACGTCGTGGGCGGCCTGACCCAGCGCGGCGTAGTCGGCTCCCTCGCCGGCGCTGCCCAGGGCCGTGTGGGCGGCGTCCAGTTCGGCCTCCAGGGCGGCGACCTCGGCCTCCAGGGCCTCGACCTCGCGTTTCAGGTGCCACAGGCCCTTGCCCTTCGGAGCAGGCGCTGCGGCCTGGGGACGGGGCGCGGCGGCGGTCGCCTCAGCCTGGAGCTGGGCGGCCGTCTTGTGCTTCGCCTTGTAGTCCTCCCAGCCGGGGTACTCGTAGAACTGACCGTCCTCAATCAGCCAGATGCGGTCGGCCAGCCCCTCGATGAACGCGCGGTCGTGGCTCACCATCATCAGGGTGCCGTCAAAGTCGTCCAGGGCCGCCTCCAGGCTCTCGACCATCTCCATGTCGAGGTGGTTGGTGGGCTCGTCGAGCACCAGCAGGTTGTGATCCTCCTGGGCGAGTTTCAGCAGGGCCAGCCGCGCCCGCTCGCCGCCGGACAGGATGCGGGCGGGCTTGTCGTGCTGGTCGTAGGGGAACATGAAGGTGCCGAGCAGGTCATGGGCCTGGGCATCCTTCTGCACGTACTCTCGGGCCACGTCGTAGAGGGTCTGCGAGGGCTCGACGCCGCGCAGCGCCTGGTCGTAGTACCCGACCGTGACCCGCGCCCCGGTGAGCACCCGGCCACGTGGGTCGTCGCTGTGGTCGATCCCCAGCAGCGCCCGCAGCAGCGTGGTCTTGCCCGCCCCGTTGCGCCCGATGATGGCGATGCGCTCGCCCCGGCGCACCTGCACGCTGAGGTTCTCGAACAGGGTGCGGCCCTCCACGCGGCGGGTGATGTGCCGGGCGTCGAGGACGACCTCGCCGCTCTCGGGGGCGTGGAAGACGATGCGGGTGGCCCGCTGCTCGGCGGGCGGCGCGGCGGTGGCGCGGGCCTGCATCCGGTCGACCCGCGCCTGCATGGCCTTGGCGCGGCGGGCGAGCTTGCTCATGCCCAGGCCCCAGATCTTCATGCGGTCGGCGCTGGCCTGCAGGGACGCGACCTGCCGCGACTCGATGGCGTGCCGCGCGGCCTGCTGCTCCAGTTCGGCGGCCAGGGTTTCGCGGAAGGTGGTGTAGTTACCGGCATACACCCGCAGGCCGCCGCCCCGCAGGTACGCGGTCTCGTTGGTCACGGCATCCAGGAAAGTGCGGTCGTGGCTGATCAGCAGCACCGCGCCGGGGTAGCGGGCCAGGAAGGTTTCCAGCCACTCGACCATGACGATATCGAGGTGGTTGGTCGGCTCGTCGAGCAGCAGCACGTCGGGGTTCTCGACGAGCAGCGCGGCCAGCCCCAGGCGGGTGCGCTCGCCGCCGGACAGGCTGCCCACGTCGGTCTGTTCGCGGCCCCGGAAGCCGAAGGCCAGCGTGACGGCGTCCTTGCGGCTGCGGCGCTCGAACCCGCCCCGGCGCTGGTAGTGCTCCAGCACGGCCTCGTGGTGCAGGATGCTCTCGGGGGTGCCGACGTGCATGGCCTCGGCGGCGGCGTGCAGCTCGGCCTCCAGCTGGTCGAGGTCGTGGAAGGCGGCGTCGAGCACCGAATCGACGGTCGCGCCGGGCGGAAAGGTCGGATCCTGCTGCAACGCCCGGACACGGACACCAGGGAAGCGGCGCACCGTGCCCCCATCGGGGGTAAGACTCCCGGTCAGCAAGCGGAACAGCGTGGTTTTTCCGGCCCCGTTGCGGCCCACCAGACCCACGCGGTCGCCCGGCTGGACAGCAAAAGTGACGTCTTCGAGCACGCTGAGCGGCCCATATTCTTTATTGGCGTCCTGCACGGCAACAAGCACGCCCCCAAGTATACGGCGAGCCGCCAAACTGTCGGGTTTTTCTCGTAAACTGTGGAGGTGAGCGTCCGTCTTCCCTCCACCGTCCGGCTCATGGTGCCCGCGCTGTTCGCAGTCGGGTGGCCGGTGGCCGCCGCACAGGACACGGCCGGAGCTGTGACGCTGGTGCAGGGCCAGGGCTATCTGGAGGTGCAGCGCGACGGGGGCAGCTGGGCCCCCCAGACGGGCGCGGCAGCGATCACGACCGGCCTGCGCAGCGGCACCGGCCGCGCCATCCTGCGGGCCGGGGCACAGGGCACGGTCATCATGGGCAGCGCGTCGCAGCTGCGCCGCCTGCGCGACGAGGCCGACCTGACGCGCGGGCGCTTCTTCCTGCGCGGCCCGGTGGCGGTGCATGTCCAGGGCAACCACGTGGTCATGGAGGGCCGTGGGCAGCTCCGGGTCGATCTGGCCGATGCCACGCAGCGGGTGGCGGTGCTCAGCGGCAGCGTCCGGATCGACCTGAACGGCAAGGTCGTGACGGTCGAGGCCGGACAGCAGGTCGCGCTGCGCAGCGGCACGGTGACGGCGTTCCGGGAGAACGACCCGTGGTACGCCGCACAGTTCCGCGGCGAGGGCGACGCCGTCGTGCAGGCCACGCGCGGCGCCGTGCGGCTGGGCACGGCGGGGTCGGCCGCTCGCAGCGCCCTGGTCGGAGATGCCCTGCGCCCGGGCAGCGCCGTGAATACCGGCAGGGACGCCTGGGCCGAGATCGGCTTCAGCGGCGGCGGCTACCTGCGCCTGAACGAGCAGAGCGAACTGAGCGTGCTGAGCGTGGAACGCACCGAGACCGGCCGCGAGGTGCTGCTGCGGCTGGCACGCGGCACCGCGTGGAACGTCGTCGAGAAGGGTCAGGGCGGCTACCGCCTGGACACACCGGTGGTGAGCACGGCCGTGCGCGGCACGGTGTTCCGGGTGGACGCCAGCGGCGTGGTCAAGGTGTTCGAGGGGCAGGTCGCGCTGCCCAGCCAGGGCGACACGCCGCTCGCGCAGGGACAGGCCCGGACACCGGACGGCGCCCTCGCTCCGCTGGTGCTGGACGACACCGATCGCCTGAACCAGTCGCTGGACGTGGCCCGCGCCGCGCCGCTGGTGCTGGATGTCGGGGCGCGGGCCGTGAGCCTGCGTGACCTGGCGGTGCAGGCCAGCAGCCAGCCGGGGGCAGGCCTGAGCGTGACCATCGCCGGGCGCACCCTGCCGCTGTCCGGGCAGGAGGGGCAGTACCGCCTGGATCGGCTGGAAGACCAGCTGCCCGAGGGCCAGTACCGCGTGCAGGTGCGGGCCAGCCGCGCCGGACAGACCATCACGCGCACGCAGGTCATCAGCATCGACCGCACGCCGCCCGCGCTGAGCGGCCTGCGGGCCGAGCGGCAGGGCCGGGTGCTGATCGTGTCCGGCACGCTGCGGGACGCCAGCCCTGCCCGCGTGACCGTCACCGTGACGGCCGGGCCCACCGTCATCACGCACCATGTCAATGGCGCGGCCGGCTCCTTCCGCTGGCTGCTGCCCAGTCCTGGCGACGGTGTCCCGGTCACCCTGATCGGACGGGACGCCGCTGGAAACGAGAGCCGTGCGGTCCTCCCCTGAACGCTCGCTGGCGGCCTACACGGCACCCCTCGCGGCCGTGCTGGCCGTGGCGCTGACCCTGCTGCTGCCAGACAATGCCCGGCTGTGGGACGCGCTGAACCGGGCCATGCCCGGCCCACCGGATCCACGTGTCGTGGTGGTGGGCATTGACGCGGCGTCCCTGCGGGACTACGGCCGGATCGGGGCGTGGCCGCGTGATCTGTATGCCCAGGCCCTGAGCACCCTGAACGAGGCCGGGGTCAGCGCGATCGGCGTGAATGTGCTGCTCAGCGATCCGGCGGTCGGGGACACGCGGCTGCAGCAGACCTTCAGCCAGCCCAACGTGGTGCTGGCGACCGCGCCCGATGAGCCGCCCGGCGCCACGCCGCCCGGATGGACGTCCCCGACCGGGGTGAGCGCCCTGAACATCGGCGCCGATGGCGTGGTGCGCGCGTTCCAGACGGCCTACGCCCGGGCAGACGACCCGGCGGCCCTGACGCCCAGCTTCGCGCGGCAGGTGGCGGTCGCGGCCGGGCGCTCCGTCCCGCTGGACGTCACACCGCGCATCCTGCGGTACCGGCAGCCCGATCCTGAGCGCCTGCCGGTGCTGTCCTTCCGGGACGTCGTCAACGGCAACGTCCGGTACGGCGACCTGCAGGGCCGGGTGGTCATCCTGGGCCTGACCGCCGACGGCATGGGCGGGCCGGTCGTCCGGGACACGACCGGGCAGGTCGTTTCTCCGGTGCAGCTCCAGGCGCGGGCGGTGAGCAGCCTGCTGGACGTGCCGTTCACGCGCCTGCCCTGGGGCGTGCTGGCCGCGCTGGGCGCGCTCGCGGCGGTCGCGGCGGTGCTGGCCCGTGGGCTGTGGGGCTTCGGCCTGGCCACGCTGATGCTGGCGCTGGCGGCCCCGCTGTGGCTCCAGAACGTCCTGCTGCCCGGCGTGACCCTGTCGCTGTGCGCGATCGTCGGCACCGTCATGGTCATGCTGGAACGGGCATGGAACCTGCGCCACCTGACCACCCGCGACCCGCTGACCGGCTTCGGCAACCGTGTGGCCTTCACCCGCGCGGTCGAGCAGCGCTGGCAGAGCCGCGCAGAGCGCCCCCTGGGACTGGTGCTGGTGGATCTCAGCGGCTTCCGCAAGGTGAACGACGCCTACGGGCACGCGGCCGGCGACGACCTGCTGCGCGACCTGTCCGAACGGATCGGGCAGTACCGCCGCCGGGGCGACCTGCTGTTCCGCTGGGGCCCCGACGAATTCGCGGTGCTGCTTGACAACGCCGGCCCGCAGGAACTGGCCGGGATCACCCAGCGCATCCAGGAGTCGCTCGACACCCTGACCTTCCGCGACGTGCCACTGCGGGCCTCGGTGGGCGCGGCCCGCACCGGCCCGGAGATCCGCTCGCCGACCGAACTGGTCGAGGCCGCCAGCCGCAGCCGCTACCGCGTGAAGTACCAGCGGCTCCAGCGCACCTGATACGCCGCCGGCACCCGGCGTATGCTCGGCCCATGACCGACCTGTCCGCACCGCGGCCCCCGAACCTGCTGAGCATCCAGTCGTGGGTGAGTTACGGCCACGTGGGCAACGCGGCGGCGATCTTTCCCCTGCAACGCCTGGGCTTCGAGGTCTGGGGGATCCACACCGTGCAGTTCTCGAACCACACCGGCTACGGGGCGTGGACCGGCACGGTCTTTCCCCCCGAGACCATCGCGCAGGTGCTGGACGGCATCGAGGCGCGGGGCGTGCTGGGCGAGTGTGACGGCGTGCTGAGCGGCTATCTGGGGTCGGCCGGCACGGTCTCGGCGGTGGTGGACGCCGTGGGGCGCGTGCGGGCCGCGAATCCGGCCGCGCTGTACTGCTGCGACCCGGTCATGGGCGACGTGGGGCGCGGAGTGTTCGTCCATCCGGAGCTGCCGGCATTGATCGCGGCGCAGGCGGTGCCAGCAGCCGACATCGTCACGCCCAACCAGTTCGAGCTGGAACTGCTGACTGGCCTGGCGGTGAACACGCTGCAAGACGCACTGGACGCGGCCCGCACCCTGCGGGAGCAGCTGAACGCGGGCGGCCCCCGGATCGTGCTGGTGACCAGCCTGACCCGCCAGGACGCCCCGGCCGACACCATCGAGACCCTGGCGCTGACCGGCGACGGGGCGTGGCTGTGCCGCACGCCGCTGCTGCCGCTGAACCCGCCGCGCAACGGCACCGGTGACGCGATCGCCGCGCTGTTCTACGGGCAGTACCTGCGCACCGGGGATGCCGCGCAGGCGCTGTCGCTGGCCATGAGTGCCCTGTACGCCGTGCTGGAGCGCACCCACGCCGCGGGAACACGCGAGATCCAGCTGATCGCCGCCCAGGATCAGCTCGCCGCCCCCACCCGCGTCTTCGCGGCCGAGCCAGTCATGTGACCCGCGACCTTTACAGAATGCCCATGAGGGCACGGTCTTGACCCTCTCAGGGTCAGTCAAAGGCAGGTTTCAGACCCTCTCACGGTTCCCGGTGACACCCTGCTCAGACTGTGAGGCATGAAACACATCATGTTCCCGACGGCCGCCGACGCTGACGCCTTCCTCGCCGACGTGCAGCAGCAGGGGGCCACCCTGGGCAACGCCACGTACACCCGACGCGGCACCGCGACGGACGGCACCTACGCCGACGGCACCTATGCAGACGGCACCGTCACGGGTGACGCCGGGGCCGGCGCCGAGGACGCCGGAGCCGGGGCGGTCAAGGGCACCGGGGTCGGCGCGGTGGTCGGTGCGGCCGCCGGGTTCCTGGCCACGGCCGGTACCGTCGCGGCGGGCGTGGCCACCGGCGGCCTGGCCGTGCCGGTGATCCTGGGGATGGCCGCGCTGGGTTCCGGTGTGGGTGCCGCCGTGGGCGCGACCGGTGGGGCCATGGGCATCGACGAGAACCGTGACGGCCGCACCGCCGAGACCGGCACCGGCGACTACTACGAGGCCGACGACTCCTACTACGACCGCATGGACTCCACCATGAGTGGCGGCGGCCGCGTGGTGGCCGTGCAGGATCCGGTGCCCGCCAACGTGATGGACGCGGCGACCCGCCACGGCGGCGAGGTGGTCGACGCCGGGGACAGCGTGTCCCGGATGGATCGCGGCATGACGGGCGGTACCACCATGGGCCACGCCACCGACGCCGCCGGCTCAAAGGTGGACGAGGCCGCCGACCGCCTGCGGGCCGCCGGCCACTCGGCCGCCGCCAGCGTGACCGGCAACCCCGAGCATGACCGCCTGGCCGCCGAAGACCGTGCCCGCGCCGACATGAACAACCGCGAGGCCGATGCCGCGTACGACGCCACCCGCGCCGAGGCCCGCGACGGCGACCGCCGCTGAGTCCAGAGCTGTGTCACCCCCGCCGCGCACTGCGGGCGGGGGTTCTTCCGTGGTGGGGAACCGGGCGGCCCTCGGCCCAGGCCCTAGACTGTTGTCATGCTACTGAGCATCATCGTTCTCGATTCTGTCGGGGTGGGCGAGCTGCCGGACGCAGAGGCGTTCGGTGACCGGGGCGCGTACACCCTGAACCATACGCTGGCGGCCGCGCCCGTGGCCCTGCCCAACCTGTCACGCCTGGGCCTGGGACGCATCCCGACCGTCCACACCAGCGCCCACACCGTGCTGCCAGACGTGCCGGTCAGTGGTGGCCACGGCCGTATGCGCGAGGTCAGTCCCGGCAAGGACACCAGCACCGGGCACTGGGAGTTCATGGGCGTGCAGCTCCAGCACGCCTTCCAGGTGTTCCCGCAGGGCTTCCCGGCGCGGATCATGGCGGCCTTCGACGCCGCCACCGGGCGCGGCCACCTGTGCAACGCGGTGTACTCCGGCACCGACGTGATCCGTGACTTTGGTGAGGAGCACCGGCAGACCGGCTTCCCGATCGTGTACACCAGCGCCGACAGCGTGTTCCAGATCGCCGCGCACGAGGACGTGGTGCCGCTGGAGACGCTGTACGCGTGGTGCCAGGCCGCCCGCGACCTGCTGCAGGGCGAGGACGCCGTGGCCCGCGTGATCGCCCGGCCGTTCCGGGGGGCCTTCCCCTTCGAACGGGCCAACGAGCACCGCCGCGACTTCAGCCTGGAGCCGCCGCGCACCGTGCTGGACGCCCTGAAGGACGCGGGCTGCGCAGTCGTGGGGATCGGGAAGATCCCGGACATCTACGCGCACCGGGGCTTCACCGAGGAGATCCACACCGACGACAACGCCGACGGCACCGCGAAAACCATCGCCCGGATCCGGCAGGCCGCGCAGGACGGCACGCACGGCCTGATCTTCACGAACCTCGTGGATTTCGACTCGAAGTTCGGGCACCGCCGCGACCCGCACGGCTACTCGGCGTGTCTGGCCGCCTTCGACGCGGCCCTGCCGGACATCCTGGCCGCCCTGCCCCGGGACAGCGCCCTGCTGGTCATCAGCGACCATGGCAACGACCCCACGTGGCGCGGCACCGACCACACCCGCGAGTACGGCCTGCTGCTGACCTCCCGGCCCGGCGGCGCGGCGGTCGATCTAGGCGAGCGCGCCACCTTCGCGGACGTGGGGGCCACGGCGGCCCGCGCCCTGGGGGCCGCGTGGGACGGGCCGGGTGAGGAGTTCTGGACACAGATCGCATGAGCGCCGCCCCGGAGACCCCGGCCGAGGCGGGCACCGGGAGCGTCCGCATGGGCGCGGAGTCGTTCTCGATGACCCTGACGCTGGGGGGGCGCTACGCGGGGGAACAGCACTGGACGGTGACCCCCGAGCGCAGCGCCGTGGTCGCACGGGTGCAGACCGATTTCGGCGGAGTCCTGCCCGACATCCGCCGCGCCCAGACCAGCCGCCTGCACCCACGTACCCTGCACAGCCTGGGCTACGCCGAGGGTGATGGCCGGGGCGGCCGGGCGAGTTTCGAGACGACCTTCGACCGCCGCAGCGGTCTGGTGACCCTGCGTCAGGGCCGCGACGAGGCCAGTGCCCCGCTGAGCACCGACTACCACGATCCCGTGAGCCTGCTGCTGTGGCTGCGCACCCTGGGGGCAGAGGGCCCCGAACGCGCCCACGCCCAGCTGACCGGCGGCCGCGTGCTGATCCAGCGCCTGCCCGACAGCGAGATCGCCGGCGAGGCGGCCGTGGGCTACTTCCTGCGGCCCGGCAACGCCTACGTGTACGTGCAGGCCGCGCCACCGCACCGCCTGCTGCGCCTGATCCAGCCCACCGACTTCGGCCCGGTCGAGGCGAACCTGGACGCCCAGCCCAGCGCCGGCCGCCGCCCGGAGCGCCCCGAACGCCGCCGCCGCCGGCACTGAAGGATGTCCAGGGGCCGGAGTGTCCAGACGTCTGAATGCCGGGCGGCGAATACCCCGCACTGGCCCCAGTCTGGCTATAAGACCGGCCCGAATTGATTTCATGGGCAGCCTCTCACAAGGACGCAGACGTATTTATCACTCCCCAGAAAACTTGACTTCATGACGTGATATTTCAGGCCCCAGGCATTCAGACCTTTCGACCCTCAGACGCTCAGACCCCTCTGGAGTGCCCATGCAAGTCCTCGAAGGCCCAGCGGCCCGCGCCGCGCTGACCCGCAGTTTTGCCGAGATCCCCGTCCCGGACGCCGTCCTGTCCCGTATCGAGTCGATGTTCGGTGAGCCGCTGACCCCCGATCAGGTCGTGGAACGCATCCTGGCCGACGTCCGTGCCCGTGGCGACGACGCCCTGCTTGACTGGACGGAGAAGCTCGACGGTTCCCGCCCCGAGGCGCTGGCCGTGGACGCGGCCGAGATCGCCGCCGCCACCGTCCCGGACGACCTGCACGCCGCGATCCGCACCGCGATCGACCGGGTGCGGGCCTTCTACGGGCAGCAGCCTGCACACGGCTTCCTGACCCACGGCCCGGACGGCGCGCTGGGGCAGCTCGTGCGGCCGATCGGGCGGGTGGGCGTGTACGTGCCCGGTGGGCTGGCCCCGCTGATCAGCACCCTGATCCACACCGCCGTGCCCGCCCAGGTGGCCGGCGTGCCCGAGATCGTCGTGACCACGCCACCGGACCGTTCGGGGCGCATCCACCCCGCGATCCTGGTGGCCGCGCGGGAACTGGGGATCTCGCAGGTCTTTGGCGTGGGGGGGGCGCAGGCCATCGGAGCCCTCGCGTACGGCACCGCCAGCCTGCCCGCCGTGGACAAGATCGCGGGGCCGGGGAACCTGTTCGTGGTGATCGCCAAGCGCATGGTGTATGGCCAGGCGGGGATCGAGAGCCTGCCCGGCCCGACCGAGACGCTGGTGGTGGCCGACGACAGCGCCGATGCCCGCTTCGTGGCGGCGGACCTGCTCGCGCAGGCCGAGCACCTGGGGGCCGAGCCGGTGCTCGTCTCGACCAGCCGTGACCTGCTGGTGCGGGTGCAGGCTGAACTGAATGGGCAACTCGAAGCGCTGCCCGAACCCAACCGGAGCTGGGCACGCGACAGCGTGGCCTCGCGCATGAAGGTCGTCCTGGCCGCCGATCTGGACGAGGCGCTGGAGCTCTCGAACCTGTACGCGCCCGAGCACCTGTGCCTGCTCACCCGCGATCCGTGGAGCGTGCTGGGCCGTGTGACCCGTGCGGGTGGGGTCTTCATCGGGGAGCACTCCATGGAGGCGCTGGGCGACTATGTGGCCGGCCCCAGCCACGTCATGCCGACCGGCGGCACGGCGCGGTTCATGAGTCCGGTCAACGTCCGCGACTTCCAGACCATCATCAGCGTGGTGGGCGTGAATGAGGCGACCCTGCGGCGCATCGGCCCGGCCGGCGTCACCCTGGCCCGTGCCGAGGGACTGGAGGCCCACGCCCGCGCCATCGAGAGCCGCCTGCTGCCGGCCCCGCCGGACGCGTAGCCGCACCGGCGCCCCCCCCGGTACCCCCACTGTGGTCTGGTCCGAACCATCAGGCGCTCAGACCGGGCGTGGCAGGGTGGAGGCATGACCGAGCAGACCGTGCCCCTCGACCACGTCCTGCATGTCCTGCCGCTGCCCAGCCGGGCGCGGCTCCTGCACCTGCAACGGCGCGGGGTCGAGGTGCAGTGCCTGAGCACCCCCGGCGGCCTGCCGCCCCTGTGGCTGGTCGCCCGCGTGGGCACGCAGACGGTCCGCACGTCGGATCACCCCTGGATCGCCCCGGCCCTGGTGCACGAACTCGTGCAGCTGACCGAGGCGCTGGTGAACTGATCCGGCCGAGCATGAACTGAGCCATAAGGGCCGCCGGCCGCGCGCCGCCCTGGCCCTCAGGGCCACGTGACATACCTCTGGGGAGGAGCACCCACCCACCCCCGTCTGCCACGTCGGCAGAACCGGTGCCCGCCGGTACGTGCCGGCTGGCCGCTCCCAAAGGATCCCCGGATGAAGACGCTTGCCCTGATCGTGCTGCCGACCCTTGCCCTCGCCGCCTGCGCCCAGCCTGGGACGTCGGCCCCGACCGCTCCTGCCGGACAGATCGCGTATGGGCTGACCACGTCTGGACGGGTCGCCACCTTCGGCCTGGACAATCCCGCCGCCAGCGTGAGCAGCGTGGCGATCACCGGTGTGGCCAGCGGTGAGAGCGTGGTGGACATCGATGTCCGCAACACCGACAACCGGCTGTACGGCGTGACCGGTGCCGGCAGGGTCTACGTGATCGATCCCGTGACCGGTGCGGCCACCGCCGACGGGGCCAGCGTGACCAGCACCGCCGTGGTCGCCATGGACTTCAACCCGGTCGCCAACCGCCTGCGCGTGATCGGCCAGAACGACGCGAACTTCCGCCTGACTGTGAACAGCGCGCCGGTGCCCCAAGCCTCTCCGGCCGGCACCCTGACGGCCGACGGCACCTTCGCGTTCACCTCGAGCACGGCCAACCCCAACCTGGCCGGCGCGGCGTACACCAACTCCTTCGACAACAGCGCGTCGACGGCTGTGGTGCCCACCGCCACGGCGCTGTACTCGGTCGATGCCGACACCGATCAGCTGATCCTGCACTCGAACAACACCACGGCCACCCCCGCCCTGCCGACCGGCAACTTCAGCAGCCTGAGCAGCGTGGGGGCCCTGGGCACGGACATCAGCGTGGGCATGACCGGTTTCGACATTGCCGGCGCCAGCAGCGCGTTCCTGAGCAGCGCCATGAATGGCAGCACCACCCTGTACACGGTCGATCTGGCGACCGGCGCGGCGACCAGCAAGGGCACCCTGAGCGGCACCGCCCTGACCTCGCTGGCCCTGAAACTCCCGGCCCAGTAAGCCTGCCGCCACAGGTGAGCCCCCGCCCCCCCACCGGCGGGGGCTCACCTGTGGCGGCGCCGCACGGTCCACAGGCGCACAATGGGTCATGTCCGCCGCCGTTCCCGCCCCGCGCCCCGTGCTCCCGGAGGTGATCCATGCTCGTCGTGCAGCTCAGTGATCCCCACATCGACGCCCTGCGCCCGGACAAGGCCGCCGCCTTCGGACGGGCGGTCGAGCACGTGAGGACGCTGCCCATGCGGCCAGACGCGGTGCTGATCACCGGCGACTGCACAGATCACGGCCGGCAGGACGAATATGACGTCCTGCAGAGCCTGCTGGCCCCGCTGGACATGCCGGTGTATGTGGTGCCGGGCAACCACGACGACCGCGCCGCGATGCTTGAGCGCTTCGGACACCTGGGCACGCAGCGTCTGGACGGCTTCCTGCACTACGTGGTCGACGACCTGCCGGTGCGCCTGATCGGGCTGGACACGCAGGTGCCCGGACAGGGCGGCGGCGAGCTGTGCGACCGCCGCCTGGCGTGGCTGGACGCCCGCCTGGACGAGGCGCGTGCCCGGCCCACGCTGCTGTTCATGCACCACCCGCCGCTGGTCAGCGGTCTGGATGTCATGGACGCGATCGGCCTGGAGGGCAGCGCCCGGCTGTGCGACCTGGTGCTGCAGCACCCGCACGTGGCCCGCGTGGTCGCCGGACACGTCCACATGGCCGTGACCACCACCTTCGGCAACAGCACCCTGATGACCTGCCCCGGCACCGACGCCACCTTCCAGCCGGATCTGAGCCACCCCGCGCAGCTGATCCTGCAGTACCAGCCGCCGCTGGCGCTGCTGCACACCTGGAGCGAGCCCACCGGCCTGCTGAGCTTCACCCACTTCCTAGACGACGCCCCGTGGATCACGCTGCACGACGGACAGCGGTGGGCCCCCACCGAGCCCACCGCTCACCCGGCGCACTGACAGGAGCGCTCAGGTCGTGACGCGCAGCCACCCGCCGTCGACGTAGTACGTGCTGCCCACCGCGTAGCTGGCCCGGGGCGAACACAGGAACACCGCGAAATCCGCGATCTCCTCGGGGGTGGCGAATCGCCCGATGGGCGCGTTCTCGTCCGCGATGGTCTGGAGGTACTGCTCCCACGTCTGGGCCCTGCCCTCGGTGAGGATCCGCGCCGTCTTCTCCCAGTCGGGCGTGCGTACCAGCCCCGGATTCAGGGCGTTCACGCGGATCCCGTGGGGGATCAGTTCGTTCGCCAGGCACTTGGAGAACATGACCAGCGCCGCCTTGGTGACGTTGTAGATCGGTTCATACCCCAGCGGCTGCGTCGCGCAGATCGACGCATTGTTCAGGATCGCGCCGCCCCCACGCGGGATCATCAGCGGCGCGAGTGAGCGCGACAGCCGCACTGCCGCCATGACGTGCAGTTCCCAGTAGTGCTGCCACTTCTCGTCCGGGGCGTTCAGGATCGTCTCCTCGCTGCCGGTGCCGGCGTTGTTGAAGAGGATGTCCGCGCCGCCGTACTCGTCCTGCACGGCCTGCACCAGCCGATCCGTGTCGGCGGCCACCGCCACGTCGGCCGGCACCGCCAGCACCTTGACCCCGAACTCGGCCCGGATGGTGTCGGCCACACCCGCGAGCCGGTCTGCGTTCCGCGCACACAGCGCCAGATGCACGCCCTCGGCCGCGAAGCCGCGCGCCACCGCCAGCCCGATGCCCACGCTGCCGCCCGTCACCACCGCCACCTTCCCCGTGAGTCCGAGATCCATGGATGTTCTCCTCTGACCGCAGACGCCCCACCCCGCGCGGGGCAGCGCACCGTTCCGGCCGTGTGAATGCCCGCATGGTAGCTGGCACAATGCCCTTCATGCCGCCGCCCCCGCCCACCGCCCCGAAAAGCGAGTGGCGCGCGTGGGCCAGATCCACCCGCGCGGCCCTGCCCGACGTGTCGGCCGGGATCACCGCCCACCTGCGGGCCTTCCTGCACGGGCACGGGATCGAGCGCGTCCTGGCCTACCGCGCCGTGTCCGGCGAACCCGACGTGTCGGGACTGGCCCCCGACTTCGACCTGTCCACCACCCGCGCCCGCTTCCGGCCAGAGGTGCGACTGACGCTGCACCCGTGGCACACGGCCACCGAGGTCAGCCGGTTTGGTGCGCTCCAGCCCCCCGCCGACGCGCCCCGGGTCGCGCTGCACCACGTCCAGGCCATCCTGCTGCCCGCCCTGGCCTTCGACACGCGCGGCGTGCGCCTGGGCTACGGCGGCGGTTTCTACGACCGCCTGCTGCCGAAGTTCACAGGCGTGACCATCGGCGTGATCCATTCGGCCCTGCTGGTGCCGGAGCTGCCCGGAGAGGCGCACGACTGCCCGGTGGCGTGGGTGGCGACGGAGGGGGGGGTGGTCAGGATGGGGCAGGACGGGCGGTACCCATCACCCCCCTCTGCTTCGCAGCTCTGCGAGTCCCCAACCCTCCCCCACAAGGAGGGAGGGAGCTAACCCCCTCAGTCTCCGATTCTCAGCTCGTTCTGCACGTCTCCGGCGCGATCCTGCACGATGGCCGCCGCCACTGCATCCGCCGACATGGCCCCCTTCGGGGCGCGGCCGACCTGGGCCCACAATCCGGTGTCCACGGCGGGCGGCAGCACCAGGGTGAGGCCCACGCTCCGCGCTTCCAGGCGGGCGATGCCCACGGCGGTCGCCACGGCGGCCTTGCTCGCCGCGTACTGCGTGAAGCCCCGTGCGGTCACGAGTTCCGGGCGGGCTCCCAGCACGTACACGCGCCCGCACGCGTTCAGGCGGGGCAGCCCGTGCTTGAGCACCCACAGCCCCCCGAAGTAGTTGGCGTTCCACACGGCGCGCACCTTCGCCGGATCGGCGTCCTTCAGGGGTTCGGGCAGGGCCACGCCCGCCGCGTAGACCAGCGTGTCTATGCCGCTCATACCCTCCAGGAGCGCCTTCACGTGGCTCTCGTAGCCCACGTCGGCCACGCGATGCGCCGCACCGAGTTCGGCGGCCAGCGCGGACAGCCGGCCCTCGTCCCGGCCGGACAGCGTCAGGGTGTCGCCCTGCGCCGCGAAGGCCCGTGCCGTGGCGGCGCCGATGCCGCCCGTTGCCCCGAAGATCAGCGTGTTCATGCAGTCAGTGAAGCGCACGGCGGCGCGGCGGACGGTAGGCAGGGGTACGGAGGGGTTCAGTCCACATCCACCCCGAGTTCCGGGTGCCGGGCCAGTTCCACCAGCCGGCGCACCTGCTTGGGAAGGTTGCGGCCCAGGCTCAGGGGCGGGAGCTGCTCCACGCTGAACCAGCCGCTCTCCAGCGTCTCGGTGTTGGCGGGGTGTTCGGTGTCTGCACCGACCAGTTCGCACAGCAGGTTCAGCTTGTAGACCGCCCACAGATCCGGCGGGTGGGCGTGTTTGCCCTTGTCGAACACGGCCAGGAGGCGCACGGCCCGCACCTCGCGGCCGGTCTCCTCGCGCACCTCGCGCACGGCGATCTCGCGGGGGCTCTCGCCGGGGTCGGCCCAGCCGCCGGGGAGGCTCCACCGGCCGTCGGCGCGTTCGCGGGTCAGGAGCACGTCGCCTGCGGCATTTAGAACGAGCGCCCGCACGTCCACCTTGGGCGTCAGGTACCCCTGCTCGATGCTCAGCAGGCCCGAGACGGCCGCAGCGTCCTGCCCGGTCTGCTCGGCCAGGAGTTCTCCGGTCAGGGCCAGCAGCCGCACGTAGCGGTCACGGTCGTAGTCGTCGCAGGTATACGTCAGGCCCGCCTGGGCGATGGACTGCAGTTCGCGGAGCTGCGCGAGGGTCGGCATACCGGCGACTCTAGCCCCCCAGCGGCCACGCCTCCACCGGCGCGTAGACCCCGCCCGGCCCCGGCTTGCGCATCAGGGCGACCCCTGGGGCCGTGAAGGTCACGGGATCAGCCTCCAGATCGGCAAAGATGACCTGGGCCTCGGCCAGCAGCGCGGGCAGATCCACGCCCTTCCGTGCCAGGGCGACCGACAGGTGCGGCGTCATGTGCGGCCCCTCATAGCCGAAGCGCTGGGTGGGCTGGATAGCGTCCAGCAGGGCCACGTGCAGGCGCACCACGTCCGGGCTGTCCACGTGCAGGTACAGGGCACTGCCGTTCCCGAACAGGCGCGGCCCGCCGATGGTCACGGTCACGGGTGGGTGCGCGGCGATGGCCTCCCGCGCCCGCTGCGCCCAGGTCAGCTCCGCGTCCAGCCCACTGCGCGCCTTGACCGTGATGTGCGGCACGGCCGCCGCGTCCCGCAGCCCGTGCGCCCCGTGGAACGCCTGCACCCGCGCCGCCAGCTCTGGGGGTGGCAGGAGCGCGAGGAGGTAGGAGGGGGACATGGGGAGATCGTACTGATTGAATGAAGGAGAGAGCGGGTGCGTCGCCGAATTTCCCCCTCACCCCAGCCCTCTCCCGCGAGGGGAGACGGGGCAAAAAGCACACTCCCTGGCCCGCCCCCGTCCAGACCGCCTGGACGCCCCCTCCCCTGCTCCGGTACAGTTTCTGGTGTGAACCAGCCCCAGGAACAGCCCCTGAAGCGCACGCCGCTGCATGCCGCCCACCTGCGGGCCGGTGCCCGGATGGTGCCCTTCGGCGGGTGGGACATGCCGGTGCAGTACACCGGCGTGAAGGCGGAGCACGATGCGGTTCGCAGCAGGGCCGGCGTGTTCGACGTCTCGCACATGGGCGAGTTCCGTGTGACGGGCGCAGACGCACTGCGCTTCCTGCAACACCTGACCACCAACGACGTGAGCAAGCTCAAACCTGGCCGCGCCCAGTACAACTGGCTGCCGGGCGTGGCCGGCGGGCTGGTGGACGACATCTACATCTACCAGCACGCGGACGGCGAATACCTGCTGGTCGTGAACGCCAGCAACACGGCCAAGGACTGGGCCCACCTGCAGGAGCACACGACCGGCTTCGACGTGACGCTGACCGACGAGTCTGACCGCTGGGCGCTGCTGGCCGTGCAGGGGCCGCAGGCGGAGAGCCTGCTCCAGCCGCACACGGACGTGGATCTGAGCACGAAGAAGAAGAACGCCTTCTTCCCCGCGAGACTCTTCGACTTCGACGTGTGGCTGGCCCGCACCGGCTACACCGGCGAGGACGGCTTCGAGGTCTTCACCGACGCCAGCGAGGCCGAGACGGTCTGGGACAAGCTGATCGCCATCGGGATCACGCCCGCCGGGCTGGGGGCACGCGACACGCTGCGGCTGGAGGCGGGATTCCCCCTGTACGGCCACGAGTTCAGCGACACCATCCATCCCCTGAGCAGCACCTACACGTGGGTCGTGAAGGACAAGACACACGTGGGCAGAGGGCACATCTCGCTGGAGCCCGCCCACCGCCTGATCGGCCTGAAGCTGGAGCGCGTGCCCGTGCGCGAGGGCTATCCGGTCAAGGTGAACGGGCAGGTCGTGGGCCACGTCACCAGCGGCAGCAGCAGCCCCACGCTGGGCCACCCCATCGCCATGGCCCTGGTCGACAGCGCCCACGCCGGCGCAGACCTCTTCGAGGTCGAGGTGCGCGGGAAGGATCATCCGGCCACGCGGATGGAACTGCCGTTCTATAAACGCTGAGGAGTGGGGAAAAGACTCAGAGAGTCCGGCCCCTGTTCCCTACCCTGCCCACAGCCCACATCCCCCGGAGGAAGACATGAACACCCCCACCGAACTGAAATACGCCGCATCCCACGAATGGCTTTCCAGCGACGGCACCGTCGGCATCTCCGACTTCGCGCAGGATCAGCTGGGCGACGTGGTGTACGTCGAACTGCCCGAGGTCGGCCGTGAGGTCAAGGCCGGCGAGACCGTGGCCGTCGTCGAGAGCGTCAAGACCGCCAGCGACATCTACGCGCCCGCCAGCGGCACCATCACCGCCGTGAACGAGGAACTGAGCGGCACCCCCGAACTCGTGAACTCCGGCCCCTACGAGGGCGGCTGGCTGTTCAAGATGGACGTCACGGAAGAAGGCGACCTGATGGACGCCGACGCGTACGCCAGCGCGAACAGCTGAGGGAACCCCTCACCCCCAGCCCCTCTCCGCAAGCGGCTCATCCGAGTCCCCCAGGAGAGGGGAGCAATAGAGCAAAGCCATCGCCTTTCTCCCTCTCCATGGGGAGAGGGCCGGGGTGAGGGGTCTTTAATGCCCACACCCAAGGAGTTCCCCCATGCGTTCCCTGACCGACCTGCTCCAGACCACCGACTTCACTGACCGCCACATCGGCCCCACGCCGGAGGATCAGGCCGCCATGCTGTCCGAACTGGGCGTGGCCAGCCTGGACGAGCTGAGCGACACCACGCTGCCCGAGAGCATCCAGTTCCGGGGCGAGTTGCAGGTGGGCGGGCCGGTCACGGAGGCGCAGGCGCTGGCCGACCTGAAGGCGGTGGCGGCGAAGAACAAGGTGTTCCGCAGCTATATCGGAATGGGGTACAGCGGGACGCACACACCGGGCGTGATCCTGAGGAACATGCTGGAGAATCCCGGCTGGTACACGGCCTACACGCCGTACCAGGCCGAGATCTCGCAGGGGCGGCTGGAGATGCTGCTGAACTTCCAGCAGACGGTCATGGATCTGACCGCCATGCCGGTGTGCAACGCCTCGCTGCTGGACGAGGCGACTGCCGCCGCCGAAGCCATGACCCTGGCGAAGCGCTCGGGCAAGAGCAAGAGCAACACCTTCGTCCTGGCGCACGATGTCCACCCGCAGACGAAGGACGTGATCAAGACCCGCGCCGAGTACTTCGGGTTCGAGATCGTGGAGGTGAAGGCCGCGCAGATGGCCGCTGAGCTGCCCGAGTGCTTCGGCGTGCTGATGCAGACGCCGGGCACATACGGCGACCTGCACGACCTCTCCCCCATTGCCGACGCCGTGCACGCGCGGGGCGGGCTGCTGGTCGCGGCGACCGACCTGCTGGCCTCGGCGCTGGTGAAGCCGGTGGGCGAGATGGGCACCGACATCGTGATCGGCAGTGCCCAGAGGTTCGGCGTGCCGATGGGCTTCGGCGGGCCGCACGCGGCGTTCCTGGCGTGCAAGAGCGACTTCCAGCGCTCCATGCCGGGCCGCGTGATCGGCGTGAGCAAGGACGTGCGGGGCCGCCCCGCGCTGCGCATGGCGATGCAGACGCGCGAGCAGCACATCCGCCGCGAGAAGGCGACCAGCAACATCTGCACCGCGCAGGCGCTGCTGGCGAACATGGCCGCCGCGTATGCCGTCTACCACGGGCCGAAGGGCATCCGGACGATCGCGGAGCGCACGCAGCGCCTCGCGGGGGCGCTGGCCGGGGCGCTGACAGCGGCGGGCCTGCGGCTGGGGTCGGACACGTACGTCGACACCATCACCGTGAAGCCCCAGGACGTGGACGCCGTGCGGGAGCGTGCCCTGGGGATGGGCATGAACCTGCGCTACGGGAAGGGAAACGTGTGGGTCACGGTCAGCGTGGACGAGACGACCACGCCCGCCGACGTGCTCGACCTGATCCACGCCATCACCGGCACGCGGCCGGACGCTGGGCTCGATCTGGATAGCGTGTACGCCGACGGCATCCCCGCCCCGCTGAAGCGCACGAGCGAGTACCTGACGCACCCGGTCTTCAACACGCACCACAGCGAGCACGGCATGCTGCGCTACCTGAAGTCGCTGGAGAACAAGGACTACAGCCTGACGCACGGCATGATTCCGCTGGGTTCCTGCACCATGAAGCTGAACGCCACGACCGAGATGATCCCGGTCACGTGGCCCGAGTTCGGGCAGCTCCACCCCTTCGCGCCCGCTGACCAGACGGAAGGCTACGCGGACATGCTGGGGGAACTGGAAGCGTGGCTGGCCGATATCACCGGGTACGACGCCGTGAGCCTCCAGCCCAACAGCGGCGCGCAGGGCGAGTACGCGGGCCTGCTGGTCATCCGCAAGTACCACGAGAGCCGGGGCGAGGCGCACCGGAATATCTGCCTGATTCCCGCCAGCGCGCACGGCACCAACCCTGCCAGCGCCGCCATGATGGGTATGCAGGTCGTGGTCGTGAAGACCGACGCCGAGGGCAACATCGACATGGATGACCTGAAGGCGCAGGCCGAGACGCACAGCGCCAACCTGGGTGCCCTGATGATCACGTACCCCAGCACCCACGGCGTGTACGAGGAGCGCGTGAAGGACGCGTGCGACCTGATCCACCAGCACGGCGGGCAGGTGTACCTGGACGGCGCGAACATGAACGCCCAGGTCGGCCTGACCAAGCCCGGCCTGATCGGCAGCGACGTGAGCCACCTGAACCTGCACAAGACCTTCGCCATTCCCCACGGCGGCGGCGGGCCGGGCATGGGGCCGATCGGCGTGAAGGCGCACCTCGCGCCGTACCTGCCGAACCACACCGTGCGGCCCACCAGCGAGAGCCACACCGGGGCCGTCAGCGCCGCGCCGTATGGCAGCGCCAGCATCCTGCCGATCTCGTACCTGTACATCCGCCTGCTGGGGGCGGCCGGGCTGAAGAAGGCCACGCAGGTCGCACTGCTGAACGCCAACTACATCGCGCACCACCTGAAGGGCGCGTTCCCTGTGCTGTACACCGGCAAGGGGGGCCGCGTGGCGCACGAGTGCATCATCGACCTGCGACCCCTCAAGGCCGCCACCGGTATTACCGAGGAAGACGTCGCCAAGCGCCTGATGGACTACGGCTTCCACGCCCCCACCATGAGCTTCCCGGTGCCCGGCACGCTGATGATTGAGCCCACCGAGAGCGAGCCCAGGGCGGAACTCGACCGTTTTGTGGCCGCCATGCTGGGCATAAGACGCGAGATTCAGGACGTGCAGGACGAGCTGATCGCCGCTGCCGACAGCCCGCTGAAGCACGCGCCCCACACCCAGGACGACCTGATGGCCGACGAGTGGGAGCGGGCGTACAGCAGGGCCACCGCCGCCTACCCCACAAGCACACAGAAGCAGTGGAAATACTGGCCGAGTGTGAACCGCGTAGACAACGTGTACGGCGACAGGAATTTCGTGTGCAGCTGCCCGCCGGTCGAGGAGTGGGCGGAAGTTTAAATGTTCTAGTCATTTATCGTTAAGTAACCTCTAATCTCAGTTTATGCAATATATTTGCAAATAAAGTCCTTATAAATTCTTTCCGACTCGTGTCTAATATTTCACTTCCCTCCCTCTCCATATCTAGAACTATTGCAGCAATGCGCTTTTTATCTATTTCATGCAAGCCGGAAGATTTACATTTATTTTCAATGTGTTTTATTTTTTGAATATCGGTAGATATATCGCTTTTTTTAACTCTTTCCGATCTACCTATATCATCGAGATACTTATTCACAGCTCGAATTAAAACATCGTTGTCTACGTAATCTTCAAGACATAATCCTTCTTCTAAGCTAAATACCTGTTCTTCCTGTACCCCTTGAGATAGAAGCGAATCTCTAAGTGCCATTCCTCCCTTATCACCATCTACTAGATAGACAAGATGTATGCTCTGTTCAGCATATGTTGTGTGCCTTCCGTCTCTAGATAGTCCAGGAATACACTGGAAGCCTAGCGGTTTGTCGAAACTTAACGCCGATGCCTCTTTAAACAGAATAGGATACACCATGGCATCTACATTCCCCTCCGTAACAACTGCCGCACGTAAAGCGGCGAAGATGAATGCCGCTGAGCCGAGAAGATTGAACAGCCTCTCGACTTGGTTTCCTCTCTCTTGCCAGGGTCTATTTTTTATTTCGCTAGTGCCGTCAGGTTTTGTAATCACAGCTCGAACATTATTTAGATCTTGTGGTAGCGCCCCAGGAGAATGAGTACTGTAGATGACTTGACTGGCAAATGTCTGTTTCTCAAAAAAGTCAACAAGTTCCGCCTGAGCTTGTAGGTGTAGATGTTGCTCGATCTCATCCACTAAAATGACGGGCTTACTTGTCAAGTCCATTGAGCGCAAGAACGAACTAAGAGCTATAAACTGACGCAAACCCTCGCTTCTTCTTTCGATCGGGTGAGACATTCCAGAGCCTGAATCGAATATCTCAAAATTTATTATCCCTGCTCCTTCCGCTCTTAGTTCAATTTCTAGATCGGATTGTTTCCAACGATTCATAATGGTTTTTGTGATTTGCTTAGACACGATCCGTAATCTGTTGTTTAGCTTTGATAAATCCATACCTAATAGGCTTGTTATCTCAGCAACGGAAGTTCCGCCAACCCTAAAGATATATTCAAGTCTTTTTATTTCATCCTCTTCCTCTATAGAGGCTCTCCAAGGAAGATTGCGTATCTCTTCAGAGTAAAGCAAGAATTTTGGTCGTTCATTGAATAATTTTTCGCCGACTTTATTGTACAATAAATCGTTCTGGGCGCGTGAGTCTATTTCATTAAATATAATTGCTTTAAGATTATCCGTCGCTTCGTTAGCTTCCTCAAGTCCATCGATTGCATCCAATAAGCTTTGACTAGCCTTTTCAAGATCACTTGAAGAAGCGAGGCCATCGCTCTCTAAATACTTAACGAACTTGTCGATGATAGCTTTGTCTACTTCAGAATTTAATGAGTCTAATTGATTTTTCTTGATCATATTGGTAATTATTTTGCCCAAATTCCCATCTGCATCAGCTTTATAGACTGGCGCAGGCAAATAATCCCAACTTAAACCTCCATCATAAAACTTTTCAATTATAAAATATGCAGGTTTTATTTCATACGAGGCGAAATCTGATATCTCTACAGAATCTAGGGCAAATCTATAGCTGATAATATATTTATCCTCGCCCTCGTAAGCATTTACAATAAAAGGCTTTATCCATTTCCCATCTAAATTTAAATCTCTTAATGCAGCTAAGATAGTTGTCTTTCCCGATTCATTTGCGCCAATAATCGATGTCATTTTACCGTCGGTATAAATTGATGCCTCTTCGAATCTCCCGTATTTCCTAAGCTTCATCTCGATAAGTCTCATAGATTTCATGCTAGCAGAAAGCTAAGTTCGACCGTAGCGAATTTGGGGAACCATAAGTCCGACTGTTACTGATCCATGCGTAAATATGTAGCATAGGGTGTGACGATTTCCTTCTGGCGGCCAAGCCACCTCACGCGCACCCAGCAGGAAGAACGGCGTCTTGCCGCCCAGTCCGCCCTCGCTGACTCCGGCCGCCCGACCCGCGACCTGGCCCAGCAGTTCGGCGTGGCCGAGGTGACGATCCGTGCATGGCGTGCTCGGCTGCGGCGCGATGGAGAGGACGCGCTGCGCGCTTCCCGCGCCACCGGTCGACCACGGCGTCTGACTGCAGCCCAGCAGGACGAGATCGGGGCCATGATCGACGGCGATCCCCGGTCGCACGGCTTTGAGACCAGTGGCTGGACGATCCCGAAGATCCGCCACGTGATCGGCGTGACCTATGGCGTGTGGCTCGATCGGGCGCACCTCTCCCGGATCCTCCGCAGTTGGGGATTCACGTATCAGCGGCCCGCACTGCGGGCCGTGGAACGCCACGAAGACGACATCGCCACCTGGGTTCGTGTTCAGCGAGAGGCCCTGGGGAAAAAAAATCGCTGAGGGCGCGACCGTGGTGTTTCTGGACGAAAGCGGCTTCAGTCTGAAAACGACGAAAGTTCGCACCTGGGGGCGGTGTGGGCAGACGCCGATCATCCCCACAAAGCTGCGCTGGGAACATCTGTCCGTGATCGGTGCCATCACGACTGATGGGCAGTTCCTGCACCACACGCACCGCGGCGCGGTGCGCTCACCTGGGGTCGTGACGTTCTTGGAGCATGTCCTGCGACATGTGGATGGGGAGGTGATCGTGGTGCTGGATCGCGCCATGATCCACCGGTCGAAGGCGGTGCAAGCGTTCGTGCACCTGCACGAACGCCTGTCGTTGCTCTACCTGCCGCCGTATGCGCCGGAATTGAACCCGATCGAGTTGATCTGGGCCGATCTCAAACGGAATGTGGTGGGGAACTTCTGCGCGATGTCGATGAGCGAGTTGAAGAAGCGGCTGACGGTGGGCTGGCAGCGCATCCGGCGCAAAGCCCTGCCGCTTGCGTTCATCCGAGGAACGCAGTTTACGGCATCGCTACTGACTTAAGCACGGATCAGTAAGCACGAGCCGTCAATGCTCAAACCGTAAATCTTACCCTCAACGAGATGGAAAACGCGAGAGACACGGCTATCCGCCCCGGCTCCCGCTTTGGCCTCTGGCTGTTGAACGGGGCGGGGGGTTGGAAGTGGGCGGCGATTACCCCTCTGGAAGCTCGCTCAGATCCCCCAGATCCTTCGCCCGCCCACTGGCCGCCTTGTTCTGCCGCAGCAACCGGAGGCTGATGACAGGCACATTCACGCCGCCCAATTCCACCATTTCCCGCTCGGCGTAGGCTTCCGCGAACGTGACCCCGCTGATCTGGTTCAACACTTCCAGCCGCAGCGGAGGCACGCCCATGCGGATGATCTTGCCCGGCTGGAACAGGTCGGCGGTGACGCTGGACACTCCAAAGTCGTGGTACACGTCAACGAGCCGCGCCAGATTCTCAGGGGTCAGGTCAATGAAGATGTCGAGGTCGCCAGTCGTGCGGACAAAGCCGTACAGGTTGACGGCGTACCCGCCGATCAGCAGGTAATCAACGTGGTGCAGGTTCAACAAGCTCAGGAACTCGCTGAAGTCGGGTGGTAGCTGGATCGTATCCATAGTGCACCTGCCTCAGGAGTTCTAGCGCTTCCAGCCGCTGAGCGGGCGTGCGGGCCAGCCAGTACACGTAGTCCGGTTCCTGTTCGTCAAATGTCGTTACGTCCAGTACCTGACGGTTCATTCTGGCGTTCTGGACGGTCATGGGTGCAGTTTATCAGGGTGCCGTGCTGCTGCGTTCCCGTGCTCCGGCTTCCGCTTTGGCCCTAGGCATGGGGCGGGGGTAGGCGGTGTTTGGAGCAAGGTGGGGTGCTGGCGGGGTCGGTGGTCACACGCCCCCTCACCCCAACCCTCCGCTAAGCGGCTCTCCGAGTCACCCACGAGGGGAGAGGGGGTTTTAGCCGAAGCGTGGCCCCCTGCGACTGGCCGAATGCCATCGGGCGCAAAGCGCACGGGCGCTGACGGCGTCAATGGAATGGGCAGGTACGCAGCCCCACGCCAACGCAGACCACGTGCGGGGCCAATCAGACGGGCATGGCGACCACATGCCTAGCGCAGCGCTGCTCCCCCCTGCCCTCCGGGTAGGGGGGCTGGGGGGGTGGGAATCCCTTTCTCCAACCCCAAAAACTTCACCCCCACTTCAGCCGACCCCCATACGGTGCGCCCGCCCACGCTTACGCCGGGGGCGGCGTGATGCACTGCCCCCATGACGATCACGGATGACTTCATGGCGGCCCTGAGCACGGCGGAATCCTCGGGCGACGTGTCCCCCCTGCTGGAACTGCACGCCGAGAACGTGACCCTACAGAACCTGACCGACAAGGAATGGTCGGGCCAGGACGGCGCCCGCGAGTTCTGGGAGGCCTACCTGGGGAACTTCGACGACATCCAGTCCGAGTTCACCGAGAGCCACGAGGCAGCGGGCATGGGTGTCATGGAGTGGGTGGCGACCGGCCATATGAAGGGCGGGCGCGAGCTGTCGTACCGGGGCGTGAGCATCATCGAGATCGGGGACGGCAAGGTGCAGGCTTTCCGGACGTACTACGACAGTGCGGCGTTCGTGGGGCCGGTGGAAACGAAGTAACACGGACTCCGATTGAATGCCGCTGAAAAGCGGGTTCAATCCGACCGGAGAAGGAGAAAGTGCGGGCTCCGCGACATGGACGTGCATCCGGCGCTCTCCTGGATGGACGGGAATAGAGCCGAGTCCGTATAGCACCGCAGCGCAAACGCCCGCCACCGGTCACTCCGGGGCGGGCGCTTTTTCGCTGTGCCTATTTCTCGGTGGCTGGCGTGGTGACTTCCACGGCAGTCAGGGTCTCGGTGATCCGGTACGTGTGGGGCACGTTCATGGGCACACAGTACGAGTCGCCGGGTTCCAGCGAGATCGTCTGCCCGTCCACGGTCAGCTCGGCGCGGCCCGCGATGACGTAGCCCAGGGTCTCGTACTCGTTCATGGTCTCGGGCTTCTCGCCAGCGGGTTCCTCGCGGTGCCACAGGCGCATGCTGCCGTGCTGCCCCCGGATCAGATGGTGCTCGCCGTCCTGGCCGTGCGTGGTGTCGTGCTGGCTGACCTTGTACTGCGCGTTCTGTGTCATGCGCCCAGCCTGCGCCGCCACGTCGGGCGCGGGGTGAGGGCGGCCTTCAGGCAGGTTCAGGCGTGAAGGACAGGCAAGAAAAGCCCTCTCCCGTGGGGAGAGGGTTGGGTGAGTCGCAGACCTGCTTGCAGAGGGGTCGTTTATTTCAGCGCTTGCTGCTGTGGTCGCCCTCCGCGAATTCCTCGATCATCTTGGCGTTGAAGGCAGGGATGTCGTCGGGGTTGCGGCTGGTGACGATGCCCCTGTCCACGACGACCTCCTGATCGACCCACTGGGCCCCGCCCTGCTTCAGTTCGTGCTGCAGGCTGGGCCAGCTCGTCATCTTCAGACCGTCCACGAGACCGGTCTCGGACAGGCTCCACGGCGCGTGGCAGATGGCGGCAATCGGCTTGCCCGCGTCGTACATGGCTTTCACGAAGGCCATGGCGGGCTTGCTCAGGCGCAGCGTGTCGGGATTCACGGCTCCGCCGGGGAGCAGCAGACCGTCGTAGTCGCTGGCGCTGACGTCGTCCACGGTCTTGTCGACCTTGACCATGTCGCCCTTGTCGATGTGGTTCAGGCCCTGGATCTCGCCGGGCTTCAGGCTGACGATCTCGGTGGTGGCCCCGGCGTCCGTGAGCGCCTGGCGGGGCTTGGTCAGTTCGACCTGTTCGAAGCCCTCGGCGGCGAGGATGGCGATTTTCTTGCCCTGCAGTTGCTGCTTGGTCATACCCTCCAGCGTGCGCGAGGGGGCTGATACCGGGGTGATGGGGATCTCAAGACGGGCTTGCGGCAGGGTTGCCCGTGCCTTCACGCGGGGCCGTTGACGGTGCCCTGACGCCGCGCTGAAGGCCCGCTGACGGGAACGGGGCAGCATGGGGGCATGTCCCCGGTGCCGCCCTCGTTCCGGTCAGGACACGGTCTACACCGTGGCCCCCTGCGGCTGTCCGTGGCGATCCAGGCCTTCATGGACGGCGTACCCGGCCCCCGGCGCGGCCGGGTCAAGGTGCTGCTGGACGCGCTGGACACCTTCCTGGGCGATCTGGCCCCGCTGCTGGCCTACACGCCGGTCACGGGCGAGCAGTGGGTGCAGTCCCTGCCACCGGGCGTACAGCCCGAGGCACGGGAAGTGCTGGCCGAATTCCGCGCCTTCCTGCGCGAGCACGGCTGGCTCGACGCGGCCCGGCCCGTAAACGTGTTCGACTGAGCACGGCGGTGCGCCGGTCTACACCCGTTCCGGCAAAGGCCGCCCCCGCCACGCCAGCACCGCCGCCCAGACGTTCACCAGCGCGGCCACGGCGTGCCATGTGGGCCAGTCACCGTGCGCGGCCCACGCCAGCGCGGCCAGCGCCCCGGCGGCGTTCAGGCCCACGCCGACCAGCACCGTCAGGCGTTCGTGGGGCGTGGCGTACATGGGAGCGCGGGCGTAGGGATCGCCCATCGCGTCCCGCGCCTCCGCGTAGCGGATCAGGGTCAGGACACCGAAGACCAGCAGCAGGCCGGCCAGCAGCATGGTGCCCAGGCCCAGGTAGCGGCTGACCGCCCCGTAGTCCAGCGCCCCCAGCACGAAGTGCGCCAGCGAGGCCAGGATGCTCACCAGCGCCAGCCCCAGCGTGCGCGGCGTGGAGTAGTTGGGGGGATCACCGAGGCTGGACATGGCAGAGTCCTCAGCTTGCGCCGGTCGCGCCACGGGAATTGAGGGAAAGCCCACCCAGTCGCGCGGCCGGAATTTATACCGTGCCAGACAGTGTTTTTCTCCTCTGGCGTGCAGGCCCGGGGAGGAGTACACTCAGAGACTACCGGAACCGTGCCGGGTGCCCTGTCGTGGGCCGCCCTGCACCGTGCATCCGGCGGGAAGGGGGTGAGGGCATGGGAACCAAGGAGGACGTCCGGGCGCGGCTGAACATCGCGGACGTCGTGGGAGAACACGTGCGCCTCTCCCCTGCCGGGAAGGGCCGCATGAAGGGCCTGTGCCCCTTCCACAACGAGAAGAGCCCCAGCTTCCAGGTCGATACCGAGCAGGGCTACTTCTACTGCTTCGGGTGCAAGGCCGGCGGCGACGTGTTCAGCTTCGTGCAGCGCACCGAGAACCTGAGCTTCGGCGACGCCCTGCGCAAGCTGGCCGACCGCGCCGGGATTCAGGTCGAGGCCAAGTACGGCGAGCGCAGCAGCCGCGACCTGTACGACGTCAACGCCTTCGCGCTGGCCTATTTCCGCGAGCATCTGCCCGGCCCCGCCCTGGACTACCTGCGCCGCCGGGGTCTGACGGACGCGACCATCGACGCCTTCGAACTCGGCTATGCGCCGGACGGCTGGGACGGCCTGCTCAAGCACGCCCGCGTGAAGGGCATCACGGAAAAGCAGCTGCTCGACGCCGGCCTGCTGACCGAGAACCCCGAGAACGGCCGCGTGTACGACCGCTTCCGGGGCCGCGTGATGTTCCCGATCCGCGACCACCTGGGCCGGCTGGTGGGCTTCGGCGGGCGCGTGCTGGACGATTCCAAGCCCAAGTACCTGAACACCCCCGAGACCGAGGCCTTCCGCAAGGGCGAACTGCTGTACGGCCTGGAAAAGGCCCGCACGACCCTGAAGGACGCGAATGCCGAGCTGATCGTGGTGGAAGGCTACATGGACGTCATCACCATGCACCAGCACGGCTTCACGGGCGCGGTCGCCAGCTTAGGTACCGCCCTGACGGCCGAGCACGCCCTGCTGCTCGAACGCCTGGGGGCCCGCCACGTCACCCTGCTGTTCGACCAGGACGAGGCCGGGCTCAAGGCCACGCTGTCCGGACTGGATCAGGTGGTCGGCTCGAAGTTCCGCGTGCGGGCCACGTCGGTGCCCAGCGGCAAGGATCCGGCCGACGCGCTGCTGGCCGGCGACGACCAGGCCCTGCGCGACGCGCTGTCGGGCGGTCTGGATGAGGTGCACTACCGCGTGCAGGCCGCCATCGAGAAGCACGGCACCGGCACCACCGAGGGCAAGCGCCGCATCCTGATGGAACTGCTGCCGCGTATGCAGAACCTCGACCCCCTGGACGACATCGCGGAGGGGGTGCGCACCGCCGCGTGCGAGACCCTGGGCATCAAGCCCGAGGCGCTGCTGGAGTGGATCGGCTCCAAGGCCAAGCGCCGCCAGCTGACCGACACCCACCTGGCCGGCATGAGCACCGGGCGCGGTGAGGAAGACCGCGAGATGGCCCTGCTGCGGCAGCTGCTGGTCGATCCCACCCTGCACGCCAAGCTCGACGGCACCATGCCGTGGCGCAACGAATCGGTGCGCAAGGTCATGCTGGCCCTCCAGGGGGCCCACGGCTCCGACGACATCCTCGACCTGTTCCGGGGCCAGCCCGAGGAACAGCTCCTGATCCGCCTGATGTTCGAGGGCCGCGACTCCGGCACCATCTCCAGGCAGGGCACCGAACAGTTCGACCAGAAGCGTGGGGCCTACGCCGCCACCGCCGTGGACGACATCCAGGTCAGCATGTCGATCGACTCCATGCGGGCCGAGGTGAACCTCCTCAAGGGCCAGCTGGGCACGGTGCCGCCCGCCGAACAGCTCGGCATGCTCAAGCAGATCCAGGAACTCCAGCGGGCCATCGAGGCCGAGAAGCGGGGGCGGCGCGGGATCGCGTAGGAACCCCTCACCCTTCCGTCGCTGCGCTCCTCCCTCCCTCTCCCCGTGGGAGAGGGACGTCTTGTGGCACGGTGTCTTGCTGGCGGGAACGGTGGTCTCACGCCCCCCTCTGCTTCGCAACTCTGCGAGTCCCAGCCTACTCCACAAGGGAGGAGGACTTTTTAGCCGAAGCGCCCCATCCTGCCCATGACCGAATGCCATCGGGCGCGAAGCGCACGGGCGCTGACGGCGTGAACGCAGATGGCAGATACGCCGCCTCCACAGCTCCGAGAACACGACCAGCGGCGCACTCCAACACGCACTTTGCCGAGCGCAGCGCTTAGCTCCCCCCTGCCGGCGGGCAGGGGGGCTGGGGGGGTGGGGGGGTGGGGCTGCTGGTAACTACCCCCCAGCCTCCCGCAGCATCTCCGACACCCGAGACAGACACCGGCTGTACTTCTTCGCATACGCCCCATGTCGGTACGTCTCGCTGAACAGCTTCCCCAGCGGGGCGCCGCTGAACGCCGCGTGCAGCCCCAGGTCGTACAGCTTGTCGATGAAGTGGACGAATCTCAGGGCGACGTTCTGGTCGGGCATGGCCACCAGATCGGTGACACCGACGGCCTGCACCCCGTCCAGCAGCTGCGCGAAGCGGCTGGGATGCACGGCGAGCAGGTGCCGGTTCAGGTCGCGGTGCGTGAGGACGGCCAGGGTACGGTCGTCCTGCCGGGCCTGCCACGCGGCAAACGCTTCCGGGGTCAGCACCTCGGCCGGCGTGGTGCCGCGCTGACGGTAGTCGGGGCCGTCGATGCGGTGGGTGTCGAAGCGGTCGGCGATGCCCTGGATCTGCCGCTGGAAGTCGCCGGCATTGAATCGGCCCTGGCCCAGCGCCCCGGGCTCGGTGTTGCTGGTGGCGACAACGCTGGTGCCGGCGGGCATGAGCTGCGACAGGAAGGTGTTCGCCATGTGCGTGTTGCCGGGATCGTCGAGTTCGAATTCGTCGATCAGGAGCAGGTCGTGGCCCCGGAAGGCCTGGACGGCCCCGGTCATGCCGAGCGCCCCGATCAGGTACATCAGATCCTGGAAGCTCATCAGCGCCCGCTCGCCGTCGGCCTCGAAATAGGTGCTGGCGAGCAGGTGGGTCTTGCCGACGCCGAAGCCCCCATCGAGATACAGGCCGCGTCCCTCAGGCTTGGCGCGGCGGAACAGGCGGAAGCCGCCGGGCCTGACCTGGGCCCCCTTCAGGAAGGCCTGGAGGCTGGCGCGGGCAGCGTCCTGACTGGGGTACTCGGGATTGGGACGGTACGTGCCGAACCGGACGTGCCGGAAGCGGGCGCTGGGCGCAAGTCCGGCCAGGAGTCCCTGGGGATCCGGTGGAGGGTGACGGGCACTGAGGTCGATCACGGGGTGTCCGGGTGCCCGGTCATTTGTGGACGTCGAGTTCGACCTTGAAATTCCCGCGCCGCGTCTCGTTCACGACGCGCCGGAAGTCGATGCGGCCCAGACCGTCGGCCGACAGGCTGTCGCCCTCGCGGATCTCGCTGCTGGCCCGCGCCGGGCTGCCGTTCAGGCGCACCTTGCCGCCGTCGATCCCCTGCTGGAAGTACGCCCGGCTGACGCCAAAGCCCTTGGCTCCCACCACGTCGACGCGCATGGACGGCACGACGACCTCGCGCACCTTGCTGCCCCTGCCGGCGCTCTCGCCGACCTCCTCGACGTCCACGTGCCGGCCGCCGAGGTCGGTCAGGGCCTCCAGCGTCTGGGCCGCCTTGCCGGTCGCGGCGATCAGGAAGGCCCCGCGTTCCTCGCGCACGTCGCCGAGCTGCTCCTCACTGAGTTCCAGACGCCGCAGCTGCACCAGGAAGTCCTGCACGTCCCATTCGGGCGCGGCGTCCTCGGGCACCACGCGGTACACGGTGACGCCGGCATCGACCTCGGGGATGTGGGCGGGGTGCAGGGTCAGGATCACGCGGCGGGCGTCGGGAAAGCCGCCGGCGATCCGGTGGCGCACCTCGTCGTCGTTCAGGAGGCGGCGGTCGATCTCGTCGGCCTCGACGAAGGGCGTGCGGATCACCCGGCCGCCACGCGCCTGCGCCACGAGGGTGGAGAGCTTCTGCTTCATGCGGGCAGGATAGTGCGTGACCGCCCGCGAGTCTGGGTGTTCAGACCTCCCGGGCCAGCAGTTCGACCGTCCACACGTCGTCTTCCCGGTTCAGGACGGTATACGCCGCGTTGCCGTGCGCGTAGCGGCCGTCGGCCCACGCCGCCGCGCCGTCTCCGGGCAGCAGGTCGATCAGCAGCGCCTGGAGGGCAAAGCCGTGCGACACGACGATAGGTGTGTGGTCGCCGCCCAGCAGCGGTTCCAGCGCCGCGCGGAAGCGGGCCGCCACCCCCGCCGCCGATTCCCCGCCGGGAAAGTCGGGGGCGCCGTCCGCGCCGAGCACCTCGCCCCGGTGCGTGTGCATGTCGGTATACGCGCGGCCCACCCACTCGCCGCAGTCGACCTCCTGCACGCCGTCCAGTACGGTCACGCCAGTGCCCAGAGCATCGGCGATGGCCTGCGCGGTCGCCTGGGCGCGGCGGTACGCGCTGGCGTACACGCGCGGGGCGGGCAGCGCCAGGGTCGCCAGGTGGAGCCCGAGTGCCCTGGCCTGCGCCTCGCCCTGATCCGTCAGGCCGTCCGACTGGCTCGCTGGCCCCCGGAAGACCTGCTCGATATTGCCGGCCGATTCGCCGTGCCGCGCCAGCACCAGCGTCATTCCTGCTCCGCCGCGTCCAGCACGCCGTCGTCCAGAATCGTGTGACCCGCGCCCTTTAACGCCTCCAGGGCCGCGTGCCGCCGCTCGTGCTTGACCAGCACGAAGTCCGTATCGAAGGTGCTGACCGCGAAGATGCCCACCTGCGCGTCCCGCAGGGGATTGAGCACGGCGGCCAGGATGCCGGTCTGCGTGAACGCGAAGGGGCCGCTCAGTTTCAGGGCGATCCAGCCGCGTTCGGCTCGGGCGCCGGTCGGCACGTGGGCGTCCTCGCACACCAGCGACAGTTCGTCCGGGGTGCGGGTCACCGAGAAGAAGGCCCCGCCCAGGGGTGGGAGGGGCGCGTCGGCCGGGAGCTGCACCACGGCGAGCTTCAGCGGCAGCAGCGACAGGGTCAGTCGGGGCGTCATGGCCCCCAGTATCCCGCGCTACTCGCGCCAGATGGCCCAGTGCTCGTCCAGGGCGTCCATCTCCTCCCTGGTGCGGCCGCCCTCCCGCAGGAGGGTCATGATCTGCCCCCGGTGGTGGCTGTCGTGGACGATGGTGTGCTGGAGGAAATGCGCGGGGTTCGACTGGTACGTCCCCTCGCCCCACGGGTCTGGGAAGGTGCGGCCCTCCTCCAGGGCGCTCTGCACGGCGGCCACGGCGGCGGCGTCGCCCTCGGTGAAGGCGTCCGCGAGTTCGTCCGGGGCCTTGCCCTGCCAGCGCCACATGGGGTCGCCGTCGGCGTCCTGCTGGGTGGGGTCAAGGAGGGGCATGGCGTGCTCGCGCGAGATGTTCCACAGCCAGCCCACGCGGAAGCCCGCCATGTGCCGCAGGATCTGGGCGACACTCTGGCCGCCCTTCCCGTCCGTGAGGTCATATTCATCGGGCTTCACGGCGGCCAGGACGGCGGCGTTCACGCGGGCGTTGCGGCGGAACGAGTCGAGCAGCAGGGTCAGATCGGTCATGGCGTCTCCTGTGGGGGTCGGGGGGGTCACGTGCGCCAGAGGTTCCACTGGTCTTCGAGGCGATCGAGCCGCTCCGCAGGGACACCCCCCTGCCGCAGCAGGGCGACGATCTGACCCCGGTGGTTGGCGTCGTGGACGATCATATACAGCAGGAACAGGGCGGGGTGGGTGGGAAAGGTGCCCACGCCGTGCGGGTCGGCAAAGGGCTCCCCGCTGTCCAGGTGGGCCTGAACGGCGTGGACGGCCGCCTCGTCGCCCGCCGCGAGCATCGCCCGGATGGTGCCCAGGTCAGCCGTGTGCCAGCTCCAGGGCGACTGCCCGCCGGTCAGGGCCAGGGTCGAGGCCGCATACTCGGGCGACATCTCCTGCACCCAGCCCCCGCGCGACGCGCCCATGTGCGACAGCATCTGCGCCACGGTCATGCCCCCCTGGCCGTCCGAACGGGCCAGATCCTCGTCGGAGAGGTCGTCGAGCAGCAGGGCGTTCACGCGGGCATTGCGCCGGAAGGCCTCGAACAGCAGGGCGGGGTCGGTCACGGGGTCTCCTGCGGCGCCGGCCGGGGATTGATGAAGCCCTCCGAGCTGCGGCCGGTCTCCTCGGACGGCAGGTAGAACAGCAGATCGAGCTGAGGGGGCTTCACGCCCTGCGTGCGCAGCAGCGCGGCGATCTGGGCGGTGTGCCGCACCTCGTGCAGCAGGACGTGCCACACCAGGCCGTCCAGCCGGAACTGCCGGTGCCCCTCGGGCCAGTCCTCCAGCGTCACCACCCGCGTCAGGTCGCTGTCCGTCAGGGCGCTCAGATACGCCCGCGTGTCGGCCTCCACATCCTGCCAGTACGCCTGGATGGTGGCCAGGGACAGGCCGGTGTCGGGGCCGTCCGGGCGGTCACGCACATCCGGGTGCCGATCCTGCACCATCGGCAGGCCCTGGAAGTCCCCGTGGATCCAGCCGTCCTCCACCTCGGCGGTGTGCAGCACGAGGTCGAGGATCGAGTCGAAGCGTTTGCCGTGCAGCAGCGGACGGCGCAGCACCTCGTCCGGGGCGGCCTCCAGCGTGGCCCACAGGTCGCGGCGGGCACGGGTCAGGTAGTCGTAGGTCTCCAGTGGGTTCATGGGCAGTCTCCTGCGGTCACGGTGCGGGTCATCACCCAGCGGTGCGGGGCAACCCTGCGCGTGCGGATGAAGCCGTGCTTCTCGAAGGCGGCCATTGGGCCGGTATGCAGGAACGCCCCCGACAGCGTGCGGTCGTCGGTGTCCTCGGGGTAGCCCTCGACGGTGCCGCCGCCGCTGCGGGCGATCTCGGACAGGGCGCCGGCCAGCGCGGCGTGGGCCACGCCCCGGCGGCGCTGGCCCTTCCCGGTGAAGAAGCAGGTGATGCGCCACTGGGGCAGCTCGACCAGCCCCTGCTCGTACCGGCGACGGCTCTTGACCTCGGGCAGCTCCTCGGGTGTGCCGAACTGACACCAGCCCACGCAGTCCTCGCCGCTGAAGACCAGCGCGGCGTGGGCGGTGCCGGCCAGGACGCGCTGCTCCTTGGCGGCCCGCCGCTGCGCCCAGCTCAGGCCGTCCCGCCCCAGCTTCATGTGGAAGCCCAGGCACCAGCAGCCCCCCCACACCCCGCCACTCGCCTCGACCAGCCGCGCGAAGGCGTCCCAGGTCGAGGCATCGAGCGGCCGGACGATCAGGGGTGGCCGGGTCGCCTCATTTTCAGTGCGGCGCCGGCGGGTCATGGGCTCCTCGCGCACACGGTCAGCCGTCCTGTGCCCAGGTCAGCATGTAGTGGTGGACGCCGTCGACCCGCTCCAGCGTCAGGGTGCCGCTCAGCCCGCTCAGCCCGCCGCTGCCCGAGTGCGGCACGACCTCGTAGGTCAGCGAGGTCTGCCCGGCGTGCAGGTCGCCGGACTGCCGGAACGCGAAGGAACCGTGCTGGCTGTATAGGGTGCCGGCAAAGACCTCCAGGGCCACGTACGACGCGGTGCCGCTGGCCGGATCGCCCACCGAGAGCATCTCGCCGTGGCTGTGGCCCTGGAGGTCGCCGCTCCAGTCCTTGTCGAAGTGCATCCTGCCGATCTGGGGGCTGGCCGCGCCATCCGTCGCGTGGGGCGTCATGCGGATCTGGAAGGTGCCGGTGGCGGGGAGCGTCATGGACTGACCTCCGGGGCGTCGTCCGGGACGTGCCGCAGGCCGCGCCCGGCCCGTCCGGCGCGCAGGGTCACGCGCACGGTGACGTCCTGATCCTCGTCCAGCGCCTGCGCGGTGCGGGCGTCGGTGCGGATCGGCACGAGGTAGCCGCCGTCCTTGGGAAACAGCGAGGTGTCGTACTCCACGCCGCCGATCCCCACCGTGACCGGGATCATGCCCCAGCCGTAGGTGACCAGCCGCGCCGCAGCGCGCAGCGCGGCGCAGTGGTCGTCGGGCACGCGCACGAAGTAGTGCGGAGCCGGGCCGCGCCAGTACCACAGCGCTCCCCGGAAGCTCAGGGTGGACGTCATGCCGTCCAGTGTGGCGCACGCGCGTTCATGCCCGCTCCCAGAACTCCGGCGGCGTGAGCCCCAGCTCGCGCAGGTAGATCATGCCCTGCCCCCGGTGGTGGATCTCGTTGTCGATGGCCCCGATCACGGCCGTGAAGGTCAGCATCTCGCCCCACGCCAGCTCCAGCGTCCGCCCGAAGGCGTCGGCACGCACGCCAGGGAGCCCGGACTCGATGCGCGCGGTCTGGGCGTCCCACGCCGAGAGCAGCCCGGGCTTCTCGGTGCCGGGCAGCGGGTTCCACGTCGGTGCGCCCCACTGGCCGTCCAGCAGGCCGTCCAGCGTGTAGCCCGTCTGTCCGACCAGCTCCCACGCCATCTCTCCGAAGGAACGCAGCGTGTCGACGGGCCGGTACGTGAACAGCTGCTCCGGCGGGAAGGCGTCGATCACGCGCCGGGTCACGTGGCGGTGCCCGAGCCAGTGGGCCGCAAGTACCGCCGGGGGAAGAGATACGGTCGCCACCGCGCTCACCGCTCGTAGAACGCGGGGGGCTCGATCCCCAGTGCCCGCAGGTACACGTAGCCCTGCCCCCGGTGGTGGATCTCGTTGTCGATGGCGTACTGCACGCTGACCAGCGGGGACATGGTGCCCCACGCCATCGTCTGCGGGGTGGTCAGGTACGTGGGCTCGGCGGCGGGCAGCGCGGCGTCCAGCTGCGGGGTCAGGGCGTCCCACGCGGCCAGCAGCGCGGCGCGGTCTCGGGGCAGCTCTCCCTGCGGCGGGTTCCAGCTCCAGTCGTCGGTGGTCAGGCCCTGGTGGTTGTACGCACTGACGCCGTAGGCTTCCCACGCCAGCTCCCCGAACGACCGCATGCCCCCGATGCTGAACGTGAACAGCTGATCCTCGGGAAAGGCCAGGATGACGCGGCGGGTCAGGCCCCGGTGGCCCTGCCAGTGCGTGAGCAGTCCCTGCAGGGTCAGGACGGACGGGCTGGTCGTGGCGGTCGGTGCAGTCATGGCGGTACCTCCTGTGGAATGAACAGATCCGGTGCGAATCTGCCCACAACGTAATCCCTATTCCCGTCAGAACGTGTCGCCTATCGCGATTACACTCGGTGCATGTACGACCCCTCCATGCGGGTACTCACCGTGCTGGAACTCCTGCAATCGCGCGAGGAGGTCACAGGCGCGGAACTGGCCCGCCGGCTGGAGGTCAGTCCACGCACGGTGCAGCGTTACGTGGCGCGGCTCCAGGATCTGGGCATTCCCGTCGAGGGCCGCCGGGGCGTGGGGGGCGCGTACCGCCTGAACCCCGGCTTCCAGCTGCCGCCCCTGATGTTCACGGGCGAGGAGGCGCTGGCCCTGGCGCTGGGCCTGCGGGCCCTGACGCACCTGGGCCTGCATGCCCTGGCCCCGGCCGCCCAGGGAGCCGGGGCGAAACTGACCCGCACCCTGCCCCACGCCCTGCGCGAGGACGTGCAGGCCCTGGAACTCAGCGTGCAGCTCGACGCCTCGCCGTGGGTGGTGGGCACCGACGCCACGCTGCTGGCGGGACTGCTGCGGGCGGTGCGGAGCCGGCATGCGGTGGCGTTCACCTACACCGCGAAGGCCGCCGCCGCCACGACCCGCCGCGCCGACGTGTACCGCGTGGTGCATCTGGACGGCCGCTGGTACGCGGTCGGGCACTGTCGCCTGCGCGGGGCGCTGCGGTCGTTCCGCCTCGACCGCATGCAGGACGTGACCGTCCTGGACGAGCCCTTCACCCCACCGCCGGACTTCGACGCCCTGGCGTACCTGCGCTCCACCATGCCGGAGCCCGCCGCCCATGACGTCAGCGTGTGGCTGGCCGTCCCACCGGAGGAACTGCGCGGCCACGTGTCCGGCTGGCACACCGAGCTGAGCCCCGAGGACGGCGGCACCCGGATGCGGGCCGGGCGCGACAACCTGCGGTCCTTCGCGGCGTTCCTGCTGGGCCTGGACTGCGACCTGCGGGTCGACGGGCCACCGGAACTGCGGCGCATGCTTGCCCGGCTGGGAGAACGCGGCGCGGCGCTCGGCGCATTACACTGACCCATGACGTCCCCCTCCAACGAGGATCTGGCCCAGGGCAGGGCCTACACGGCGCCGGGCATCACCGTGTACTACGACGCCCGGCGCTGCCTGCACGTCGCCAACTGCGTCCGGGGCCTGCCGGACGTGTTCGACCCTGCCCGGCGGCCCTGGATCCAGCCCGCGAACGCCGGGGCACACGCAGTGGCGGCCGTCGTCCGCACCTGCCCCACTGGAGCCCTGCACTACGCCCTGGACGGCGAGGAGCCCGAGATGCCACAGGAACCGACGACCATCACGCCCAGCAAGGATGGCCCCCTGATGATCGCCGGCCATCTGGTGATCCAGACCCCCGGTGGCGAGAAGAAAGACGTCCGCGCCGCCCTGTGCCGCTGTGGCCAGAGCGGCAACAAGCCGTACTGCGACGGCACGCACGCGAAGGTGGGGTGGAGGAGCGAGGAAGGGTGAGGGATGAGGACTGAGCAATGTGGGTGAGCTGGGCCCGTTACCCCCCTCCCCAACCCTCCCCCACAAGGAGGGAGGGAGCAAAAAACAGACGTCCCAGCCGTCGTTCTCTGTATTTCGCATCACGCGCCACAAGGAGGGAGTCAAAAGACGAAGCCTCCCACCCTGCCCCTGACCGAATGCCATCGTGCGCGAAGCGCGCGGGCGCTGACGGCGTGAATGCACAAGGCAGGTACGCCGCCCCTCGCCACCGAAACCGCCACGAGGGCTGCTCAGCAAGGCATGGCGACCACATGCCCAGCGCGGCCCCACCATCCAAACCCCCTAGACTCCCCCCATGAACGTCCCCGACCTGATCCGCAAGAAGCGCGACGGCGAACCCCACTCCCGCGCCGAACTGGAGGCCCTGATCCTGGGCTACACGCGCGGCGACGTGCCGGACTACCAGATCAGCGCGTGGCTGATGGCCGTGTACCTGAAAGGCATGACGCCCCAGGAGACGGCCGACCTGACCATGGTGATGGCCGAGTCCGGCGACCTGATGGATCTGGGCGACCTGCCGCGCACCGTGGACAAGCACAGCACCGGCGGCGTGGGCGACAAGACCAGCCTGATCCTGACGCCCATGCTGGCCGCCCTGGGCCTGACGGTCGCCAAGATGAGCGGGCGGGGGCTGGCGCACACCGGGGGCACCATCGACAAGCTGGAGAGCATTCCCGGCTGGACGAGCGAACTGGAAGAAGCGCAGTTCATCGCGCAGGCCCGCGACATCGGTCTGAGCCTGGTCGGGCAGAGTAAAGACCTCGCGCCGGCCGATGGCAAGCTCTACGCCCTGCGCGACGTGACGGCCACCGTGGACTGCCTGCCGCTGATCGCCAGCAGCATCATGAGCAAGAAGCTGGCCTCCGGGGCACACACGGTCGTGCTGGACGTGAAGGTGGGCGCGGGCGCGTTCATGCGGACGCTGGACGACGGCCGGGGACTGGCCCGCGCCATGGTGGACATCGGCACGCGGGCCGGGCGGCAGGTGCGCGCGGTGCTGACCGACATGGACACGCCGCTGGGCCACATGGCCGGCAACAGCCTGGAGGTGCTCGAGGCGCTGGCCACGCTGCGCGGACACGGCCCACACGACCTGACCGAACTGTGCGTGGCGCTGGCCGTGGAGGCCCTGGCCGCGCAGGGCGAGGACGCGGCGCAGGCCGAGGCCCGGGCGCGAACCACCCTGCACGACGGCTCGGCGCTGGCAAAATTCCGGGCGTTCGTGGACGCGCAGGGTGGCGACGCCACCTACGTGGACGACGTGTCGAAGTTCGACGTGGCCCCGGGCCGGGCCGACGTGACCGCCCCCACCTCCGGTTTCGTGGACAGGATCGACGCCCTGTCGGTGGGCCGCGCCGTGCTGGCCCTGGGCGGCGGCCGTGAGCGCAAGGGCGAGGCCATCGACCACGGCGTGGGCGTGGAACTCGTGAAGAAACCCGGCGAGGCGGTGCAGGCAGGCGAGGTGGTCATGCGCGTCTACCACCGAGACGAGCGCGGCCTGCACACCGCGACGGCCCTGCTCGCGGACGGCCTGAGCATCCGCGCCCAGGCCCCGACGCCCGATCCGCTGATCCTCGACCACGTGAACTGAACGCCCTCTGCCGTCAGCTCTCTGCCCTCCGCCCTCGGCGCCCGTCAGGGCAACGGCACGACCTGGCAGTTCTCGCCGGGCACGGCGGGGGCCGTGGGCGACACGACCACGGTCTCGTCCAGGCCGACGAAGCCCTGACAGCGGGCAAGCTGGCGCAGGTACTCGGGGGTGTTCAGGGCCGTGCGGGCATCCTGGAGGATCTGCAGCTCGGTCTCCAGCACCGCGATCCGGGCGTTGGTCTCCTGGGTCTGGCGTGTCCACGTGACCGTGCGGAAGGCCGCGTTGCCCAGCTGGAAGGACAGCTGCACGATCCCCAGCGCGGCCAGCAGGCTGGTGAGCATCATGGCGACCGGGAGCCGCGACACGCGCCGCCACCACGTGCTGCGCGGCCGGACAGGAGAGGGGGCGGGCGCGTCGTCCATACCGGGGTCAGCATACCGCCGCCGCCTGAGCGCGGGCACTACACTGCCCTCATGACGCAAGGCTCCACCGCCGCCCCCGGGCGCATCCCGGCGCTGAACTGGCAGGACGCCCGGCGCTGTACCATCCAGCTGCGCTACAGCGACCTGGACGCCATGGGGCACATCAACAACGCCCGCTACGCAGAATATCTGGAGGTCGCCCGCATGGACCTGTCGGCGGCACTGGGGATCCGGGACGTGGATGACCTGTCCGTGCTGGCACGGCTGGAACTGGACTACGTGGGCGAACTGCGCCTGGGCCAGGAGGTCGTGATCGAGTCGCTGGTCGAGCGCGTGGGCCGGACGAGCTGGGTGGTCGTGTCGCGCTTCGTTGCAGACGGCGTGCCGTGTGCCTTCGCCCGCAGCGTGCAGGTCAGCGTGGACGAGGCACACGCTCCCCGCGTGCTGCCGCCGGAATTCGCGCAGCGGGTCGCGTCCGTGCGGGTGCGCCCATGACCCGTTCCACCTTCGAGGATCGCGTGATGTACCAGGGTGACCCCTGGGTGCGCGTGGACACCCTGCCCCGGCTGCTGGCCGAGGGCTGGCGGCGCACCCTGTCGGACGGCGGGGTGGTCAGCGTGGTGCGCACGCCCTTCCAGTGGGCCATGGGGTCACCCGTGATCGAGATCGAGACCGGCGGCTACATGGGCGACGTGGGCCTGTACGTGCCCGAGGTGCAGCTCCCCGAGGCCCTCGCGCTGCTGGGCCTGGAACCGGACGACACCACTCCGGACGCCTAATCCACCCACCGACGCGCCGCAGGGCCGCACGGTATTGTGCCGTGACTGTCAAGCATTCACCCTTGTGCCTGGAAGCGATCCCACAGCGTTTCCCCGTTCCGTCTCAGGAGTTGTCATGACCACCCCCTTTTCCCAGGAAGCTGTCAGCATCGGTGTCGATGTCGGCGGCACCAAGATCGCCACCGGCGTCCTGCGCGGCGACGAACTGCATGACCGCCACGTCCAGCCCACCCCCGAGACCGGCTGGGAGGCCGTACTGGACGCCATCGCCGCGCAGGTGAGTGTCCTCCAGGCCCGGCATCCGGATGCCCGGCTGGTGGGTGTGGGCATTCCGGGACCACTGAACAGCGACCGCACCCGCGTGAAGTTCGCACCGAACATCTACGGCTTCACCGACGTGCCCATGGTGGACGGCCTGCGCGAGCGCCTGGGCCAGCGCATCATGCTCGAAAACGATGCCAAGGCCGCCGCCCTGGCCGAGGCCCACCTGGGCGCGGCCCGCGGTTCCGAGAGCAGCATCTACGTGACGGTCAGCACCGGCATCGGTGCGGGCATCGTCCTGAACGGGCGCATCTGGCGCGGGCGGCACGGGATCGCCGGGGAACTCGGGCACGTGACCGTCATGCCCGGCGGCCCGGTCAGCGGCGCGGGCCTGGACGGAGCGCTGGAGGCCATCGCGTCGGGCACCGCCATCGCCCGCGACGCCAGCTACGCCCTGAACCGCGACGTGTCCACCGCCGAGGCCTTCGAACTCGCGCAGCAGGGCCACCCCGGTGCGCGGCGCGTGGTGCAGCAGGCCATGAAGCACATCGGCGTGGCGCTGGCCGACCTCCAGAAGGTCATCGACCCCGAGGTCTTCGTGATCGGCGGCGGGGTCGCCAGCGTGGGCGACTACTTCTTCCTGAACGTGCAGAAGGCCGCCGACGAATACGCGCAGGGCTTCGCGCCCGTGACGATCCGCCGCGCCCAGCTGGGGCCGGACGCGGGCGTGATCGGCGCGGCGCTGGCGGCGCAGCACAGCTGAGATGACGCTGTCGGTGGCAGCTGAGGCTTTTGCCCGCCCCTTCTATACCGAAGGGCACCGCCACTACCACACCGCCGCGCACGTTCAGGCCGTCATTCACAGCCTGCGCGTGCGCGGCGTCCTGACGCCCGACCTGGAACTCGCCGCGTGGGGCCACGACCTGATCTACGACCCCAGGGCTGCCGACAACGAGCAGCGCAGCGCGGACGTGTTCGGCGCGTGGCTGGCCGCCCAGGGGGCCACGGACGACCTCCAGACCGAGGTGCGGGCGCTGATCCTCGCCACACGGCACACCTCTCCTCCGTCCGGGCGCTCAGAGGCGCTGTTCGTGGATGCTGACCTGGGCGTCCTGGGCGCGTCGCCGGACGACTTCGCCGCCTACGACCACGCCATCCGCCGGGAATACGCCCATGTGCCCGACGACCTCTATCGGGCTGGCCGGACACGGGTGCTCCGGCACTTCCTGAACAGGGAGCGCCTCTACACCACGCCGGAATTCGCCGGTCTGGAGGCGCAGGCGCGGGTGAATCTGGAGGGGGCGGTGGGGCGGCTGGAGACGGAGTGAGCGGAAACCGTGGTTCCACGGCCCCTTGACTGCGCAGATCTACGAGTCCCGCATGGAGAGGGGGAGTACAACCGAAGCCTCCCATCCTGCCCCTGACCGAATGCCATCGGGCGCGCAGCGCACGGGCAACGATGCGAACCCACAAATGGAATGTACGGAGCCCACGCCAACGAAACCGCCACGAAGGCCCATCCGCACGGCATGGCGACGACATGCCGAGCGCAGCGCCCAGCTCCCCTGCCCGCCGGCAGGGGGTTGGGGGTGGGGAAGCCCGCCGCAGGCGCCCACCTTCCACCGCCGCTACGCCAGTCCACCCCGCAGATACGCCACCACATCGGCCGCCGTGTACCCGACCGGCCAGTCGGTGAGCGCACTGACGCCGTCCCCGCTGGTCAGCAGGGGCAGCTCCTCATAGCCGGACTTCTGGATCTGGGCGTGCCCGGCATCGGCCATCAGGGCGTTGCACAGGCACTTGCGGCCCACGGTGTCCTCCAGCTTGCCGTCCTTGCTCAGGAAGGCATCGACGGGTTCGGCGGGGCAGCGCAGGCCGACCTTGCCGACCTCGTCGCGGTAGGCCTCACGCAGGTAGCCGATGTCGCAGATACGGGGGCGTTCCCGGTACAGCTCCTCGTTGCTCAGGGTGTCAGGCAGGGTGACGACCTTGAAGGGAAAGCCGGTGGGCGACGCCAGCGGATCGGTGTAGACCTGGAGGCGCTGGCTCTGGGCCCGCTCCTGCACCTGCGTGCGCAGGTCGGCGTCGAAGCCGGATTCCCGGCAGTACGCGAACAGCGTGCCGACCTGGATGCCGGCGGCCCCCTGCTCCAGGGCGGCGCGCAGGGCCTCGGGCGAGCCGCTGCCGCCGGCCAGCCAGAAGGGCAGGCCGATCTTGCGCATCTCGTTCAGGTCGGCCAGGTCGCGTTCGCCGTAGATGGGCTGGCCGGTCTCGTCGTAGGTCACCGTGCCGCGTGGGGGGGCGTTGTGCCCGCCAGCCGTGGGCGCCTCGATGATGAACCCCTCGATGCTGCCCGTGGCCTTCTTGGCGAGCACGCTGGCCAGCACATGCGACGTGACGATGGGATAGAAACGGGGCCGGGTCAGGGTGCGCCCGCCGAAACCGTACTCGGCCGGGTCGAAGGTCAGGAGCACGGGCTCGCCGGTCGAGTCGCCCTTGATGTCCAGGCGGATCGAGGCGGCCTTCCCCTGCGCGAAGGCGTCGAGGACGCCGGGGATGTCACGGGGAATGCCGGCCCCCATGATGACCGTGTCCACCCCGGCGAGCAGGCAGCCGTACAGCGCGGGCAGGGTGTGCATCTGGAGTTTGGTCAGCAGGTTCGCGCCGACGGGGTTGGCGTGGCCCTGCTTGGCCAGCCACACCTCAACGAAGCCGCCCATGACCGCCAGTTCCCACGCGACGCGGTGGTTTCTCAGGCTGGGCAGCGGCACGCGCTTGTAGCTCTGGCCGCTCTCCCGGCCGCTCTCCAGGTAGTAGTCGGCCACGGCCTTCTGGGCACGATCCTGATCCGGATACGCGGCCAGCGCCTGGCGGACATGCCCGCCGGGATCGCCGTCCTGGAGGCGGCGCACGAGGAGGTTATCGATGCCGGTGGCAGAGATCACGCCGAGCTCGCCCATACTGGACACGGCGCGTGCAAGCTCCCAGCCGGAGATGGCAACGCCCATGCCACCCTGGATGATGCGGGGCAGCGGGGCGTGGGGGGGATCAGTGAGTGCAGTCATGGGGTCACCTGGGCCGCGCGGCCGGAGCCGGGAGCGGCGATGTTCCCAGTATCGGCCCAGGTTCTGACACGACCATCAACTCGGTACACAGTCAAGCAAAGCTGACCGGCGGGCCAGGGGTTCATGGCAGGTCGGCCCAGGACGTGACCGCCCGCAGCGGCATCGCCTCGGCCGGTGACGGGGTGACGAAGGTGTCGTGCGGGATCAGTGCCGTGAAGTCCAGCCCGGTGAGTTCCTGCAGGTGCGCCACGGAGGTCAGGAAGGTCGTGACATCGGGCACCGCGCCGTCGGCACCGGGCTGGACGGGCCGCCGGGGCAGGGCCAGCAGATCCCGCTGCGACGCGAGGAAGGCGGTGGCGCGCGGCACACCGTCCTGCACGCGCAGCACGAGTTTCCAGAACTGCACCGGCACCGGCACGTCGCGCCCGGCCGTGTCGGTGTACACAGGATCGTCCGGGGCGAACACCGGCCCCTGGAGCACACTCAGGCGCGAGCGGTCGAGGGTCGCCCCGAATTCCAGGTAGTGGCGCTCGATGCCCTGCCAGTACCGCAGCGACTGGTTGAACAGCCAGTGCTGCGGCGCGCAGTTGGTGAAGTGGAAGGTATCGGCATTGGCGCGGGCGGCCTTCTCGGGGGTGCCCCAGGTGGGATCGCTGCGGCGCGTCAGGTGTCCCCGATCAAAGAAGGAACTGTTGGCCGAGTAGAACGCCTGCGTGACCGTCCGGGCCGGGTCGATCCGGGAATCCTCGAACCACGCATCGCCCTCGGCGTCGGCGCGGGCGGGCAGACCGGTGTCACGGTCGATGGGAATGTAGGTGCTGCCGTCGATGTTCGTGGCGGTCACGACGGCGAGCCGCCGCGCCGCGCTCATCACCACGCTGAAGTGCTGGTACGCCAGTGCCGTGCCGCCGTCCGGCAGCGGCGCGACCTGCGCCAGCACGGGAGCCACGATATCGGCCAGGGGAACGCTCAGGCCGGGCAGGAAGGCCGCGTCGTAGCCGCGCCGGTTGGCGTAGTCCCGGTCGATCCGCACACGCTCCGGTGCGGCGGGCCGCAGCACGTCCGGCACCGGGGCAGGCTGTGGCCGTGCCGGGCCGGCGGCGTCGAGCACGGCCTGCACGTACACGCGGGCCGTGTCCGGCAGCCCCGGCAGCGCCGCACGCAGGGCCGCCACGATGGCGCTGATCCGCACGCCCTCGTTCACCAGCGTGCCCAGCGGCCGGCCGTCCTCGTCCACCGTGCTCAGGTGCGGGGCCCCCCAGTGGTGCAGGGCCACGACCTCCCACGCGTCGTTGAAGACCGGCGAGCCGCTGGAGCCGCCCTCGGTGTCGGCCTCGTAGTGCAGCACACGCTCGGTGCGGGCCACGATGCGGTTGCCGCGCAGCACGAGTTTCTTGTAGTCCCCGCCGGGATGCTGCACGATGTTCACGGTGGCCCCCTTGGCGTGCTTGTCGGGGCGGTCGCTCAGGGGACAGTAGCCCTGTGCGGCCAGCGTGCCCCCGCCGCGAAGCTGCTCGCCCACGGCGACCAGCGTGAAGTCCAGATCCCTCCAGCTGACCGCGTGGAAGAACACGTCCGGGCGCAGGGCATACACGTCCGGGGCGCGCGGCGTGAAGTCGTCCGCCAGTTCGTAGTTGAACTGAACCCACGCCCCGGCCGCACTGGCGACATCCTCCAGCACGTGGTTGTTGGTGATCAGGACACCGGGACTCACCAGAAACCCCGTGCCCAGGGGAGTGCGGCCCTGATCCGTCACGATCCGGGCGACGGCCCTGGCCGCCCGGGCGCCCAGGTCAAGGAACACCGCCTCGACGAAATCGACGCTGCCCCAGACCTTCTCGGCGTCCACCGGCGCCTCCCCGCTCATGCGCGCCTCGAAGCGGGCGCGGCGACGCGGATCGTCCTCGGCCAGGTCGGGACGGCCGGCGACGATCTCGACCCGGGAATGCACGCGCTGTGCCCGCGTGTCATCCAGGCGGCTCTCGACGATGCGCTGAAGGGTGTGTGGCTGGTACATGGGCCTCCCGGAGGGCAGTGGCGCGACGTGGGTCGGGAGCGGACGCCGGCCGGAGCCGGCCATGCGGGTCAGTGCACGCGGTCGCGGCCCGCCGCCTTGGCCCGGTACAGCCGGCCATCGGCCAGATCGAGCAGCGCCACGGGGTCGCGGGTCTCGCCGGAGAAGGCCAGCCCGGCACTGATGGTGATGACCGGCAGGCCGCCCTGGTGCAGGGCCCGCACGGCGTCGAGCGCAGCATCGACGTGCTGGCGCACTGCGGCGCGGGTCTGACCGGTCAGGATCACCAGGAACTCCTCGCCGCCCCACCGGACAACCGTGCCGTCCGGCGCGAAACTCAGGACGAGCGAGTCCGCCACGGCCACCAGCACCCGGTCGCCCTGCTGGTGTCCCAGCGTGTCGTTGATGCGTTTGAAGTGATCGAGGTCGATCAGGGCGACCGCCACCTCGGCGTCCGGCGTCGCGCCCGGGTGGCCCGCCGGACGGGTCAGCAGCGTGTGCAGGAGTTCGCTGCCGGCGCGGCGGTTCTGCACGCCGGTCAGGGGGTCGCGGTAGGCCAGGATCCGCATGGTCTCGCTGCGCCCACGTTCGCGGCTGACCTCGCGGCCGTGCACGGTCAGGTACCACACCAGGGGCAGCGTGATGCCCACCAGCAGCACGCCCGGTACGTCCGGCGCACGCGACACCGCCGCGGCGCACGCCAGGATCACGTAACTGCCGCCCACCACGGCCGTGGCCACACGCGGCGGCAGCCAGGTATACGCGAACAGCGCCAGGATCACCACATGGATCAGAAGCCCCGAGGAGATGGGCCGCTGGGTCTGGAACACGCTCCACAGGTTCACGTGCAGCAGCACGCAGACCAGGGCGACCGCCACCTGCTGGAGCCGCCGCAGGGGCACGGCCGACCACAGCGTCAGGGCCGTGAGCACGGCGGTGATGGCCAGACTGGCCGCCGCCTGCGTGACGCGCGGACTGCCCTGCTGCCACAGGTAGACCAGCGTGATGACGTGAATCACGTCGGCCAGCACCGACAGCAGCAGCAGCGCCCGACGCTGGCTGCCGGCGTCCGGCGACACCGGGCGGTCGTCAGGGCTGGAACTGGTCACCATGTCACGCCGATCTCCTCACGAGACTCCTGGGCCAGTGCAGCCGCACGCACGGCACGTGGGGCCCGGGCCAGTGTAGCGCCCGGCTCGCCCCGTGCCGGCGACGGGACGTCACGGCCCGGCTGTCAGCTCCGCGAGCACCTCGGCTGTGTGCTGGCCCGCGGTGGGTGGAGCGCGGCGCACCGGCAGCGCCTCCCCGCCGAAGCGCCACGGGGGCGACGTCACGGTCGTCTCGCCCAGCGTGGGATGCGGGACGGTCACGGCCACGCCCCGCGCCTGCACGTGCGGATCGGCGAAGACCTCCGCGAGGTCGTTCACGGGGCCGCAGGGGACGCCCGCCACGTCGAGCCGATCCATGACCTCCTGCCTCGTGTACGCCGCGAGGCCGCCCAGCATCAGGACATCGAGCTCCGCGCGGTGGGTCACGCGGCCCTCGTTCGTGGCGAAGCGGGCATCCGCGCCGAGTTCGGTCAGGGCCAGCGCGGCGCAGAAGCGCCGCCACAGCGCGTCGTTCCCCACCGCGATGTTGACGAAACCGTCGCCGCACTGCACGGTGCCGTACGGAACGATGGACCGGTGGTCATTCCCGACCGGCACCGGCACCTCTCCCGTGGCGAGGTACCGGCCCACCTGCGACGAACCCAGCGCGATGACGCTCTCGAGCAGATTCACGTCCACCCGCACGCCCACCCCGGTCTTCTCCCGCTGGTACAGTGCCGCCAGCACCGCCTGCGTGACCAGGGCGCCGCTGAACACGTCCGCGACGGCCACACCCACCCGCAGGGGCCGGCCGCCGAGGTCGCCGTTGTAGCTCATCATGCCGCCCATGCCCTGCGCCACGACGTCGTACCCGGCCCGGTCGCGGTACGGGCCGCTCAGCCCGAAGCCCGTGATGGTCGCGTAGATCAGGCGGGGAAACGCGGCGTGCAGGTCGTCCCAACCCAGGCCCAGGCGCTCCAGCGTGCCCGGCCGGAAGTTCTCGACCAGGAGGTCGCTGCCGGCCACGATCTTCCGGGCGGCGTCGAGGCCCTCCGGGGTCTTGAGGTCGAGCAGCACGCTGCGTTTGTTGCGGTTCACGCTCAGGAAGTAGCTGGACTCGCGGCCCCCCTCCCCGACCTGGAACGGCGGCCCCCAGCCGCGCGTGTCGTCGCCGCCCGGGGGTTCGATCTTGATCACGTCCGCGCCCAGGTCGCCCAGCAGCATGGTGGCGAACGGGCCGGTCAGGACGCGCGAGAAATCCGCCACGCGCACGCCGGACAGGGGCAGGGACAGGTCAGTCATGGCTGCTCACCTCTCCAGCATAGGCGGCTGGTCAGGACGCCGGCCCCGTGGCCCGGCCGACCACCGCGTACAGGGGATCGCCCGTCCGGCGATGGCCCTGCCGGGGACTGCGGTCGAGTCCCTGGATCTCCGTCCAGTTGCCGGCCGCTTCCAGATAGCGCTGCACCAGCGCCACATGCCCCTGGTCGTCCAGGCCGTGCCACACCGAGACCGCCTTGGTCGGGAAGCAGCGGTTCGAGAACGTGATCACCACCGGCCCGCCCGGCACCAGCACGCGGCCCAGGTCACGCAGCACGGCGACCGGATGGGTCAGGTAGTCGATGGACACAGTGATGCCCGCTGCGTCGAAGCTGCCGTCCTCGAAGGGCAGGCGTGGGCGGGTGTTCAGGTTCTGCACCACGATTCCGTTCAGACGCCCATTGGCCGCCAGTTCCTCCTGGTTCAGCCCCAGCCCGACCACCTGGGCGTAGGCCACCTCGGGCGGCAGGTGGCTGATCCAGCTGCTCATCAGGTCGAGCACGCGCCCGCCCGGCGGCAGGAACTCGCGGTACAGGTCGGTGACGGCGGCGATCGCCCCGGCGTCGATGTGGGTCACGAAGCGGGGCTGGCGGTAGAACAGTTCGTCCGGGGATTCGTCCGCGCGGCGGAAGGCGGTGGCAGGCAGGTCGTCCATGCCCGAGTCTGCCAGGAACCACGGTGGGTGACGGTGGCCGCGCACAGCGTTGGTCAGCCCTGGAGAGCGCTGCGCTCCGTGCCCGACACGGCCCATCCGGTCTGATCGACAGTTCGGGGGCTGGCCCGGCCGTAGACTTGCCCGTGACCTACAGGAGGCGTCCATGACCACTACCTACCTCGGCAAGCGCAGACGGATCATCGACGGCCTGGAGAAGGTGCGGGGCCGCGCCCGCTACGCCGGTGACCTGACGCTCGCGGGCATGCTGCACGCCCGCCCGGTGCTCTCGCCATACCCGCACGCCCGCGTGCGCAGCATCGACACCGCCGCCGCCCAGGCCGCGCCCGGCGTGGTCGCGGTGCTGACCGGGAAGGATCTGAACGGCGGCCGGGTCGCGTACTCGCGCCCGAACATGATCCTGGCGGGCGAGGAGGTCGTGTTCGCCGGGCAGCCGGTCGTGCTCGTGCTCGCACAGACCGATGCGCAGGCCGCCGACGGCGCGGCCCTCGTGGAGATCGACTACGAGGAACTCCCGGCGGTCGAGGACGCCGCCATGGCCCTCGCGGACGACGTGCTGGTGTGGCCGGGCGGCGTGCCGAAGGCCGAGACGAGTCTGGCGAGCCTGCACGGCGGCGAGGCCGGCGCGGAATCCGCGCACGCGCCCACCAACATCGACGAGGCCCGCACCTTCGAGCGCGGCGACGTGGACGCCGCGATGAGCAGCGCACACAAGGTGGTGGAGGGCACGTACGTGAACGCCCCGGTGCACCAGTCGTACCTGGAACCGCACGCGGTCGTGGCCGAGCCCGGCCTGCGCCCCGGTCAGGTCACCGTGTACACCAGCACGCAGGGGCAGTACACCGTGCGCAACGAGGTCGCGGGCGCGCTGGGCCTGCGCGAGGGCGACGTGCGCGTGGAGCCCATGACGGTCGGTGGGGGCTTCGGCGCGAAGTACGGCATCACCGACGCCCTGGTGACCGCCGCTGCCCTGCACGAGGGGCGCCCGGTGCGGATGGTGCTCACCCGCAGCGAGGACATGCTGACGACCATGCCCGCCCCCGGCACGCAGATCACCGTGAAGCTCGGGGCGGACGAGGGGGGCAACATCGTCGGGCTGGACGTGCACGCGGTGATCGAGAACGGCGTGTTCCGCTTCGGGCACGCCGGGATCATCGCGACCATCATCGGCGGTTTGTACCGCTGCGCAAATGTCCGTATCCGCACGCAGGAACTGCTGCTGAACCGCGCGGCGAGCGGCGCGTACCGCGCGCCCGGCATGCCGCAGGCGCTGTTCGCGCTGGAATCGGCGGTAGACGACCTCGCGCAGGCGCTGGGCCACGATCCGCTGGAACTCCGCGTGAGGAACGCCGTGCAGGCCGGCGACGCCACTGGCACCGGCCGCCCGTGGCCGGACATCGGCCTGAAGGCCTGTCTCGCGCAGGTGCAGGCCCACCCGCTGTGGGCGCAGCGCGGCGCGGTGCCGAACGAGGGCGTCGGCCTCGCCATCGGCGGGTGGCCCGGCGCGTTCTCCCCCACCGGGGCCGTGTGCCGCGTGGACACCGACGGCACCGTCCGCCTCCACGTCGGCAGCGTGGACATCAGCGGCGTGCACTCCAGCATGGTGCTCATCGCCGCCGAGACGCTGGACGTCGACCCGGACAGTATCGAGATCGTGCAGGGCAGCACCGACAGCGGCCCCTACGCGCCCGGCTCCGGCGGCTCGCAGATCACCATCAGCCTGTCCGGCGCGGTACTCGACGCCAGCACGCAGGTCAAGGAACAGCTCCTCGACCTCGCCGCGCGGCACTTCGAGGCGCACCGCGACGACGTCGAACTCGCCCAGGGCCACGCCCGCGTGACCGGCGTGCCCGACAAGACCATCAGCATCGGCAAGCTCGCCGCCCTCGGGCAGCGCACCGCCGGCGGCCCCGGCCCCGTCGTCGCCGAGGGCCGCGCCGCCCTGAAGGCCGGTGCCCCCGGCTTCATCGCGCAGCTCGTCCACGTGCGCGTCGACCCGGACACCGGGCACGTCACCCTGCTGCGCGCCGTGTCCATCCAGGATGTCGGGTACGCGCTGAATCCCATGCTCGTCGAGGGCCAGCTGCACGGAGGCATGGCCCAGGCCCTCGGCATCGGCCTGTACGAGGGCCAGCACTTCGAGCACGGCACGCTCGGCAACCCGAACTTCATGGAGTACGCCTTCCCCACCGCCACCGATATTCCTCCCATCGACGCCGTGCTGGTCGAGCAGCCCAGCGAACACGGGCCGTTCGGGGCCAGGATCGTGGGCGAACCGCCCATCACCGCCGGGGCCGCCGCGCTGGCCAACGCCATCAAGGACGCCGTCGGCGTGCGGGTCACGGAGTTGCCGGTCACGGCCGAGATGGTCTGGGGGCTGATGCAGGAACGGAAGGACGCCGCGGACTGAGCACCTGTACCATGACCGTATGGCCGACCTCCCACCCAGGCCACAGGCGTGGACGGAGACCTGCGCTCAGAGGAACTCAGCTCCGTCAAGCGTGAGTGCGTGGGCGCCGCCGTCGATCCGCGGCACGGAGAGGCTCACCCCTCCCAGCCTCTCCCCGTCGAGGGGGAGGAGAACCCGTGCAGGTCAACATCATGAGCTGGCATGGACAGACACAGAAACCGCCCCCACGTGGAGGGCGGTTCTTCGTTCCCTGAGCTTCAGTCTGCGGCGGAGCCGTGGCTCGTCGCGGCCTGCGCCTCGCGCGCTGCCTCGGCCTTCGCCTCGATCTTGGCCTTGATCTTCTTCTGCGTGAATCCGGCCTCGCGCTCACGCTGGTCGAGCACGCCACGGATGAAGCGGATGTCGTCCTGGATGCCGGGGATGACGACCTGTTCCAGGGCGTTCACGCGGCGGGAAGTCTTCTTGATCTCCTCGCCGATCCGCCGCAGCTTGGTCTCGGTGCCGGCGACCCGGACGATGGCCTCCATGACCCCGCCGAAGTCGGTCGAGGCCTGGATGGTACGGGCCCCGACGTTGATCGGGCTGAACGTGCTGGCCTGCACGCGTTCAGGCACGTTGATCTTCGGCACCTTCACGCCATACAGGTTCTCGATCTGCATGTCGATCTGGTAGTCGCTGCTGCCAGCAAGACTCAGGCTCTCGACGGCCTCCGGGCTGTCCCACGCCTTCGCGCCGAACAGGCTGGTGTACGCGCCCTTGGACACGCCTGCGAGCTGTTCACGGGCGGCCAGGGCGTCCTTGACCAGGGCGAAGAACTCGCCGATCAGGGCGTCGCGCTTGCGCTTGAGCAGGTCGGCACCGCCGGACGCGGTCTTCAGGCTGGCCTTGCTCGCCAGGAGGGCGGAGCGGGTGGGGCTGATCTGTCCTGCCATGATGATTCACCTCCTTCTTCAGTCATGAGGATAGAGAATGGAGGATGGGTGATGGCAAGAGCTGTTCCTCTCCTCCATCATCCATTCCCCAGTTACTGCATCGACCGGCTGCCCTTCCACATCTCGTCCATCTTCGTACCGTAGTACTTGTCGATGGAGTCCTTGGAGATACGGGTCAGCTGGCTCTGGGGCAGCTTGCTCAGGATCCCCCACGCGACGGTCAGGGAGTCCTCGATGCTGCGATCCTGGCCGCCCTGGCCGATGAAGTACGTCTCGAAGTCGTCGGCGAACTTCAGGTACAGCTTGTCGGTCTCAGTCAGCGCGTCCTCACCGGTGATGGCGACGAGTTTACGCAGGTCGAGGCCGTTGGCGTACGCGGCGAACAGCTGGTCGCTGATGTTCTTGTGGTCGGCGCGGGTCTTGCCCTTGCCGATGCCGTTGCCCTGGAGGCGCGAGAGGGAAGGCAGGGGGTTGATCGGGGGGAACACGCCCTTGGAGTTCAGGGTGCGGTCGACCACGATCTGCCCCTCGGTGATGTACCCGGTCAGGTCGGGGATGGGGTGGGTGATGTCGTCGTCGGGCATCGACAGGATCGGCACCTGCGTGACCGAACCGGGCTTGCCGTCCACGACGCCGGCGCGCTCGTACAGCGACGCCAGGTCCGTGTACATGTAGCCGGGGAAGCCGCGGCGGCCGGGGATCTCCTCACGGGCGCCGCCGATCTCGCGCAGCGCCTCGCAGTAGTTCGTCAGGTCGGTCAGGATGACCAGCACGTGGTAGCCGTGCTCGAAGGCCAGGTACTCGGCGGTGGTCAGGGCCATGCGGGGCGTGAGCAGACGCTCGACGGCGGGGTCGTCGGCCTTGTTCAGGAACAGGACGGAGCGGGCGAGGGCGCCCGTGCGCTCGAACTCCTGCGTGAAGAACGACACCTCGCGCTGGGTCAGCCCCATCGCGGCGAAGACCACGGCGAAGTCACCCTCGTGGCCGGGCACCTTGGCCTGACGGGCGATCTGCGCGGCCAGTTCGTTGTGCGGGAGGCCCGAGCCGCTGAAGATCGGGAGTTTCTGCCCGCGGATCAGCGAGGTCTGCACGTCGATGGTGCTGATCCCGGTCTGGATGAACTCCTCGGGCTTGGCGCGCGCGGCGGGGTTCATGGGCTGGCCGTTGATGCTCTGGCGGCGCTCCGCGACCACTTCCGGCAGGCCGTCGATGGGGCGGCCCAGGCCGTCGAAGCGGCGGCCGATCATTTCCTTGCTCACGCCCAGGCGGGCCACGTCTTCGACGAGGCTCACGCTGGCAGTGGCGAGGTCGAGCCCGCGGGTTTCCTCGAACACCTGAATCACGGCGTTCTGGTCGGAGACCGAGATGACCTGTCCGCCGCGCATCTTGCCGCCGGCGTCCTTGATGTTCACGATCGCGCCGTAGGCCAGGTCGCTGGCCGCGTTCACGAACAGCAGCGGGCCGGAGATGTACGCGACGTCGTTGTATTCCTTCTGGAGCAGGGTCACGCTTTCACCGCCTTGAAGGTGGAGTCGAGCTCACCCAGCACCGAGTCGGTGTACGCCGCGAACTGGTCTTCCGGCGTGTAGCGGGCACGGGCCAGACGCTCGATGACCGGGCTCTGGATGATCTCGTCGATGGTCGCACCGCTGTTCAGGGCGGCGCCGGCCTGGTCGTAGAACTTCAGGAACATCTTCATCAGGCCGTAGTTCTTCGGCATGGAGGCCGAGGCGTCCACGGGGTCGAAGCCGTTCTGCTGGAGGAAGTCCTGGCGCAGCATGCGGCCGGTCTCGATGACCAGACGCTCGTTGTCCTGCAGGGCGTCGGGGCCGACGAGCTGCACGACTTCCTGCAGCGAGGCCTCTTCCTGGAGGATCGTGCCGATGCGCTGGCGCAGTTCGGGGAAGTCCTCACCGATGTTGGCGCGGTACCACGAGTCCAGGATCGGCGTGAACAGGCTGTAGCTGCCGTTCCAGTTGATCGCGGGGAAGTGACGGCGGCGGGCCAGACCGGCGTCCAGACGCCAGAACGCGCCCGTAATCCGCAGCGTGGCCTGGGTCACGGGTTCGGACATGTCCCCACCGGCGGGCGACACGGCCCCGATGATCGACACGGCGCCGTCCTCGCCGCCCAGGGTCTTCACGGCCCCGGAGCGTTCGTAGAACGCCGCGAGCTTCGCGCCCAGGTACGGCGGGTAGCCTTCTTCGGCGGGCATCTCTTCCAGGCGGGAGCTGATCTCGCGCAGCGCCTCGGCCCAGCGGGAAGTGCTGTCGGCCATCAGCGACACGGAGTAGCCCTGGTCACGGAAGTATTCCGCCAGGGTCACGCCCGTGTACACGCTGGCTTCACGCGCGGCCACCGGCATGTTGGAGGTGTTGGCGATCAGGATGGTGCGGTGCATCAGCGGGCCGCCGGTCTTGGGGTCTTCCAGTTCCGGGAACTCCACGAGCACGTCGGTCATCTCGTTGCCGCGTTCGCCGCAGCCCACGTACACCACGATGTCGGCGTTGCCGTACTTGGCGACCGACTGCTGGGTCACGGTCTTGCCGGAACCGAACGGACCGGGGATCGCGGCGGTGCCGCCCATGACCAGCGGGAACAGCACGTCTAGGATGCGCATCCCCGTGAGGAACGGCAGGCTGGGGTCGAGCTTCTGGGCCACGGGGCGCGGCGCGCGCACGGGCCAGTAGTGGGCCATGCGGAGTTCCGTGCCGTCTTCCAGTTTCGCGATGGTCTGGTCGATGTTGTACTTGCCGGCCGGGGCGATCCACGCGAGCTTGCCGCCCTTGTCGGGGGGCGTGAGGATCTTGTGCGTGAAGGAGAACTCCGGCACGGTGCCCAGGATGGCGCTGCCGCCGACGGTATCGCCGACGTTCACGCTGGGCGTGAAGTCCCACTGCTGCTCACGGTCGAGGGACGAGACCTCGATGCCGCGCGCGATGAAGTCGCCCGAGGCCTCGCGGATCTTGCCCAGGGGACGCTGGATGCCGTCGTAGATGCCGTTCAGCATCCCGGGCCCGAGTTCCACCGAGAGGGGGAGGTTGGTCGTCTGCACGGGCTCGCCGACGGTCAGGCCGGACGTGTCCTCGTACACCTGCACGAAGGCGGTGTCGCCGTCGAGGCGGATGATCTCGCCCACGAGGCGCTCGGTGCCCACGCGCACGATGTCGTACATCTTCGCGCCGTACATGCCCTTGGCAATCACTGCCGGGCCGGCGATGCTCTGCACGACGCCGCTCTTGTTCTGCGTCATTTGGTACTCCTTCGGAGAGGGCGATGGAGGATGGAGGATGGGACAAGGAAAAGGCGCACAAGCTGCTGCTGAAGCCTCTTTTTACCATCATCCATCATCTATCCACCATCATCCCCTTACAGTTTGATATCGAAGCCGATCGTGTCGCGCACCAGCTTGCCCATGTACGCCTTGGCGTCCACGGTGTCGCTGGAGAAGGCGTCCTTCAGGCTGGGGATGGGCAGCAGGATCGGCAGTTCCCGGCCGCGCATCAGGCGGGCCGTCGCGGTGGTGGGATCGGCGATCAGGCCGGTGTCCACGGCGATCAGGCCGTACTGGTCGGACGTGATGGCGCGTTCCAGCGCCTCCAGTGCGGTCGCCGGGGTGGCCTCGATGACCGTGGCTCCCGCCAGGCGGTAGCCGGTCGCAGTCTCGGCGTCGCTGAGCACCGCCACGCGCTGGGTCTGGGCTGCGGCGCGGGTCATGCCTGCACCTCCTTGCGGATCTGTTCGGTGGGCAGGTCGTAGAACTTGCCACGGGCGATCAGGCGCAGCTTGGCGATCTCGATCTCCTTGCGGCGCAGGAAGTCCAGGATGATGCCCACACCGTCCGGATCACCGGCCGCGATGTCGCGGGCCGCGCGGTCGAGCGCCGTTCGGGCTGCGACCTCGGCCTCCTCCAGGCTCGGGGCCTCGAGGATCGCCGCGATGTCCGGCTGGCCGCCAGCGTCGCCGCTGCCCAGCCGGGCGTATGCGGCGGCATTCAGGGTGCCGCCCGCGACGAACAGCTTCGGATCGAGCGCCGCGCCGCCCGAGGCGCGGGCCGCCCGCGCGATCAGGGCGTTGGTGGTGTCGATCTCGCGGCTCAGGTAGCGGCGCAGGCTGGTGTTCCGCGCCACGCTCAGGGCGTAGCGGTAGTACCCCTGATCCAGCGCGACCTCCAGATCGATCAGGCGACCGGAGCTGCCGTAGGCCAGCGCCCCCTCGCGCATGGCGCGGGCCAGCGGGTGCCCACTCACGGCGATGGCCGCCGCCGCGCCCTGGAGATCACTGGCCTGCGCGGCGCTCTGGAGCGCACTGGGCTTGATGGTGCCGCCCGGAATGATGCTCTGCAGGACGCTGTCTGCGCCACGGGCCGAGGTGATCCCACGGGCGATGGTCTTGAGGTTGACCAGATCCCAGCGCATGAGCAGGGCCTGGATCTCGCGCTTGGCGTCGCCGTCGGCAAAGCCCAGCACCCGGCGGGCCGTGGCGAAGAAGTTGTCGCTGAGCGCCTGATCCAGTTCACCCAGGCCGGCGTTCTCGCCGGTCGTCTCGCGGAGGTTGGACGCCAGGTCCGTCTCGCTCAGGACGCGCAGGAACTCCTGGTAGCTGCCGGCGGACAGGGCCGAGCTGAGTGCCCGGCCGTCCAGCAGCTTGGTACGCATCACGCGGACACGCGTGTTGATGTACGAGTAGTCGTCTGGCATCTCGCCCCCCTTACTCGGCGACCAGGCGGCTGATCTGCGGGGCCAGGTCGCCGCGCACACGCTCCAGGCGGCCCAGCAGGGTGTTCTGGATGCTGGTCTTGCCGTCGGGGCTGACCAGGCGCACACCGGTGGTCACGCGCGGGTTGGCACGCACCTCCATGGTGCGGCCCAGCTGGCCCAGCGCCTGACGCACCGCGTCGTGCTCGGCCGGGGCCGCCTCGACCACCGTGGCACCCGGCAGCGACTCCAGGCCCTGGGCGATCAGACGGGCCAGCACCTGGGGGTACTCCGGGGCCTGCGGCGCGCTGCGCAGGTGCTGCTCGGCCCGTTCGAAGGCCTGCACCTGGAGGCTGTTGGTCGCCTCCAGCCGCTGCGCGTTGCCGTCCAGATCGGCCGCGCTGCGGGCACGGGTCAGGCCAGCGGCGTAGTCGCTGTCCAGGGCCCGGCGGCGGCTGTCGATCATGGTCTGGGCACGCTCACGGGCCTGGGCGATCAGCTGTTCGGCCTGGCCCTGGGCCACCGCACCGATGCGCTCGATCTCCGAGTGGGCCTCGTGTTCAAGAAGCTTGTCGAGCGCCATGTCAGTTCAGGATGAACAGCGCGAGGAAGCCGAAGATGACCAGCGTTTCGGGAATCAGGAAGTACAGCAGCAGGCTACCGGCCTTGCTGGGATCCTCGGCGACCGCGCCGACCAGGCTCGAACCGATGCGCGCCTGCGCGATGCCGGTGCCGACGGCGCCCAGACCGAGGGCCAGACCGGCCCCGATGGCGCGCATGCCCCGGTACAGTTCGTCGCTGCCGGCGGCGGCGGCCGTGCCTTCCTGGGCGAAGGCCGTGGTGGCCAGAGCGAAGACGAAGGACGCGAGGACGATCTTGTTGTACTTGGTCATGATGAACACTCCTGGGGTTATTTGGCCGACCCGCTGCCGTTCTGGGCAGCCGGGCTGAGGCGACGAAGGGGGTTGTAGACGGGGCTGGTCTCGTTGTTGAACCCGGTGGGGTTCAGGAACTCCACCATGTGCAGACGGAGCGGCTGGACGATGTGGCCGATCAGGGTCAGCGCCAGCACGAAGAAGTGCAGCGCCGCGCCCAGCAGGACGCCGAGCAGGATGCCGATCACACCGATGTTCTCGTACAGGCTCCAGCCCAGATCCGTGCACAGTTTCGCCAGGATGGCGGACACCAGGCCGACCGCGAAGATACGGGCGTAGCTCATGACCGCGCCGCCCTGGGACAGCAGTTCGATGGGAAGCATGGGGTACTTGCTGATGATGCGCAGGTACCCGATCAGGAAGGCGGCGAAGCCGGCGTACATCAGCAGGACGCGGGGGTCGCTGAAGTTGGAGAACGCGGCCCCGATGTCCTTGCCCGCACGGCTGGTGAAGGCCAGCATGATCAGGGCAAAGACGCCGCCGAACAGCGCGATGCCTTCCCAGGTGTGGACGGAATCACGGTGCCGGATGCCCTGCTGGATGCGGATGGCCCAGCCCCACAGCACCTGGAGGATGCCGAAGAGCAGCGCGAACACCAGCGCGACGTTGCTGAAGTAGCCGGTCTCCAGACGCGGGAACAGGATGGGGATCAGGCCATAGTGCTTGACGCCCTCCTCTTCCGGGTAGCGGATACCGGTCCAGCTCCACAGGTTGTTGAGCAGTTCGGGATTGATGTAGAAGACGTGCAGGTGCTCGAGCAGGGTGCCGAAGAACTCGCCGGTCAGGACACCCCACACGATGCTCCACGCCGCCATGACCAGCGTGACGAAGCTGAGATCCCGCAGGGTGGCGGGCGGCACGTACGCGCCGAAGAAACTCAGATCCCAGCCCTCGTTGCGGCGGGCCTTGCCGCCCAGCCACAGGCCGAACAGCGCGAACAGCAGGCCGTAGCCGATGTCCGCGATGATGATCCCGAAGAACAGCGGGAAGAACAGCGCGATCACCCACGTGGGGTCGAAGGTACCGTAGCGGGGCGGACTCATCAGCCCCATCACGGTCTGGAACGGCCGCACATAGCCGTTGTTCTTCAACTGCACCGGAATGCGGTCGTCGTGGTGCTCGTCGACCGGATGCACCTCGAAGGTCACGGCGTCCCCGAAGGTCGCCAGGCTGCGGCGCAGGGCGTCGAGCCGCTCGGCGGGCACGTAGCCGGCGAGCGCCATGCTGTACTTGCCCCGCGCCGAGATGGCCCGGACATCGTGGATCGCCACGCGGTCTTTCAGGGCGTCGCGCACGGCGTACAGCTGCGGGCCGTGTTCCTGGGCCAGCCGGTCGCGCTGGGCATTCAGCTCACGCTGCCGCGCCTCGCCGCCGCGCTGGATCTCCTGCATCTGGGCCGCCGCGTCCGACAGGGCCATGCCGTCGAAGCGGCCCGGCAGGCGCAGTTCGCCCAGCCGCGCCTTGCTCAGGGCCGCGCGGGCCGCGTCGCGCTCGCCGCGCATCGTGGCGATCACGCCCACCCGGTTCTGCCCCACGCTCTGGGTTGCCAGGGCATGGCGCTCGGGCAGCGTCGCGGCAAGCGCAGCCTCCAGCTCGCCCGGCGTGTCGGTGGGCTGGAGCAGGAAGGGCACGACACTCAGCCGGCGGCTGCGGTCCAGCCCACCGGTCAGTCCGGCCAGCGCCCGCACGGCGTCGCCGTAGGTCGACTCGGCATCGAGATCCGCCTGGAGTTCCTGCCGCTGCCGCGCCAGCACCGAGACGGGCTGGGCCGCACGCTCGATCACCTCGGCCCAGTCCGCTGCGGCGGGCAGGGTCGCGGGGCCAGGACGGTACGCTCCCAGTTCGGCGATGGTGCTCTCGGCGCGGGCCAGCAGCCGCTCGTCTTCCCGGCGCGACTGGGCGTCGTCGCCGGCCACCGCACCCGCCGTCAGGGGGCTGTCGGTGATCGGCCGCAGGTGCAGCACCCCGACGTCCTGCAGCGCCGCGATGACCGTCTCGCTGTCGCGGCGGCGCAGGGCGATCACGACCTGCTGCATGGGGTTGATCACGGAAGCACCGCCCTCATGATGGTTTCCACCGCCTGATCCAGCCGGGCCTGCGCCCGGTTCCGCGTCTGCTCGGCATGGGCACCGGCCTCGGCGTGCGCGCGCTGGCGGATCTGCTGCATCTCGGCGGCCAGCTTCTGCTCGTGTTCGGTCTGCATGGCCCGGACCTGGGCTTCCGCATCCCGGATGATGTCGGCAGCCTGCGCCTGCGCAGCGTCCACGGTCGCCTTCGCCTGTTCGCGAGCCGCTTCGATCTGCGCGTCCAGCGCCGCCTCGCGGCTGGCCAGTTCACTTAAGACTCGACTTGAGACGTCCAAAACCCACTCCTCCTTTCCCGACTGTCTCCCTGATTCCGCTCCAAAATCCTCATCCTTGGGGGATGAGGTCAGGGTGGGGACTCAGGGTTTCCGGTGGCCCGACCTACTTGTAATAATTGCGTCAGACTCAGCACCCATCGTAACACAGCACCGAAATGGAACCGCCGGGGCAAGGGTCCCTGTGTGCACGTGCCCCGGCGTCACCCGGCGCGGTACGGCGACCGCAGCACCTGGGCCGGGCCGAACCTCCCCCTCCGATCTGCCCGTATGCTCGTGCCATGAAAGACGTCATCCAGACCCCGGACGCTCCCGCTGCCATCGGCCCGTACAGCCAAGCTGTCACTTTCGGCAACCTGGTCGTGACCAGTGGCCAGATTCCCCTGACCCCGGCCGGCGATGTCGTCGCGGGGGGGATCACGGAGCAGACCGAGCAGGTGATGGCCAACCTCCGGGCAGTGCTGGCCGCCGCCGGAACGGATCTCGACCGGGTCGTGAAGACCACGGTGTTCCTCGCCGACATGGCCGAGTTCGCTGCCATGAACGCCGTCTACGAGGCGCACTTCCAGGCCCCCTACCCGGCGCGCAGCACCGTGCAGGTCGCCCGCCTGCCCCGCGACGTGCGCGTGGAGATCGAGGTGCTGGCCGAGCGGCACTGAGAGGATGCGGAGCAGACGTCAGAGAGCGGAGCAGTACAGGCCCTGTGCCCTCGGCGTCTTTTGTGCCCCACCTCTCGACGCTCCCGTTCGGCGCGTGCCATGCTGCACCCCATGGTCGTCCTGCCCGTCCGCTTCGAGCGCAGCCCGCGCCTCCACTCCATGCAGAGTGAGGAGGCCCACGCGGTCGGCACGAAGGTCGTGGTGCAGGGCAAACGCGGCCCGGAGGTGGCCACCGTACGCGGAGAGCCCAGCGCCCCGCGCCCGACGGAACGGTACGGAGCCGTCCTGCGGGCTGCCACGACAGAGGATCTGGAGCGCTGGGAGGAACTGCACCGCGCCGGCGAGGATCTGAAGTGGCTGCTGCGGGCCCGGGCCCGGGAGCGGCAGCTGCCGGTCAAGCTCGTGGCCGTGGAATTCACGCTGGACGAGAGTCTGGTCACGGTCAGCTACAGCGCCGATGAGCGCATCGAGCTGACCGGCCTGATCGGCGAGGTGAGGGCCCACACCCGGGCCCGCGTGAATTTCGCGGCGATCGGCCCGCGCGAGCAGGCGCAGATGCTGGGCACGCTGGGGGCGTGCGGGCGGGAGAACTGTTCCAGCACGCATCTTCAGGAATTCGCCCCGGTCAGTATCCGCATGGCACGTGACCAGCAGTTGCCCCTGAATCCAGAAAAACTGTCGGGGCCGTGCGGTCGGCTGCTGTGCTGCCTGCAGTTCGAGCACACGCAGTATGTGGACCTGCTCAAGAACCTGCCGCGCAAGAACGCCAAGGTGTGTCATGACGGCAGCGGGGCGTGTGGCAAGGTCACGAAGCTGCATCCCCTGTCGGGCACGGTGGACGTGTTCACGGAGCAGGGCATGTTGCTGGGCGTGCCCGCGACCGAGCTGCGCCGGGCGCCGGACGAGGGAAGCACCCGCGCTGCGGGCGAGCGGGGCCACAAGTCCGCCCGCCCCCCCGGCCCAGACGCCTGAGCGTCTCCGGGGGGCGGCGCGGGAACCGGTACACTCCGGGCATGACTGCCACCGTGGACGCCGTCGAAGTCAAGCTTGCCGTGCCGGAGCGCGCGGGCCACTGGGACGCCTACGCGGCCCGCTTTCAGGCCCTGCTGGACACGCCGCTGACGCCGGCAGACGTGCCGGAGTGGCTCCGCCGCTGGAGTGCGCTGGCCTCCGAACTGGCCGAGGTGGGCGGAAAACTCGCCACCCACTCGGATCTCCACACGGATCAGCCGGACGTCCAGGAGCGCTACCAGACGTTCCTCGCCAGCGTGATGCCCCACGCGGAGCGGGCCGACCAGGCGCTGCGGGAGAAACTGCTGGCCGTGGAGGGGTATGTGCCGGACGACAGCTTCGCCCTGACCTACCGCCGCTTCCGGGACGCGGCGGCGCTGTACCGCGAGGCGAATGTCGAGCTGGCCGTCGTGCACGAGCAGCAGAAGAACCGGCACTCGGTGATCACCGGCAACCAGACCGTGAGTCTCGAGGGCGAATCCCTGACCATCCCCCACGCACGGCAACGGCTGGACAGTCCGGACCGTGCCGTGCGCGAGGCCGCGTGGCGGGCGCTGGCGACCAGCAACATGAGCGTGTCGGGGGCGCTGGACGGGGTCATGCTGGATCTGCTCGGCACCCGCCGGCAGCTGGCGCGCAACGCTGACGAGCCGGACTTCAGGGCGTACCAGTGGAAGGCCCTCGACCGCGTGGACTACACCCCCCAGGACTGCCGGGACTTCCATGACGCCGTGCGCGATGAAGTCGTACCGGTGCTGACCCGGATGGTGCAGGACGTCGCGGACACGCTGGGGCTGGACACCGTGCGGCCGTGGGACTACAGCCGCACGGCCCTGCTTGACCCGGAGGGCGGGGCCGCCCTGGCCCCCTTCAACGGGGCCGCCGAGCTGGAGGCGCTGGCCGCCGGTGTGTTCGGGCAGCTGGACGCCGATCTGGCGGCCCGCTTCAACTACATGCGTGGCCATGGCCTGCTGGATCTGGAATCCCGGCCGGGCAAGATGACGCACGCGTACTGCCAGTACTTCCCCACCCACAACGAGCCCTTCGTCCTGATGAACGTGGTGGGCAGCGCCGAGGACGTCCGCGTGCTGTTCCACGAGGTCGGGCACGCCTTCCATGGGTTCTACAGCGGTGAGAGCCAGGAGCTCGTGTGGAACCGCTGGAGTCCCACGGAGTTCGTGGAGATTCCCAGCATGGCCATGGAGTTCCTGACGCTCGACCACCTGGAGGGGGCCTTCGGGCCGGCCGGACTGGCCCGCTACCGGCGCACGCAGCTCCAGGGGGTGGTCGCGTTCCTGCCGTGGGCCGCGCAGATGGACGCCTTTCAGCACTGGCTGTACCACGAGGCCCCGCAGGACGTGACAATCCCCGATCTGGACGCGAAATGGCTCGAACTCGACCGCACCTTCCACCCCTTCGTGAACTGGGATGGCCTGGACGAGCGTGTCCGCGCCAAGGGCTGGCAGTACTACCACATCTTCCAGGTGCCCTTCTATTACATCGAGTACGCCATGTGTTACCTCGCGGCGGTCGGCATCTGGCGGGCCGCCCGCACGGACGCGGCGGCGGCCCTCACCGCCTACAGGGCAGCCCTGCGGCTGGGCAGCGCCACGAGCATACCGGAGCTGTACCGTGCGTCGGGTGTGGAATTCCGCTTCGACCGCGAGTACATCCGGGGTTTGACCGCCTTCCTGGACGGTCAGCTCCGCCAGGACGCGGCGGACTGACCGTGGACACGCCGGCGACTCCTGTGCGTGGGAGTCGCCGGCGTATCCGACCCTGCGGCAGCCTCAGTACTGGTAGGTGGTCGTCTCGCTGACGTTCACGCGCACCGTGCGGCCCACGCCACGCTCGACGGTGACGGTCACGCTGCTAGATCCCTTAACCAGCACGCCCTGGAAGCCGCTGGGCGTGGTCACGCTCTGCTGGAGCGCGTAGCCCTGGCGCTGGAGATCCGCGACCTTCTGGTCGTAGGCGCTGCGGGCCGGATCCTGCATCTGGGTACCGGCGATGGCCCCCAGCAGGCTGCCGATGAAGTCCAGCACCGGCGTGGCGCTGCCAGCAGGCGTGACGGGCGGCACCGGGCGGGGCTGCGGTACGGGCGCCGAGATCTGCTGGGCCAGGTCGATATTCAGCGTGCTGGTGGTGCCGCCACGGATCGAGACGGTGGTGGTGTAGTCCCGGAAGCCGGGGGCCTGCACCCGGATCGGGAAGTTCCCGGCCCGCAGGTTGGAGTACGTGACGTTCGCCCCGCCCAGCCGCTGGCCGTTCAGGATCACGGTCGCGTTGGCCACGTTGGTGCCGATGAACAGGCTGCCGGTCGCGACCGGGTTCACGGCCGCCACGGTGTAGAACGCCGTGTCGCTGACCCAGCTGTTCTGCGGCAGCGGCGTGACCACGATGCTCAGCGCCTGCGCGAGGCCAGCCTGGGTCTTGGCGTTCACGGTGGCGAACTGATCCTGCTGGGTCTTGAAGGAGCTGAGCTGGTCGAGGTTCAGCGGCGTCAGGCTGGCCAGGGCCAGCACCTTGTTCTGCCCGATGGGGCCGGCGACGGTGTACTTGAAGTTGTCGCCCTCGGCCGGGAAGGACTTGGTGGTGTTGGCCTTGACGAGGTTCTCGGCACTCAGGCGGTTGGGGAGGATCTGGTCGACGGTGCCGTCGGGGTTCACGTTGAACAGGTAGACGTAGGCGTCACGGTTCACGGTGGCGCTCACGGTGATGCCGTCCCCGACCTTGTACGCGGGGTTCTGGGCACCGCTGGCGTCCCGGTCGACCTGCACATTCACGCTCAGATCCGGCGTGACGGGGTTGACGATGATGCTCTGGGCGCTGACCCTCGGCTGGGCACCGGCGGTCGAGAGGGCGGAGGCGGCGGTCAGAACCAGCACGGAGGACAGGGTCGTCTTCATGGGTCGCAGTGTGCCGGCCCCGGTTGACGGCGTGCTGATTGTTCCTGACGACACACTCATCATCCGGGGGTGGTTCAGGCCGGAGTGGACGACAGCCCCTGCAGCCACGCAGCGGTGAGTTCCGCGTCCTGGGCGGTGAGTTCATGTCCGGCGTCCAGCACCTGCTCCTGCACGGCCGCGCCCACTGACCGCAGGTACGGCACGACCGGCGCGGCGAATTCGTGGTACGGATCGCGGGCACCGCTGGTCACGAGCACCGGCAGGCCCCTGACGTCCAGCCCTGGCGGCTCGTCCATGGGCATGACCGGGCGCAGCAGCACCGCCCCGGCCCACGCCCCCGGATGATGCGCGAGGCTTGCCAGCGCGATATTCGCCCCATTGCTGTAGCCCAGGGCCACGACCCGCTTCGCGTCCAAGCCGTACTCCTGGGCCGCCTCGGTCACGAACTGCGCCAGGGCCTCGCCCTCGGCCAGCAGGTGGGGCTGGTCGTATTTGGTGGCCGTGAAGCGCCGGAAGAAGCGCGGCGAGCCCTCCTCCAGCGAGCGGCCGCGCACGCCCAGCAGCGTGGCCGTGGGCGCGACCTGCCGCCCGAACTCCATGAGCTGCATCTCGTTCCCGCCGGTGCCGTGCAGCAGCAGCAGGGTCAGGGAATCGGTACCGCGTTCGATGTGGTGAATCCAGTTCATGGGGTCTCCTTTGGAGAGGCAGAGGGCAGAGAGCAGAGGGCTGAACATCGTCTGGCTCTCTGCTCTCTGCGCTGTGCATCAGTCGATGGGCTTCAGGTTCGCCACGATCTGCTCGCGGCGGGGTTCGAGGAAGGGCGCGAGGACGATCTTGTCGCCCAGGGTGGCCATGTCCTCGTCGACGCCGAAGCCGGGGCCGTCGGTGGCGATCTCGTACAGGATGCCGCCGGGCTCGCGGACGTACAGGCTGCGGAACCAGTAGCGGTCGACCTCGCCGCTCGTCTGCAACCCGAAGTGCCGGAAGTGCTCCGTCCAGCCGTGGTATTCCTCCTCGTTCGGGGTGCGGAACGCGACGTGGTGCACGCCACCCGCGCCGGGCGTGGCGGGGGCCAGGTCGGGGCGCACGGCCACATGCAGTTCCGCGTGCGGGCCGTCGCCCGCGCCCATGGCGTACACGTGCACGGTGTGCGCAGGGCTCTCCGGATCCGGGTACGTGCGCACGGGGCGCAGGTTCATGACCTTCTGGAGCACCAGGTCGGTGTTGCGCAGGTTCGCCACCGTCATGGTGATCGCCCCCAGCCCGCGGATCTGGTGCTCGGCGGGCACGGGGCTCTCCGGCCAGGGGGTCGGCGGGTCGCCCGCGCCGCCGTCGGTCACGAGCATCAGGCGCTGGCCCTCGTGATCCTCGAAGTCCAGCACGTGCCGGCCGTCACGCTCCACGATCTCGCCGTGCGTCACGTTCAGGGACGTCAGACGATCTTTCCAGTACGTCAGGCTGGCGTCGTCCCGGACGCGCAGGCCGGTGCGGGTCACGGTGTGGTTGCCGCGTCGCTCGCGCGGCACGTTCCAGTCGAAGAACGTGATGTCCGTGCCAGGGTGCCCCACGTTGTCGGCGTAGAAGAGGTGGTACGCGCTGACGTCGTCCTGGTTCACGCTGCGCTTGACGAGGCGCATGCCCAGATCCTGCGTATAGAAGCGCTTGTTCTCGCGGATGTTGCCGGACACGGCGGTGAGGTGGTGGAAGCCGGTGAGGTTCAGGGTCACGGGAAGCTCCTTTGGGGTCGGACGCGATCAGACGGTGAGGGGGCGGAGGTGCGCCTCGATGGTGGCGCGGCGCGGTTCGAGGAAGGGCGGCAGGGCCAGCCCCGCGCCGAGGTCGTCTACCGACTCGTCGGTGGCGAAGCCGGGGCCGTCCGTGGCGATTTCGATCACGAGGCCGTTGCCGTCGCGCAGGTAGATGGAGCGGAAGTAGTGCCGGTCGACCAGACCGCTGTTCCCGAAGCCCTGCGCGGCGAGGTGCAGCAGCCAGCGGGGCATGTCGGCCTGCTCGTGGACGCGCAGGGCCACGTGGTGCACGCCCCCGGCTCCGGGTTTCGCGCGCGGCAGGTCGTCGCGGACGGTCACGTGCAGTTCCGCGTGCGGGCCGCCCGCGCCGAGCTCGTAGACGTGGGTGGGGAAGCCGCCGTCGTCGTACACCCGGCCCTCGGTCAGGCCCAGGCCGCGCGTCAGGAGGTCGTGCGTGGGGGCCAGGTCGGCGACCGTGAACGCGCTGTACCCGAGGCCCTGGATCTGGTCGTCCTCGGGCACGTCGGTGTGCGGGTTCGGCTCGCCGCGCGGGCCGTCTCCCCCGTCGTCGATGAGGGACAGGCGGGTGCCGTCCACGTCCTCCAGATCGAGGTGCAGGCGGCCGTCCCGGACGTGCACGTCGCCGTGCGGCACGGCGTGGTCGTCGAGCCGGGCGGCCCACGCGCTCAGGGCGGCCGCGCCGGTCAAGCGGAAGGTGGTGCGCGTGATCGCGTCGGTGCCGCGGTGCTCGCGGGCGGCGCGGGGGAAGTCGAAGAAGGTCATGTCGGTACCGGGGCTGCCCACGCCGTCGGCGTAGAACAGGTGGTACATGCCGGGCGAGTCCTGGTTCACGGTCTTCTTCACGAGCCGCAGCCCGAGCACCCGCGTGTAGAAGTCGTGGTTCGCGGCGATGTCGGCGCTCAGCGCGCTGACGTGGTGGAGGCCGCCGAGGGGAGCGGGAATCATACGGGATCCTCCTGGAACCGCGGCCACAGGCCGGCGAGCAGTTCGGTCTCCTGCGGAGACAGCTTGTCAAGGAAGCGGCGGCGCACCTCGCGCAGGTGCCGGGCGTGGATGCGGCGCAGTTTCTCCTCGCCCACCGACGTCAGGTAGACCTCCCACCCGCGCCCGTCGTCGGGACAGCGGCGGCGGCCGATCAGGCCCTGCTGCCGGAGCTTGTCGGCCAGCCGGGTCAGACCCCCGCCGGAAAAGCGCAGGGTGCGCGCGAGCTCGGTCATGCGCATGCCGCTCAGGCCCGCCTCCTGCAGCGCGGTCAGCAGTTCGTACGCCGGAAGGTTCAGGTCGTCGCGGCCGAGCTCGGCGTCCAGGCCCTTCCACAGCGTGTCGTGGGCGTGCAGGAAACCGCGCCAGGCGAGTTTTTCGGTGGGGGTGAGGTTCAGCATCGGGGCACTCCTGGCCGGGGCAGAGGGGTCGTCCCGGCAGTGATCCGATAGTACTTGCTTTGCAAAGCAATTTGATGAGTAAACGTCGAACGGTTGGGCAATGGGTTGACATCCACACGTCGTTTGTCGCATTGTCTCAATGGTATGAGACAAGATGACGCGCGACAGCAGGGCCTGCTTCTGTGGCTCAGCACGACCATCGATCCGCATAGCGGTCTGCCCGTGTCGCTCCAGCTCCAGTCGGCCCTTGAGCGCGCCATTGAGCGCGGCACCCTCCGACCCGGCGACGCCCTGCCCACCATTCGCACCCTGGCAGCCCACCTGCGCCTGGCCCCCAACACGGTCAGCAAGGCCTACGCCGCCCTCCAGCGCAACGGGTATACCGAGAACCGGGCCGGAGCCGGCACCACAGTCATCTCCCTCCCCCAGACCGCGACCCCAGGGCAGGCAGGTGCCCTGGGAGAGCTGCGAACCCTGCTGCTGGAGCTGCTCCGTGCCGGCGTCTCTCCTGCCGACCTCCACGCGACCCTCGAAGAGGTGCTGCACGGCGACAGGCTCTCGGAGAACGCCCAGTGAACGCCCTCGATGTGCTCGATGTCCATGCCAGCCGGGGCCGCCAGACGGTACTGAGCGGCGTTTCGCTGAACCTTCCCACAGGTTCCATCACCGCTCTGCTTGGCCCCAACGGCAGCGGCAAGACCACCCTGATGCGTGTCCTGGCCGGCCTGTTGACACCGGATCGAGGTCAGATCCGCAGTCCTGGGATCGGTGACCCCACCACAGCGCACTGGCGCAGGCACGTGGCGTATGTCCCCACGGGCGGAACCTTTCTGGAACAGGAGACCGGCCACGCCCACTTCGCGTTCGGTGCCCGCGCCTACCCCGCGTGGTCTCAGTCGCACGCCCTGGAGGCGGCGCACGAACTCCACGTCCCGCTCCAGGCCCGTGCCTCGCGCCTGAGCACCGGGCAGAGGATGGGGCTCGCCCTGGCCTACGCCTTCGGCTGCCGCGCCCCCCTCCTGTTGCTCGACGAGCCCAGCAACGGCCTCGATCCCGAGCACCGTGCCCTGCTCGCCCGCGCCGTGGCCCTGTTCGCCGCCGACGGCGGCACGGTACTGCTCAGCTCCCACGTCCTGCCGGAGATCGAGGGGCTGGCCGACCGGGGCGTCTTTCTCCAGCGCGGCGCGGTAAAACTCCAGGCCGATCTGGATGATCTGCGGGCGGCCTCGACCACCCTTCAGGTCATCCTCCCAGACGTGCTGCCCGCCAACGTGCTGGACGACCTACGGGCACTGCCCGGTGTCAAGGGTATGGGTCTGGACGGCCGCACCCTGAGCCTGCACCTGAGCGGTGCTCACGGCCCGGTGCTGGCCGCGCTCCAGACACTGCGCCCGCTCGACATCCAGTCCCGGCCCTGCCCCCTGGCACAGACGTACGCCGAGCTGATGACCGCCTCCGATATCCGGGGGGCGGCGTGACGCGCTGGCCCGTCTCCCGCTCTGCGCTGGGCTGGCTGGAGTGGCGCTCCCTGCGGGCCGCCCTGCCGATCACTGTGGGCCTGACTGCGGCGGCAGGATTCTTCGCGGGTGCCACCATGAAAACCCTGGGGCCGACGGCATGTGGTGGCTGGGCCGTGAGTATCGGCCAGCCCTACCACGTCAGCGTCGATCTGGCCGGGTTCTGGTTCGGCAGCGTGGGTGCCCTGCTGATCCCGGCAGTGGGCGCGTGGGCCGGGTCACGCTTCCGGCAGGACGAGGCATTTCTGACCCTGGCTCCGCTGTCACCGTGGGCGGTGTTCCGTGCACGCCTGACCAGCGGCCTGAGCCTCGTGCTGTTGGCCGTCGCGTGCTCGGGCATCGTGCTGGCGCTGCAAGGACTGAACACCGTGGACTGGTGGCTGGAACGCGACCTCTGGGCCAGCTACGGCGCGGCCCTGGGCCTGCTGTGGCTGCGCGGGGTCGCCACACTGGCGGTGGCCGCCGCGCTGCGCCGGTGGCTGTCGCCCGTCCTGAGCCTGCTCGGTGCCCTGGGCCTCAGCGTCGGTCTGGGCTTCGTGTGGCAGGCCGGTGGAGCCGGAGGCGCACGATTCATCGCAGATCCGTTCCTGCTGCAGTTCCAGGCACTGTATTCCAGAGAGACCTTCCAGCCGGTGGCACAGACGGGCCTGGACTGCGCCGCGATGCAGAACTTCGTGGCGACCCACACGCCGGATGCCCTGCTCAGCGCCCCCGATCCTGCCCGTCTGACGGTTGCTGTGCTCGCCACGGCGATTCTGCTGGGTCTGGCGGCGTGGCGATGGAGTCCTGGACATCGTTCACACGCCGTATCGGCGTCGAAGTAGGTCTGGAACGGACGACGGAGGCGCAGCCCACTGGCGGCCATATGCCCTACCACTACACCCGCTGCCCGCGGCTCGACCCGCGCGTCGTGCCGCCCGCGATGAGGTGCGCGGCGCGCAGCGGTTCGGGGATACGGCCGGTGACGGTCAGGGCCGTGAGCGCCTGCGCGGCGTCCTCCAGATTCAGGCCCGCGCGCTGCACCCACACGCCCGCGCACGCTTCCATCTCCCCCGCCGCCTGCACCAGCCGCCACTTCTGGGCACCCCCAGGCACATGCGTCAGCAGGGCCGTCCTCACCGCGTCCAGCCGGGGCGCGCGGCGGGCGACGACGAGCACCGGGCGGCCGGTCGCCGCGTGCAGGGCGTGGATGTCCACGACGTTGAAGCCCGCGAGCGCGATGCCCTGGAGCAGCACGAGGCGCACGTGCTCTCCCGCCGCGGTGGTCAGCCGCGCGAGTTCGGCGGTGCTGTTGCGGCCGTCCCGCCGCACCCGGCCGGACACCACGCCGTGCAGCGTGCGGCCCGCGTAGGCGGCACCGAACACAGGCACGTCGCCCCGCCACGCCCGGTCGAAGGGCGCGTCGTCGAAGCCGAGTGCGTGCAGGCCGGTCATGTGCGCAGGGTATCCGCCACGTGGCCGATGCGCCGCAGACGTGCGGAGGTCACACTGCGTCCATGATGACGATTCCCGACGTGACCCGGGTGGACGTGACGCCCTTCGATCCGCGCTCAGCCACGCCGGAGCAGCGTCTGGCGGTGGGGCAGCTGCTGGCCGACGCCTTCGCCTTCGCAAACCCGGACGACCCGCCCCTGCTGCCGCAGCACGAGGCGGTCAACCTGGGACAGCTGAATCCGGACGAACGTGCGGATCACGTCGTCGTGTGGGATGGCGGGCGGGCGCTCGCGTGGGGCCGGATCGGGTACGACCTGAAACAGAACACGCACGCCGCGTCGGTGCGGCTCTACGTGCATCCGCAGGCCCGCCGCCGGGGCCTGGGCACCCGCGTGTGGGCGGCGCTGCGGGTGGTCGCAGAGCGTGAGGGCCGGCGGGTGGTCATGGCCGGCACGTCCAGCCGCAGCCCGGCCGGCGAGGCCTTCGCCCGCTCCCTGGGAGCCGAGGCGGCGCTGCCCAACCGCCAGAGCCAGCTCGACCTGAGCGCCCTGGACGAGGAGCTGCTGGCCCGCTGGCAGATCCGCCCGGACGGCGACCCGTACCGGCTGCACGTGTGGCGCACCATTCCCGACATGTACCTGGACCGCATGGCGGACATGATGATGGTCATGAATACCGCGCCCCGCGGCGACCTGGACGTGGAGGACTGGACGATCACGCCTGGGATGATCCGCGCGTGGGACGCCATGCTCGACGAATCCGGCGAGGTGCGCTGGCTGATGTCCGTCGAGGACACCCGCAGCGGGCAGCTGGACGCGTTCACCGAGGTGTTCTGGCAGCCGGAACGGGCCACCCTGCTGTACCAGGGCGCCACCGGCGTGCGCCCGATGGCCCGGGGCCTGGGGCTGGGCAAGTGGGTCAAGGCGGCCATGCTGGATCACGTGCGGGCCGCGTGTCCGGGAACCCGGTTTGTCCGCACCAACAACGCCAGCGTGAACGAGGCCATGCTGGGCATCAACGTGGCGCTCGGCTTCACCGAATGGGCGACCTTCATGGAGTGGCAGCTCAGGCTGCAGTGAGCGTGGATGCCGGTGCCTGTGGCCGGGCGGCTCAGCCGGGCGGCCGGCGCCCGAGCAGCCGCGCCACCGACGTGATCAGCGACGGCGCCGCCCGGGGCGCGTCGTCCTCTTCGACCACAAACACGGAACCATGGGTCAGGTCGACCGGTGCCCTCAGCACGGGTTCGTCGAGGGTGACCTCGTCCCATTCCATGACCCGACGGACATGTCGGCCATACTCCATGCTGGTCATGCCTCAGCTTGGACACCACGACCTGTCTTAATTCTTACACCGGCGCCGGTCGCCTCCCCGGTCTCGCTGTGACAGCGCTGTCAGACGTGGCAGTTCCGGAGTGCCCGGCGAACGCGAGAGCAAAAAAAAGCCGCTCTGAGGCGACGTTCTGGGTAATTCTGGATCACTGCATGGTGGAGTGTGCTCAGCCGGCCCAGCTCAGGTGGCTGCCGCCACTGAAGGGCCGGGGACGGGACGCGGCCGGCCGCCCGGCCGCCGGGACAGGCTCCACGCGGAGCGCGGAGGTCGTCGGGAGCAGCGGGGAGCGGGGGACGTTCATGCCTCCAAGTGTGAAGGAGCACGCCGACGGGTGGATGATCCCCCCCTTTAGGTAGCGCCCAGTGAGGATTTAGGAACGGGTCAGAAATCGGGGGCGTGTCCCCCCCCATGGAGGCCCGGAAGGCGGCAGGCCGGCCCCGGCGCCGGCACACAGCAGCCGGGCTCAGTTCAGGATCTCGATGAAATCGTCGTCCTCGGCATCGGCGGCCAGAGGAAGGTTGAAGTAGAAGGTGGCGCCCTTGCCACGCTCGGACTCGACCCAGATGGTGCCGCCGTGTTCCTCGATGGCGAGCTTGCAGAACGCGAGGCCCATGCCCGTGTCGAAGCGGCCGTGCAGCGTCAGGCGGGACTGCTCGAAGGCCGCGAACAGGTTGGGGATGTCCTCGGCGGGAATGCCCTCGCCGTCGTCGCGGACGGCCACCTGCACGCCGTCGGGGACGGCACGCACCAGCAGGCTGATGACCCCGCCGGTGGTGGTGTGTTTCATGGCGTTGCTGAGCAGGTTCGCCAGCACGCGCCGCAGGATCTCCGGATCCACGCTGGCCGGCGACAGATCCTGTTCGACCTCCACCCGCACATGCCGGTCGCGCAGGCCACTGCCCACATCGCCGCGCGCCTGCTCCATGATCTCCTCGAACATCGGGCTGAACACCAGTTCCCGCCGCAGGTTCATCTTGCCCGCCTGGATCTTGCGGACATCGAGCATGTTCACGGCCAGATGCAGCAGGTGCTGGGTCTCGTCGCGGGCGACCTTGATCAGCTCACGGCTGTCCTCGGGCACGCGGTGATCCTCGTACACGATCTCCAGCAGGCCCATCACGGCTGCGATGGGATTTTTCAGGTCATGGACGAGCATGTGCACCAGCTGGTCGCGCACCCGCTCCTCGTGCTCCCAGGTGTCCATCCGGCGTTGCAGGGACGCGATCCGCCCGTGCATGTCGTGGTGCTGCGTGGCGCGGCCCAGCATGGTGCGGATCTGCAGCACCAGCGCAGCGGTGGGCGTGGTGTCGCCGATCAGGGCGTCCGCGCCGGCACTGAGCATCTCGCCCAGACCGGTCGACCCCACCGCCAGCCAGCGTGTGCCGGCCAGTTCGGCCCGCTGCCGCAGCATGGGCAGCACCTGCCACAGCGGCACGCCGGGGGTGTCGGTGTACAGCAGCACCACGTCGGGCGGGGTCACGTGGGCCTCGCGCAGCAGGGTCTCGGCGTCGGGGACGGGAATGACCGTCACCTGCGGCAACGCCGGGACGAGCGTGGCTGAGCGGGCCGGGTCGGCCGCGACAACAAAAACCGTGGGGGGATGTGCGCTCGCCATGCTTGGATCGTCAGTCTACCCCGCATGGCGGGCGGTGTTCCTTCACCCACTGTGGGCCGGGCCGCAATGACCGTGCGCCGTGGCGAAAGTCACGGCGCACGGTCTACAGCTTGGGGATGCCTACCAGACTGGAGGAGCGGATCGTCCCGGCCGGGTTCAGCCCTTGACGCTCCCGGCCAGCAGGCCACGCACGAAGTAGCGGCCCAGCAGGATGTACACCAGCAGCGTGGGCAGCGCGGCCAGGATCGCCCCGGCCATCGGCAGGTTCCACGACACGGCCTGCCCGCCCGACAGCTGCGACAGCGCGTAGGTCACGGGCTGCGACGAGGTGTTGGTCAGGGTGGCGGCGAACAGGAACTCGTTCCACACCTGCGTGAACTGCCAGATGATCACGACCACGAAGCCCGGAATCGAGATCGGGAAGATGACCTTGCCGTAGATGCTCCAGAAGCCCGCGCCGTCGATGGTCGCCGCCTCGATCAGGGCGTCGGGCACGTCGGCGTAGAAGTTCCGGAAGATGAGTGTGGTGATCGGGATGCCGTACACGACATGCGCCAGGATCAGGCCCCAGATCGAGCCGTACAGGCCCAGCGATTTGATGAACTGGAACAGCGGGATCAGCACGGCCTGATACGGAATGAACATCCCGAACAGCATCAGCGCGAACAGGGTGTTGGCGCCCCGGAACTTCCACTTGCTCAGGGCGTAGCCGTTCACGCTGCCGAGCATGGCGCTCAGGATCGTAGCGGTCACGGCCAGGAACAGGGAGTTGCCCAGGTTGCCGCCGATCTTGGCCCACGCCTCGGAGAAGCTCGCCCAGTTCAGGGCGGCGGGCCAGTGCCACGACGTGGCGAGGTTGATCGCGTCCGGGCTCTTGAGCGCCGTGGCGAACAGCAGGTACACCGGCACCAGGAAGAACAGCGCGGCCACGACCAGCAGGAGGTACATCAGCACACGGCCAGGGGTCACGGGGGCGCGGGGCACGGTGGTGGGGGCGGTCTGTGCGGGCGTGGCCGTCATGCGTGGCCCTCCTCGGTGCGGAACTGCGAGGCCAGGTACGGCACGATGATGAACGCCACCAGGATCAGCAGCACCGTGCCGATCGCGGCCCCCAGTGCGAACTGGTTCTGCCGGAAGCTGGTCAGGTACATGTTCAGCGCGGGCACGCTGGTGTTGATGTTGTCCGGGCCAGCCATGGCGTACACCAGATCGAAGATCTTCAGGCTGATGTGCCCCAGGATGATCATGGCTGACAGCGTGATCGGCGAGAGCAGCGGGAAGATGACGTGGCGGTACATGCCGTAGTCGTTCGCGCCGTCCACCTTGGCGGCCTCGCGCAGTTCCTCGGGGATGCCGCGCAGGCCCGCGAGGTACAGCGCCATGGTGTAGCCGCTCATCTGCCACACCGCCGCGATGATGATGCCGATCAGGGCGAGGTTGAAGCCGTGCAGCTCGGGAGCGGGCAGCATCTTGACGTTCGGGCCGACGAACAGGGCCCACACGAACAGCAGGGCCGCGCACACGCCCGCGACCAGGGTGCGCCGGCGGTCACCAGACTGCGCGGCGCGAACGGCCAGCACGGTCAGCACCACGCCGACGACCCCGGCGGTGAGCAGCGGCAGCACGTTCCAGTCGAACTTCAGCACGCTGTCGGTGCTGCTCAGCCACCCGAAGGTGCTGGGGGGCGCACCGGCCAGCGTGGGGGCCATGTTCACGCCGCCCGCCGGCTGCAGCATCCAGCGCCAGATGGTGCCGGTCACGATGAACGACAGGCTCATGGGGAACAGGAAGATCGTGCGCCACAGCCCCTCCCCTTTCGGGTTGCGGTCGAGCACCAGCGCGAGGCCCAGCCCCAGCCCCAGGCAGCCCAGGATGAAGAACACGGTGAAGAAGATGGTGCTGACGAGCTCCTGCCGGAAGCGGCCCTGCAGGAAGCCCGTGAACAGCTCCTGGTAATTGGCGAGGCCCACCCAGCGGATGATGGGATCCAGGGCCAGCGCCTGCGCCGGGTCGTTGCCCCAGTCGGTCATGCTGACGTACACGCTGCGGGCGATGAAGCCGTACACGAACACCGCGATCAGGATGATGCTGGGTGTCAGGACGGCGATCGACCACAGGCGGTCTTTGCTCAGGCCTTTCATGGTGCCGGCCTCCTTTCTTGGTCAAGGGGAGAGGTGTGGGTGTGGGGCCCGGCCCCACCACCCACACCCCACATCAGGTGCGGCCCGGTTACTTGCCGATGCCGGCGCGCACGGCGAGCTGCTGCGCGGCAGCGGCCGCAGCAGCGCTGTTCTTGCTGGCGACGAAGCCGTCGATCACCGCGCCGAAGGCGCTGGTGAAGCTCTCGGGAGCCACGGCGCCGTGCACCAGCGAGCCCACGATCTTGCTGGACTTCCAGTCGGTCGCGGCGCTCTTGGAGTAGACGCTGTACTTGCTCAGGTCAGAGTCCGTGCGCGCGGCGATGGAGCCCTTCAGGGGATTGAAGGCGTCCTGGCCTTCCTTGCTGCCCAGCAGCTTGAGCCAGTTCATGGTCTCGGTCGAGTTCTTGATGCCCTTGGGCAGACCGAAGGAGTCGGCGAGCATCACGAAGGTCTTGGTGGTACCGGGGGCGGCGGCCCAGCCGAAGCCGGTGCCGGGGGCGAGCTTCTTGGTGGTCGTGAAGTACCCGGCCGCCCAGTCGCCCATGACGTTGAAGGCGCTGGTGCCGTCGATCACGCGGTCCGTGGCCTGCTGCCAGCTCAGGCCCGAGGCGTCCTTGTTGGCGCAGTCCATGACCTTGCCGTAGGTGGTGAAGGCACCGACCACACGGGGATCGGTGAACTTCAGCTTGCCGCTCCACAGGTTCTCCCAGCTCTGGGCACCCAGCGTGCCGATCATGACGCTCTCCCACAGGTGCTGCTGGGTCCAGTTCTCACCGACGACCAGCGGCGCGGCCACGCCCTTGGCCTTCAGGGTGGCGCAGGTGGTCAGGAACTCGGGCCAGGTCTTGGGCACGCTAACGCCCCAGGCCTTGAGCTTGGCGGGGTTGTACCACAGGACGTTGGAGCGGTGAACGTTGACGGGCACGCTCCAGATGCCGCCCTTGCTGGAGATCAGCTTGACGAGGTCCGCCGGGAAGACCTTGCTCCAGCCCTGGCTCTTGAACAGCGGGGTCAGGTCCTGCATGCGGTTCGCGACGACCCACGTGCCGATCAGTTCCTGGCCGGCGTGCGCCTGGAAGGAGTCGGGGGGCGTGCCGCCGAGCATGCGGGTCTTCAGGACGGCCTTGGCGTTCGTGCCGGCGCCGCCGGACACCGTGGCGTTGTCCACGACGACGCTGGGGTACTTGGCCTTGTACAGCTTGACCAGGGCCTCCAGAGCGGGACCCTCGTCGCCGGACCACCACGAGAAGATCTCGAGCTTGCCGGCGGCAAGGGCGCTGGAGGAGACGGCAAGGGCAGTGGCAATCATCAGGGCTTTCTTCATGGTGATCCTCCGAAAGGAACGGGATGGTGCGGGGTCTGGGTAACGCCAGGAGCAGGTTTATTAAGCGAAGGTGATGATAGTCCTCCGGGAGGCGGGGCGCGACTCTCCACCCCCGGTGGGTCAACCAGCCTGGACACGCGGTACAGCTGGGGCAGGCCGCGCGGGGTGAGCAGGGCCCCCAGCATCATCGCGCCGGCCCCCAGCACGCCGGCGTGCCCACCCAGCGTGCCCAGGTCGATGCGGGCACGGTCGGCATTGATCCGCATGGTGCGCCGGTCGGCGCTGGCGCGGATGGCACCGATCAGCACGTCGCCCGCCTGCGCGAGCCGGCCGCCGATCACCACCGCATGGGGGTTGAAGAGGTTCAGGGTCGTGCTGACGGCCACGCCCAGGTGGTGGCCCACCGTCTCCCAGACGGCCCGGGCCAGTGGGTCGGTGTTGGCATGCCGGATCAGATCCTCGACGGTCAGGGCGTGCATGGTGGTGGGTGTGCCCTCGGCGTGCAGCCGCGTGGCCAGTGGCACCAGCACCTGCGCGGCAGCGTAGCTCTCCAGGCTGCCGGGGTTGCCACTGCGACCGACCGGCCCGTGCTCGTTGATGCTGATATGCCCGATCTCGCCGGCCCCGCCCCGGGCCCCACGGTGCAGCCGGCCGCCCAGCAGCACGCCCGCGCCGATCCCGGTGGCGAGCTTCACATAGATCAGGTCGCTCACGCCCCGGTGGGTGCCGAACCTCGCCTCGGCCAGGGCACCCAGATTGGCGTCGTTCTCGACTAGGACATCCACGCCCAGCAGGTCGCGCAGGTGGGCCCCCACGTTCTCTCCGTCCCAGCCGGGCATGTTGGGCGGCTGCACCACGCGGCCGGACTCGTGATCCACCGGGCCGGGCACCCCCACCCCGGCGATGGCCACGTGGGCGATGGGCACGCCGGCGTCGTGCAGCACATGCCGGGCGAGTTCGCACAGCAGCGCGTACGTGGCCTGCGGGCCGGCCTGGATGTCGTGCGGTACGGTCGTGGTCGCCAGCGTGCGGCAGCGCAGGTCGAGCACGTCCACGCGGGCGTGACTGGCCCCCAGGTCGATGGCGAGCATGGCCGCCGCGCGGGCGTTCAGGTGCAGCAGGGTGGCGCGGCGGCCCACACCGGTACCGCTGCGTGCGCCGGCCTCCTGCACCAGCCCGACCTCCATGAGTTCGGCCACGATGTTGCTGATCGCGCTGCGCGACAGCCCCAGGTCGCGGGCGATGTCCACGCGGGCCCGGTCGTCCTCCCACAGCAGCCCCAGCAGCAGCAGGGTGTGGCGGCACCGGATGGCCGCCAGATCCAGCGTGTCGTGGCTGTGCAGGGTCTGGTTCACGGGTCGTCCTGTCCCTGCCTTCAGGGAGCCGCCTGCCGCTGCGGGCAGGGTCAAGGGAGCATCACGGTGTCCGCGCCGGGACATTGAGAGGGAGGTGCGAGGGCCATGCTGCACCACCCGATATTTGTTTGTCAAATGGACGAATGAACTGAAACGATACACATGCGGCGGCGACGGCGTCGTCCTGCACTGTCATTTTCAGGCCATGACCACCAGAGCCGGCCAGGTCACCCCGGCCGGCCCAGCGGCGGACGCTGCGGACGCTCAGGTCGTCGCGGCCGTGTCCTCCGTGCTCGCGGCACCTTCGGGGCGCAGCAGCGGGAACAGCAGGACGTCTCGGATGCTGTCACTGTCGGTCAGCAGCATGGCCAGCCGGTCGATCCCGATGCCCAGCCCCCCCGCCGGGGGCATCCCGTACTCCAGCGCCAGCAGGAAGTCCTCGTCCTGCGGGTGGGCCTCGTCGTCGCCGGCGGCCTGACGCGCACTCTGGGCCTCGAAGCGCTCGCGCTGGTCGAAGGCGTCGTTGAGTTCCGAGAAGGCGTTCGCCAGCTCGAAGCCCGAGCAGAACACCTCGAAACGCTCGGTCACGGCGTCGGTGCGGGTGCGGTGGCGCTTGGCGAGCGGGCTGATCACCGCCGGGTGATCCATCACGAACGTCGGGTTGGTCAGCAGCGGTTCCACATACTCGCCAAACAGCTTGTCCAGCAGCTTGTACGCCGGCACCCCCTTCCACTGGGGATAGCGGGCGTCGCAGAAGGCCCGCAGCCGATCCAGATCCAGCGGGTCGAAGTCCAGCTCCGGCACGTGCTCGCGCAGCCCGCCGATGTAGTCCACCCGCGCGAAGGGCGGCGTGAAGTCCAGCGCCTTGCCCTGGTACTCGAAGGTGTACGAGCCGTGCACTTCCATCGCCAGACCGCTGAGCAGATCCTCGACCAGCTGCGCGATATCGCTGTAGTCCACGTAGGCCCAGTACAGCTCCAGCATGGTGAATTCCGGGTTGTGTGTCCGGTCGATACCCTCGTTGCGGTACACCCGGCCGACCTCGTAGACCTTCTCGAAGCCGCCGACCAGCAGCCGCTTGAGGTACAGCTCCAGGCTGATCCGCAGCTTGAAGTCATGCGACAGCGCGTTGTGGTGCGTCATGAACGGCCGGGCCTCGGCCCCGCCGGCCGTGACCTGAAGGGTCGGCCCCTCGACCTCCATGAAGCCCCGGTCGTCCAGTTCGCGGCGGATGAAACGGATCATGCGGCTGCGGGCCTGGAACTTCTCGCGGGCACCGTCGGTGACCATCAGGTCGAGGTAGCGCCGCCGGGCCCGCAGTTCCTCGTCCTGGAGGCCGTGGAACTTGCTCGGCAGCGGGTGCAGGCTCTTGACCAGCGGCTGCCACCCCGTGACCTTCAGCGTGAGCTGCCCGGTCTTGGTCACGAAGGGATGCCCGGTCACGCCGATGATGTCGCCCAGGTCGATCTTCTTCGTGGGATCGAAATTCTCGGTGTCCTGCTTGCTGAAAAACAGCTGCAGCTTGCCGAACTCGTCCTGAAGGTCGAGGAAGGCCGCCTTGCCCATGTGGCGCAGCAGCGTCACGCGGCCCGCCAGGGCGTACACCTCGTCCGGCCATTCCTGCCCCGGCTCCAGCCTTCCCTCGGCGTCGGCCGGATGGGCGGCGAGCACGTCGCGGGCGTGGTGGGTGCGCGGGTACGAGTAGGGGTGTGCCTCGAAGCCGGCCGCCACCTGCGCGTCCAGGTTGTTCAGTCGGGCGACGGTCTGCTCGTGCAGGCCCTCGGGGCGCGGGGAACGGGGGGAACCGTCGGTCATGGGGGGAAGTATAGGGATGCAGAGGGCAGAGAGCAGAAGGCAGACGGCTAAACATCTCTTGCCGTCTGCCCTCTGCTCTCTGCGATCAGTACTCGATGCTCTTGACCTTGTATTTCATCTGCTTGCCGTTGTCGAGGTTCACCACGAAGGCGTCGCCCTTCTTGCGGCCCATCAGCTCCTTGCCCACCGGGCTGTCCTCGCTGACGCGCGGCAGGCTGCCGCCGGTGACGGTCGCCTCGGGGGCGGACACGACCTGCACCTTCATGTCCTTTTTCGTGGTCTCGTTGCCCAGCACGACGATCGCGCCCAGCTCCACGCGGCCCTCGTTCTCGTGATCCTCGATGACGGTGGCACGCGCCAGGGTGTCCTCGAGTTCATCGATGCGCGCCTCGATGTTCATCTTCTCGCGCTTGGCGTCCTCGAGGCCCGTGTCCTCGGTGTCGGAGCTGGTCTCCATCTGCTCCTGGAGGATGCGGGTGGCCTCGGCCAGACGGGCCTGCTCCTGCGCCAGCGTCTTCTGGAGGCGTTCGAAGCCCTCCCGTGTGAGTTTCACCTGTCTGCTCATCGCTTGCGCCACTTCGGCCTCCGAACCTGCTTGGGTGTCCCTGTGGGGACGGGTGTGGGTAGATTGGTGAGAATCAGCGCGCATTCTGCCACACGCCCCACCGGCTGGCAACGCACACCCACCGGCTCATGCCGGAAAACGGGCGTCCGTGCCGACACGCACGCGCCGCACGCGCAGCGTCACCATGACCAGCACGCACAGGGCGATGCCCAGTCCGGTCAGGATCACGGGCACGGCGACCGGCCCACTGCGGGCAAAGCCCAGCCCGATCCCCCACGGCACCAGGATGCCGCCCACGCTGCCCGACACCAGCAGGAACGGCACGAACCGCACCGGCAGCACCTGAGCGGCCCAGACCATCGCCGTGCCGAAGACCGGCCCCAGAGCCAGACCCGCCAGCGGGTACGTGTACGGTGCCAGCGCCGGAACCGTGCCCAGCACGGCCGCCACGGTCGCCAGGGCCGCACAGCCCAGCACCAGCGGCCCCGGCTGGAAGCGGGCCCCGAAGGCGCTGGCCAGGGCCCGGCCCAGCGTGAATCCGCCCCAGTACAGGCTGACGATCAGCGCCGCCTGCCCCACGCCGATGCCGGTCATGTGCTTGCCGCCCCACGCACCGAAGCCCACTTCCAGCCCCACGTAACAGATCAGCATGACCACGAACAGGGTCATGGAGCGGCCCACCCGGTGCATGGGGGCCTGCGCCTCCGGGCGGGGCATGGCCGGCACGCCCCAGATCCGCGCCGCCAGCAGCGACACCGTCGCCAGCCCGGCCACGACGACAAAGGGCCACATCAGGCCCTGCGGCGCGAGCCACGCCGCGACCAGCGGCGAGAGCATGCTGGCCAGCCCGAACAGGGCGTTGGCAAAGTTGATGGCCCGCGTGCCGGCGGCAGCCAGGTACGCGTTCACGGCGCTGGACAGGCCACCCTGCGCCACCCCGCCCACCACCGCCGCACCGACGGCCAGCGGCCAGCTGGGCGCAAAGCCCACCAGCAGCGCCGCCACGGCCAGCAGCAGCAGGCATGCGACCACGACGCGGCGCGTGCTGATCCGCGTGAGGATCACGCCAGCCAGCGGCGGTGAGATGGCCGAGCCCACGAAATGGGCGCTGGCGATCACGCCGACCGACGCGGTGCTCACCCCGAACTGCTGCTGGAAGAAGGGAAACAGGGGGCCGTACATGGGTTGCAGCACGCCCAGCGCGAAGAACGCCGCACCACCGGCCCCCAGCAGACGCAGCGAGAGTGGGGCCGGCGCGACAGTCACGCCTGGGACGCTAGCACCTGTGCCGCCCTCCTGCATGGGACTGTCCACCGGCCGTCCAGACGTTGTTCAGCCGGGCAGGACGAAGGTCAGGGTGCTGCCCTGTCCCGGCGTGCTGGCGACCTCCAGCTCCCCACCCGCCAGTTCCACGCGCTCGCGCAGGCCGAGCAGGCCCAGGTGACCCGCCTGGGCCTGCGCCTCGGCCTGCTCGGCCGTGAATCCCCGGCCGTCGTCGCTGACCGCCACGCGCACGTGATCCTCCCGGAAGGCCACGCGGATCGCGGCGGTGTGCGCCTGCGCATGCTTGTCGACGTTGTTCAGCGCCTCCTGCGACAGCCGGAACACCGTGAGCTCCGCTGTCGGACTCAGGCGGCGCTCCTGTCCGCTGATCTCCAGGCGGGTCTCGGTCTGGGCCTGCGAGGCCAGCCACTCCAGCGCGGGCAGCAGCCCCAGGTCGTCGAGCACGCTGGGGCGCAGGTTGCGGGCAAAGCGCCGCACGCTCTCGATGGCGGCGTTCAGGTCACCCAGGATGTCGTCGGCGCGGTCACGCTGCTCACCACCCAGATCACGGGCCAGCCTCGCCACGCGGCGGGTCGTGGCCGTCAGCACCTGCGCGGTGTCGTCGTGCAGCTCCCGGCTGATGCGCCGGCGTTCCTCCTCCTGCGCCTGGGTGAACAGCGTCAGGTAGGTGCGCAGCTCGGTCTGGCGACTGGTCGCGGCCTCCAGGGCCTGCCCACGCCGCGTGATCTCCTCGGCCAAGGTCTGGAGTTCCGACAGGTCGCGGGCGACCAGCAGGACGCCCTCGCCGGCCCCCACGGCACTCAGGCGCACTTCCAGGCGGTATGGGCCGACCTGGATCTCGGCGCGTCCCCCCGCCAGACTGGTCGCCGCCGCCATCCACGCCACGCGCAGCACGTCCTGGGTCGCCGGGGTGGGCAGCGCCAGCACCGGCGACCCCACCAGCGGCCCCGTCAGCGGCTGGAGCAGCCGCACTGCTGCCGGGTTCGCGTAGGTGATCCGCCCACGCACGTCGGCGCTCAGGATCAGGTCGTGTGCACCCTCGGCCAGCTGGCGGTAGCGGGCTTCCTCGCGCTCCAGAGCGGCCAGCAGGCGCTCGCGGGTCAGGGTCAGGGCCATCTGGTCGGCCACCGAGCGGGCCAGCGCCAGCACCCGGTCGCTGGGCGGATCGGTGCCGGGATCGTCGGCGTACAGGAAGCCCAGCACCCCACGGCCGTCACCCTCGCCGCCGTGCAGCGGCACGATCAGGCCGCTGCCCGCCACCGGCAGACATGCCCGGCGCGTCAGCGGGCGCGGCCCCCGCCCCAGCTGCGACAGCAACGATGCCAGCTCCTCGGGGCGGGGCGGGTGGAGGTTGTACGTCGCGCAGCGCACCACCACGCCGTATTCATCGGTCAGGGCGATCAGGCCGCGCCCCCCGTTCATGGCCAGGGTCGCCAGCCGCGCCGCCTCGGCCAGGGTCTCGTCGCCCTGATCCTCGCCCAGCAGACGGCCCACGTTCAGCAGCACCGCCGATTCGCGCTCGCGGCGCAGCTCTTCCTCGTACAGGCGGGCGTTCTCGATGGCCAGCGAGGCCTGCGCGGCGAACACGCCCAGCAGCGCCTGGTCGTCGTCGTCGAGCGGCAGCACGCCTTCCCAGTACAGGGTCAGCACGCCGAACACGCCCGCCCGCGTGACCAGGGGCAGGCCCACCACGCCCTTGTAGGGGTACTTGCCCTGTGCCAGCAGCTGCCGGGTGTAGCGGCTGCCGCCCCCGTAGTGCTCGGTGTTCAGGTCGCGGGCCGCCACCACCTCGCCCCGCTCGGCGGCGCGGCCGGTCACGCCCGATCCCACCTTGGCCCGCACGCGCAGCACGTACTCGCTGGGCAGCCCCACCGCCGAGCGGATGTTGAGCGTCCGGCCGTCGGGCTGCTGCTCGTAGACCGCCGCCGCGTCGGCGCGGAACAGCGTCATGGCGCGCTCCAGCACGCGCGGCAACGTGTCCGAGAGGTGCAGGCTCCCCGCCAGCGCCGCCCCCGCCTCGCGCAGCGCCTCGGCGGCCTCGCGTTTGCGGGTCTCCAGGGCGTACAGCCGCGCGTTGTCGATGGCCAGCGAGGCCTGCTCGGCCAGCGCCAGCACCAGCCGGCCATCGTCCTCGGTCGCGCCCGCGCCCGGCGAGCGGGAATCCACATACAGCAGGCCCAGCGGTCGCCCCCGCGCACTCAGCGGGGCCAGCACCGCCGCCTCCGGCCCGAGTTCCGCCAGACTGGCGGCAAAGGGCGTTCCCGCGTCCCTCACGCGCTCGTAGCGGATCGCCTCGCCCCGGTTCATCAGCCGCTCGAAGGTCAGCGGCCCCACGCCGATGCCGCCGGTGAACGACTCGTCGAAGCCGTAGGTATAGACCTCGCCGGTGCGGGCCACGCCCTCCACGACCTCGTCGAACAGGCCCACGAAGGCCCGCGAGAAGCCCAGCGCCAGCGCCGCACTCTGCGCGGTCACGGTCAGCACCTGCGGCAGTTCCAGGCTCCCGCCCAGCCGCCGCACCAGCCCCTCGACCGTCTCCGCGATCCGCCCGTGCCCGCGCCGTGCCTCGCGGGCCTGCACCCCCTCCAGCGCCAGGGTCAGCAGCGGCGACACCGTCAGCAGCGCCGCCATCCCGTCAGGCCGCGCCCCCACGAACTCGATCACGCCGCAGCCGAAGGGCAGGGCGGTCAGCATGCCGTCTTCCAGCAGCACCCCCTCTGACAGGGCCCGCCCAGCCAGCGTGCCGTCACTGAGCCCCAGGCCCCGGCCCTCCTCGGCGACCACCTCCAGATGCGCGTCCTGCACCACCCACACCTGCACGCCGTGGGCCCCGGCCACCTCGCACGCGAACCCCGCCAGCGCCGCGCCGAACTGGGGAACGGTCGAGGCGTTGGTGAGGGGGATGGGCAGGGGGGGCAGAGTTGTCATCTTTGGCTTTTCTCGCGTGCGGGCGACTTGAAGAGCTGGGGAGCAGAAGAGAGGGACGCACGTGTTCCGTGACACTGCTCACTCAGCTGGCAACGAATCTTGATGCCATTCCGAATGGTCACACGCCCCCTCACCCCGACCCTCTCCCCTGGTGGGAGAGGGAGTAGAGCTCACACCATCTTCGGGTCGATCCAGCCTCGCTTAATCCCGTACAGCACGGCTTCCGTCCGGCTGCCGACGCCGAGTTTGGAAAAGATGTTCGCCAGATGCACCTGCACGGTGCGGGGGCTGATGTCGAGGTCGCGGGCGATCTCCTTGTTGGTGCGGCCGGTGGCGGCCACGCGCAGCACCTCCAGTTCGCGGGGGCTCAGGTCGTCCTCGGGCGGGGTGGGGGTGGTGTTGGCGCTAAAGCGTTCCAGTACCTTACGGGCCACGCTGGGGTGCAGGGCACTTTCACCCGCCGCCACCGCCCGCACGGCCCCCAGCAGGTCGTCCTCGCTGGCGTTCTTGAGCAGGTAGCCGGCCGCGCCCGCCTCCAGCAGGGCGAAGACGTAGGCGTCGTCGTCGTAGCTGGTGAGCACGAGCACGCCCACACCGGGCTGCTCCTTCTTGATGGCGCGGGTGGCCTCGATGCCGTTCATACCGGGCATGGACACGTCCATCAGGATCACGTCGGGTGTCAGGGCGCGGGCCCTGGTGATGGCCTCCTCGCCGCTGCCGGCCTCGCCGACCACATGCAGGTCGCTCTCGCCCTCCAGCAGTTCGCGGGTGCCCTTGCGCACGACAGGGTGGTCGTCCACGAGCAGCAGGGTGATGGCGCGGGACGTCTCCGATTCCGTGTCGAGCATGGGCACAGGATACGGCGGGGCGAGTGGGAGTTACGGTGCGGGTGGGGATGGGAGTGACGGTGGGGCGGCGGGCGAACGGCTAACCCCTTCGCCCCCAAGGGGAGGCAACGAGCACATCATCGGCTCCCCCAGGGGAGCTGGCGGCGAAGCCGACTGAAGGGTCGTACGCCGCCTCACCGCACAGTCCCAGACAGCACACACCCCCACACCGCCTGGCGCGGGTGGGGGTGCAGGTCAGAAACGGTGCTCAGCTCTTGCTCAGATCCTTCCACAGGGTGCCGGTACGGAAGGCGACCATGGGGTTGAAGGTGTCCTTGCTGATGCCCTTGACGGTATCGCGGTACGCGATGATGCCGGGGTTGCTGGGCAGCAGGATGTAGTACGCCTGATCGAGCGCCCGCTCGGCCACCTGCTTGTACAGCTCGTTGCGCCGGGCGGTGTCGGTGGTGCTGCGGGCCTCGGTGATCCACGTGTCGATCTGCGAGTCGGTCACGTTGATGCGGGGATTGTAGTACCCGGTGCTGGCGTAGAAGGTCGTGATGAAGTTGTCGGCGTCGGCGTAGTCGGGTGCCCAGCCGGTCATGACCATGGCCTCGGTGCCCTGGTTGCTGCCCTTGATGATCTCGCTCCATTCCTTGGAGACGATGTTCACGCGGAACTTCGGGTTCAGGGACTCGATGTTCTTCTTGAGCATCTCCATGCCGGTCTGCGCGGACACGCTGCCGGCGCGGTACGACACGTTCACGGTGAAGCCCTGCTGCCACACCTGACCGTCCCAGGCCTGCTGGAAGGCAGCTCGGGCGGCGTCCAGATCGAACTTCGCGCCGCTCAGCTCGGTGTCGTAGCCGGGGAAGCTGTCGGGCAGGAGGACGTTGCGGGCGTCACCCTGGCCACCCTGCACCTGCTTGATGTAGTCGGGCACGTCGAAGGCGGCGACGAAGCCGCGCCGGACGTCCGCGTCGCTGAAGAAGTTCGCGGGGATGCCCTGCCCGTCCAGCTTGCCGCTGCCGATGGCATTGCCCTTGATCGCCTGGTTCATGCTGATGCCGAAGGCACTGGTATCGGGCAGGCCGTCCAGGATGGCAATCCCGTCCTTGCCGCGCAGCTGGGCCTCGATCACGGGTCGGCCGCCGGTCTCGATCAGGTCGGCGTCGCCCTTCTCGAAGGCCTGGAGGCGGGCGGCCTGTTCGGGCACCTTCTGGATCAGGACGTTGGTGATGGAGGGCTTGTCGCCCCAGTACTCGGCAAAGGCGGTGGCGGTGACGGCGGCGCTGGTCTTCTCGACGAGCTTGTACGCGCCGGTGCCGCTGGGCTGCTGCGACAGCGGGCTGCCGGTCAGATCCTTCCCGACGGCGGCCTTCCACGTGGCCTCGGTGCCGTCCCACTCGCCGATCTGGGTGGCGTGCTTGCTGTCCACGATGCCCTGGCCGGTGTAGGCCAGCTTGGCCAGGAACGCGGGGTCGGCCTTGGGCAGTGTGAACACCAGCGTCTCGCCGTCGCACTTCACGGCGTCCGTGATGCGCTGCCACGTGATGCTCTGGTCGTCGTTGGCGTTGCTGGCGGTGCCCAGCAGGCTCTCCGACAGGAACCAGTTGCCGCTGTCGGCCGTGTTGGTCACGAGGTTGCGGCGGAAGGTGTATTCGGCGTCGGCGCAGGTGAAGGCATTGCCGCTGTGGAACTTGACGCCGTCGCGCAGCGTGAAGCGGTACTCGCGCCCGCCCTGGTTCTCCTGCCACTCGGTGGCGAGCAGCGGCTCCAGGTCACGGATGGAGTTGCCCTTGTAGGTCAGCAGCGTCTCGTAGAGGTTCTCGACGATCTGACCGCTGCCGGTGTCGTACGAGGTGCCGGGATCCAGGGTCGGGATGTCGGCACTCTCCTGGACGACCAGGGTGCTGGCCGTGCCGGCATTCGTACCGCCGCCGCACGCCGCGAGCGTGAGCATGAGGGTGGTCAGGCCGAGGGCCGTGCGGATCTGGGTGGACGGACGCATGAGGACTCCTATATCTGACGCAAGAATGACGCGTCTGGGAGAGGGAAAATCGAGAATTCTTGAACCCGGTTCAATCTCCGGGGTGCCCTGTAGCGTAGTGAGCGCAGATGAGAGGGCGCTGGCAGTCCGCTGAAGTCTGCCCGGCACGCCGCCAGATTCGGATCAGCCACACGCCACGTGTCCAGGACTGTCGGCCAGCACACCGAACACCCGAAGTGAGAGGCCACCCACAGCCCCCGACCAGGGAACCGGGTAAGGTCGTGCTCATGTCCGAGACCGCCCCCCCCACCTCCTACCTGCTGCGCGGCACGGCGGCCGGGAGCACCCTGAGATTCATCGGCATGGACTCGACGCGCATCGTCGAGGACGCCCGCCTCCGCCACGACCTGAGCAAGACGGCAACCGCCGCGCTGGGCCGCACCCTGACCGCCTCGGCGCTGCTGAGCGTGGTGCTGGGCAAGCGCCACGACAGCCGCGTGACGGTGCGTGTCGAGGGCGATGGCCCCGTCGGCTGGATCGTCGCCGAGGGCAGCGCCGACGGGCGGGTGCGCGGCTACGTGCGCCAGCCGCATGCCGACCTGCCCCTGCGCGAGTCCGACGGCAAGCTGGACGTGAGCGGCATCGTCGGGACGGATGGCGAACTCGCGGTCACGCGGCTGCTCGACAACGGCGAGCCGTACACCGGGAGCATCCGGCTGGTCAGCGGCGAGATCGCCGAGGACGTCAGCGCGTACCTGGGTGTCTCCGAACAGATCCCCAACGCCGTGCTGCTCGGCGTGTACGAGGAGGGCGAACGCGTCACCTCTGCGGGCGGCCTGCTCGTCCAGGCCATGCCGGGCGCGACCGACGAGACCCTGTCCCGCCTGGAGGCGAACATCCGGGCGATCGGGCAGATCACGACCGCGCTGCGCCAGGGCGGTCTGCTGTCGGTCATGGAGCGCGCCGCCGACGGCCTGGATCTGACCCTGGCGGCAGACGCGCAGGACGTGCGCTTCCAGTGCCGCTGCTCACGCGAGAAGGCCAGCGACTCCCTGAAGTTCTTCAGCGCCGCCGAACGCCAGGAGATGATCGACGACGGCGGCCAGGAGATCGTGTGTCACTGGTGCGGCGAGAAGTATCACATCAGCCCCGACGAGATCGCGGCGCTGGACGCGACGGAGACGCACGCCCGGGCGTAGGGGACAGGGATGACGGGATGGGGCTGCGGAATAACCCCTCAGTCGGCTGCGCCGCCAGCTCCCCTCAAGGGAACCCAACGAGCAACATCCTTGCCTCCCCTTGAGGAAAATCGTAGAGCTGCGGAGTAGAGGTGCCCCAAACGGGCGGAGAGGTTAGGACGCCGCCCCGCCGAACTCTCCCCTACTCATCCCCATCCCTCATCCAGCGCCTCCACCCACCCATGCCCCGGCCGCGTGCGCTCCAGCGCCCCACGCAGCCACGCCCGGGCCGCCGTGTCCAGCATGGGCAGAACCCGCTCGAAATCCGACTGATCCTTGCCGCGTGGCTCCCGGCCGGCGGATCCGGCCTTGAACAGCAGCACGATCTCCGGGGCGAGGTACGGCAGGCCGTGCGGCCCCACGCGCCGCGCCTCGGCCAGCGGGCGGGTGATGGCCGGATCGCGGCGGTAGTGCCACAGGCCGCCGCTCAGGTCGGTCAGCATCAGATCCACCATCAGCACAGCGGGCAGGTCCGGGTGCCGGGCGTGGATCTGGTGCGAGGGCGGCTCCAGGGGCGGGCGGAACGGCTGATAGGCGCCCTTGACCGAGGCGTCGAGACGCCAGCCGCGCAGCACGTCTGGGAGCTGCCCCTGCGCCTCACGGGGAATCTCGATGTCGAGGTCGTCGTGAACGCGGGTCACGTGCCCGGCGTGCAGATCGAGCGCGTAGCCGCCCGCGACCGTCCACGGAGCGTCCAGCCCGGCCAGGGCGTGGGCGGCGAACTGAAGGGGTGAGAAGCCGATCCGGCGGGCGTCATGCTTCAGCGCAGCCGGGAGGAGCGCACCGTCGGCCGCCAACCGGCCATGACGCACATAGATCTGCCGGTACGCTGCCGAAGCGCGTGGATCGTCCGTCAGCAGCCGGCGCAGCGCAGACTGGGCGGCCCGCCAGCCCGCGCTGTGGTCGCAGACGACCAGCCGGTGGCCCGCCGGATGCCGCCACGTCTGCCCCGATTCCGGCACGTAGCCCAGGGCACCCAGCGCCGCCCGCTGCGCGTCCGTGGGCACCTCCGGCAGCAGATCCAGGTGCAGTTCCGGTGCGTCCAGGTCGGCCAGGGCAGGCACGCTGCCGGGGCCGCCCACCTGCACGTGAAAGACCCCGTCCTGGCGGTCACGCTCAAGGAAGTCCCCCAGGGCACGCCGCAGGTCGGCCGCTGCCATATCGAGATCGGGCATGGGCACAGCTCAGCACGGCGGCCCGCGCCCTGCATCGGCCATGTGGCGCAGGCATGGCAACGCGCAACCAATGCTCAAGTCACGACGGGCCGCCGGTGGGGATAATGCACTCATGAATGGCAGAGTCGGCGCGGTCATCCTCGTTCTCGTGGGTCTGGGGCTGGGAGCCACGCTGCTGCGTGATCAGGTGCCGCTGGGCACCTCGCAGACGGCTCCAGCCGCCGCACCGGCCCAGAACCCCGTGGCGGCTGAGGCGGGCGCGAAACTCCAGAACGAGCAGAACACCATCGACGTGGTCAGCCGCTTCGAGCCGGGGCTGGTGTTCATCAGCACCGAGTCCGAGGTGGTCAGCCAGAACCCCTTCGGCATGATGTTCGGCCAGCCCGACACACAGGTGCAGCAGGGCGTGGGCAGCGGCTTCTTCGTGAACGACGCCGGCGACATCCTGACGAATTACCACGTCGTGGCGGGCGAGTCCAGCTCGGGTGCCGCGCAGAAGATCAGCATCCGGGTCATGGGGCAGGATCGCAGCGTACCCGCCCGCGTCATCGGCCTCGCGCCGCAGTACGACCTGGCGCTGATCCGCCCCGAGGGTCTGGACGCGAAGTTCATCCGGCCCATCCCGCTGGGCGACAGTGACACGCTGAAGGTCGGGCAGAAGGCGATCGCCATGGGTGCGCCCTTCGGCCTGGATTTCAGCGTCACCGAGGGGATCGTGAGCAGCACCGCGCGGCAGATCCCCATCGGTTTCGGCGGAGCGGGCGGGCAGGGCATCACCCAGAAGGCGATCCAGACCGACGCCGCGATCAATCCCGGCAACTCGGGCGGGCCGCTGCTCGACAGTGGCGGGCGCGTGATCGGGATCAACACGCAGATCATCAGCCCCGGCGTGCAGGCGGGCGGCACCGGCCAGAGCGCCGGCGTGGGCTTCGCCATTCCGGTGAACGCGGCGAAGAACCTGCTGCCCCGCCTCCAGGCGGCGAAGGGCGGAATCATCACCGCGCCCCGCATCGGCGTGGTCGCGGGCCTCCAGGTGCAGGGGCAGGGACAGAACATCCCGGTCGGCCTGAGCGCCCTGAGTCCGCAGGGCAAGGAACAGCTGAACCTCCCCGAAAGCGGGCTGGTCGTCGGGGAGGTCACGCCCGGCTCACCCGCCGCGAAGGCGGGGCTGAAAGGTGGCACCGACACGCAGGAGTTCCGGGGCGGGCAGATTGCACTGGGCGGCGACGTGATCACCGCCGCGAACGGGAACCCCGTGGACGGCGTGGAGGATCTCCAGGCCGCCCTGATCGACCGCAAACAGGGCGACACCGTGACCCTGAAGGTCTGGCGGGCCGGGCAGACGCGCGACGTGACGATCACCCTGGACGCCAGCTCGTTCCAGTAACGGTCCGTCCGCTGGGCATACTGAGCCCATGAGCGTTGACCTGACCACCCGGATCTGGTCGCGGCTGCGCCCGGACGACCGGGCGTGGCTGGAGTCGCTGGCCCGCCTCGCCGGCCCGGACGCCCGCGTGGCCCTGGTGGGCGGAGCCGTGCGCGACGCGCTGCTGGGGAGCACGCCCCTCGATCTGGATGTGGTGGTCGAGGGCGTGGACATTGAGGCCCTGGCCCGTGCCGCCGGCCTGCCGCTGACCTTTCATCCCACCTTCCAGAACGCGACCGTGACCCTCCCGGACGGCCGCACCGCCGATCTGGTGCGGGCACGGCGCGAGACCTACCCGGTGGCCGGACAGAACCCGGTGCCCACCCCCGGCACCCTGGAGGACGACCTGCGCCGCCGCGACTTCGGCGTGAACGCGCTGGCCCTGACCGTCTCCCCTGCTGGGCCGGTGGCTGTGCTGGACGTGGCGGGCGGCCTGGACGACCTGCACGCCCGCACGCTGCGGCCCCTGCACCGGCACTCCTTCTCCGACGACGCCAGCCGGCTGGTGCGCGGGGCACGGCTCGCCACCCGGCTGGCCTTGGAGGCCCATCCCGAGCTGCTGGCCCAGGTGCCGGACGCACTGGAGCTAGCCGATCGGACGCCGCGCCTGTGGGCTGAACTGAAGCTCCTGCTGGCCGAGCCACGTCCGGGGGCCGCGCTGCACACCATGCGGGCGTGGGGCGCAGGATCGCTGCTGCCGGACACGCCGCTTCTGGACGCGCTGGACGACCTGCGTGGGCAGGGACAGACGGTCACGCCACAGACCTACGCCGCCGCCCTGCTGCACGCCTCGGCCGAGCCGGACGCGCTGGCCGCCCGCCTGGAACTCGGAGACCGGCCCGCCGCGCTGCTGGCCCGCGCATGCTCGGACACCTTCTACCCGGACGGCACACCCGAACGGCAGCTCCGTGCCCTGCTGCGCCCCGACGCCCACGTGCCGCTGACCGGGAAGGACGTGCTGGCGCTGGGCGTGCCGCCGGGCCGGGCGGTGGGCGAGGCGCTGGCGCATCTGGCGGGACTGCGGCGGGCGGGACAGCTCCACAGCGAAGGCGACGAACGGGCTGAACTGCGCTCATATCTGGCAGGCAAACGCCCACGGCGCGGCCCGTAGAATGCCGGTCATATGGGCCTCATCAACCTCCTGACCTCGAACCCGCTGGCGTTCGTGATCATCGCGGCGGCACTCGTGCTGTCGCTCGCCTTCCACGAATTCGCGCACGCCTACGTGGCCGACCGGCTGGGCGACCCCACGCCCCGCCGCTATGGCCGCGTGACGCTGAATCCCATCAAGCACCTCGATCCCTTCGGCACGCTGCTGCTGCTGCTCGCGGGCTTCGGTTTCGCCAAGCCGGTGCCGATCAATCCGAACAACCTGGGCCGCTGGGGCACGCTGTGGGTGGCGGCCGCCGGGCCGATCAGCAACCTGCTCATCGCCGTGCTGACGGCCGTGCTCATGAAGGTCTTTGCCGGGAACTTCCTGGCCGTGCAGATCCTGGGGATCGTGCTGGGGATCAACGTGGTGCTGGCCGTGTTCAACCTGATTCCCATCCCGCTGCTGGACGGCAGCCGCATCCTGGGAGCGCTGGTGCCGTCGCTGGGCCGCAGCTTAGCGCAGTTCGAGGCCCAGCCCTTCTCCTTCCTGATCGTCATGGCCTTCATCTATCTGGCCCGCGACCCGATCGGCGTGATCATCAACAACGTGCAGAACTGGGTCGAGCGACTGATCGGGGTGTAGGCAGGTCAGCACGGGGGGCAGGGGCGGACATCCGTTCCTGCCCCCTTCGCTGTCAGCGCAGGTTGAACATCATGGCGACGTGGGCGCCGGTGCCGCCCAGCACGAAGAGGTGCCAGATCTCGTGAAAGCCGAACACACCCGGGCGCGGATCCCAGCGCTTCGTGCCGTACACGACGGCGCCCAGCGAGTACAGGACGCCGCCCACCGCCAGCCAGACAATCGCGCTGGATGGCAGGTTCCGGGCCAGCTGCGGGATGAAGGCCAGGGCCAGCCAGCCCATGCCCACGTACAGCAGCGTGCTGATCCAGCGCGGCAGCCGCATGGTGACCAGCTTCAGGACGATGCCCGTCAGCGCGATGCCCCAGATTACCCACAACACCCCGTCCCGCCACGCCCCCTGGAGACCGAAGTACGCGACCGGCGTGTAGCTCCCGGCGATCAGCAGGAAGATGCCCGCGTGGTCGAGCTTGCGCAGCCACAGCAGACCGCGCTCGCTGGGAAAGAACGAGTGGTAGCTGGCGCTGGCGGCGTACAGCAGCGTCATGCTGACCACGAACACGACAAAGGGCCACAGGGCCAGCCCGCGCGCGTGTGCCCACCACAGCAGCGGCCCCAGGATCAGCAGCGCCGCCACCACGCCCGCCCAGTGCGTCAGGGCGTTCACGGGTTCGCGGGGAGTGGGGAAGCGGGGCGGCATGGGGGCAGGGTACTCCGCGCACGGGTGGCGAGCCGTCAGCGCGGTGGGGATTCAGACGGAGCGCGTAGTGCACTCCAGCGCGAGATGTCGTCTGACCACGATGACCGGTTTACCGAAAATCGCTGATCTTGAAGCGGGAAATACCATCGTGGTGGCCCACGAGAATCGTCTGACCGTCGCGCGAGAAGGACAGTTCGGAGGTCTGCCCCGAAACCTCAGTCATGTACTGGAGTCCCTTAAGGCTTCCCTTCTTGAAATCGACAAGGTAGAGATAGCCGTAGTCGCTGAACACAGCCAAACTCCCGTCTCCGTTGAGCGCAGACGACAGCGTGTCGGCAGCAGCATCCGTACTGAAGGCGTCTACAGAATCCAGCGAGCCGGGCAGCAGATAGAACGCATTCTCTGTACCCGTCACGAGAAACGAGCCTGAATCCCCACTTTTCGCAATGCTTGTGACGTATTTCTCAGTCTCGAATTTCTTCACGACTTTGCCGGACACCACGTCAATGACCTGAACTCCGCCCATGCATGAGGCAGCAATGACGCGCTTGCCGTCACGGCTGTATTCCAGAGAATTCGCATCAGCCTGTGTACAATCCCCGATTTCCCGGATCGCCCCCGTGTTCAGATCAACAACATTCACTCCACCGTCTCCGAATACAGTGAGCGTTCCTCCGTCCGGTGAGAACCTCACGCCCTCATAGGACGTCGCCACCCTGAGCGAACGGATGCGCGCCCCATCCTTTGGACTGAGCAGCGCCAGACTATTTCCGTCCCGAATGGCGATGAGCTTCCCGTCCCGGCTGCTGTCGAACGCGCCATATGCCGCATCGGACAGCTTGACCTGCCATTTCGGCTTCCACGTTGCCAGTTCATAAGCGAAGAGAGTCGAGCCGCTCGTGAAGTACGAGACACCATTGACCGGATCGCTGCGAACGCCATCTGTGTGGCTTACAGGAATGCTCTGTAGCTTACCCAGGAGCTTGACCTGTGCGGCCAGCGCAAATGAGGAGGCCAGAGTGAGAGCCGTCGTCACAGCCAGAACACACACAGTGGACGTGCGGGCAGAAAATATCAGCTTCATCGCCGCCAGACTACGTGCCGCCCCGTGTCCTCCATGCCGCAGATGCCAGATTCAGCGCCCCCCATAATTGGGGGCTTCCTTGGTGATCGTCACGCCGTGGGGGTGGCTCTCGATCAGGCTGGCCCCGGTGATCCGTACGAACTGAGCCGTGTCGCGCAGGGTCTGGAGATCGGGCGCACCGCAGTAGCCCATTGAGCTCTTCAGGCCGCCCACGAACTGGTAGATGACCTCGCCGGCCGTGCCCTTGTAGGCCACGATGCCCTCGATGCCCTCGGGGACGAACTTGCGGCTGCCCGACTGGAAGTAGCGGTCGGCGCTGCCCTGATCCATGGCGCCCAGCGAGCCCATGCCCCGGTAGCTCTTGTAGCGGCGGCCGTCGCGCAGGATGGTCTCGCCGGGGGCCTCGTCGGTGCCGGCGAGCATGCTGCCCATCATGACGACGCCCGCGCCGGCCGCGATGGCCTTGGGCACGTCGCCCGTCTGCTTGATCCCGCCGTCCGCGATGACGGGAATCCCGGCCTCCATCGCGGCGCTGCTCGCCTCAAAGATCGCGGTGATCTGCGGCACGCCCACGCCCGTAACGACGCGCGTGGTGCAGATGCTGCCGGGGCCGATACCGACCTTCACGGCGTCTGCACCGGCCAGGATCAGGTCGCGGGCACCGGCACGGGTGGCGACGTTCCCGGCGATCACATCCACGTCGAAGTGCTCCTTGACGCGGGCCAGCGCCTGGAGGATGCCCTGCGAGTGCCCGTGGGCGCTGTCGAGCACCAGCACATCCACCCCGGACTGCACCAGCGCGCCCGCCCGATCCATCAGATCGGCGCTGACGCCGATGGCGGCGGCCACCCGCAGGCGGCCCATGCTGTCCTTGGCGGCGTTCGGGTACTTGATGCGCTTGCTCAGATCCTTGATGGTGATCAGGCCGCGCAGCATGTTCTGGTCATCGGTGACGAGCAGCTTCTCGATGCGGTGCATCTTGAAGATCTCCTGAGCCTCGTCGAGCGTGGTGCCGACCGGCACGGTGATCAGGTCGTCGCGGGTCATGACGTCCTCGATGGGCACGTTCATGTCGTCGATGAACCGCATGTCGCGGTTGGTGATGATGCCCAGGAGTTTCCCGGTGGGGTCGGTGATCGGCACGCCGCTGATCCGGTACTCGCCCATCAGGCGGTCGGCCTCGGCCACGCTGGCGTGTGGCGGGAGGGTGATCGGATCGACGATCATGCCGCTCTCACTGCGCTTGACCTTGCGCACCATCTCGGCCTGAGCCTCAACGCTCATGTTCTTGTGAATGACCCCGATCCCGCCCTCGCGGGCCATGGCGACGGCCATCCCGGTCTCGGTGACGGTGTCCATGGCCGCCGACACGAAGGGAATGTTCAGGCGCACGCGGCGGGTCAGCTGGGCCTCGATGTTGACCTGATGGGGCAAGACCTGCGAGTGCCGGGGCTGGAGCAGCACGTCGTCGAAGGTGATGCCCTCCTGTCCGAACTTGTACGCGTAACGATCCCCGGAGTCCGGGGTCGCGGTCGGGGCCGGCGTGGCGGGCGCGCTCATGCACGCGAGTGTAAACCTTCATCCTTGGGCGCAAGGTGACCGTGTCCGGACGTGCCCCGTACCCTTGCAGGACACCGGGCCGCGTGGTAGATTCCCTCTCGCTCGTGGGGCCATAGCTCAGCTGGGAGAGCGCGTCGTTCGCAATGACGAGGTCAGCGGTTCGATCCCGCTTGGCTCCACCACAGAAAACCCGCCTTCAGTGGCGGGTTTGACCTTTTGGGTGCAGTTGTCCCGGCATGGATTCAGAGCCGCCTGGCCCTCGACCGGGCTGGTTCGGGACGTCAATCCCACCCTGGGCGTTGCGCTCCATGATGCCCGCACCGAGCCGTTCGTCTCCTTTCCACGCTCGGCGGGTGTTTGCGTAGGCCACGCTCCGGACGACCCTGCTTCCCCCCGGTCATCCTCGCGATGACCGGGGGGCGGCGTGGAGCCGGGATCAGGGCGATCTGAACCGGGGCGGGGCGCAGGCTCCGGCTACAGCGCCTCGGCCATCGTCCGCATCTGAATCTCGATGATCCGTGAGTTCGCCGACTGGGTGCAGGCCAGCAACACTGCCCCCGCGACGTCCTCCGGCTCGAGCATCCCCGAGGCGGCCACGCTCTCCTCGGTGCGTCCGCGTCCGAGCGCGAACTCGGTCTTCACGCCACCCGGGCAGATCACCCCTACCTTGATGCCCTGCGGCCGCAGCTCCCGGTCGAGTGCCTGAGCAAATCCGACCTGCGCGAACTTGGTGGCGCAGTACACCGCTTCCCCCGCGAATCCGTACAGGCCGGCCATCGAGGAGATCATCAGCAGCGTGCCCGAGCCCTGTGCCTGCATCACCGGGACGGCATGGCGGGTGAACACGAAGGTGGAGCGCATGTTCGTGTCCATCATGTCGTCGTACTCCGCCGCGCTCGTGTCGACGAGGTTCTTGTAGTTCCCGGTGCCGGCGTTGTTGACGAGGATGTCCAGTCGACCGCCCGACCGGGTGGCCGTCTCGACGGCGCGCTGGGCCGTCTCCTCCTCGCGGGCGTCACCGGGAACCACCCACACCTGCGTGCCGCCGCCCTGAAGTTCGGAGGCCAGCGCCTCGAGCCGCTCCTGACGCCGGGCGGTCAGCACCAGGCTGGCCCCTTCGGCCGCAAGACTGCGCGCCACGGCGGCACCAATTCCGGCGCTGGCTCCGGTGACGATCGCGACTGTTCCGCTCAGTTTCCCTGGCATGCTTCCTCCTGACGTGTGTTGTGCTGCGGGCTGGTGGCAGCAGAAAGCATACCGCTCCGTCAGCACGACACCGGATCCACAGTGTGCGCCATCTACCCGGTGACATGTTCCTCGGGCGGTTGCCAGCGCGCTCCAGTGCCGGAGCTGGAAGATCCGGCTGTCCCGGCGTGTGGCGTGATCCGGGCCTCAGTTGATTGAGGGGTTTTCGACGGAACAGCCTGTCATGCTCGGCCATCAACCTGGTTCCGTATCCGACCTCCATACCTCAGTACTCGTACACCCCGAACTCCGCTTTCAGGCGTTCGGCGGCCTCCAGCTGCCCGCCGCCCATCTCGCGGGCGACCAGCGAGGCGATCAGCGAGGTGACGCTCAGGAAGGGGGCGAGCGAGGCGATGACCTCGGAGCCCTGGGTGGGCAGGCGGATGCTGTGGTGGGCGAGGCGGCCCAGCGGCGAGGCCCCCTGATCCGTGAGCAGCAGCACCCGCACGCCGCGCTCGCGCAGGGCGGTCGTGACCTGCGTGGTCGCGCGGCTGTAGCGGCGCAGGGTGTACACCAGGACGGCGTCGTCGGCGGTCATCTCCAGCAGGTGCTCGGGGCGGCCACACAGCAGGTCGGCGCTGTAGGCCTGGACGCGCGGCCGGAACGAGGACAGCATGTATTCGGCGGTCAGCGCCAGCCCGTGCGACGACCGTGCCCCCAGCAGCCACACCTGCCGCGCCGAGGCGATGGCCTGCGCCATGGCCAGCAGCTGGTCTTCCGGGATGGCCTGCAGCCCGTCGAGGTTGGCCCGCTCGCTGACCCAGTAGCGGGCGACCACCGCGTCCTGCCGGCCCGGCCGCCCCAGGCCCAGGGTGGCCCGCAGTTCCTGGCGCACCGAGCGTTGCAGGTGCGGGTAGCCCTCGAAGCCCACGCGCTGGCTGAACCGGGTGATCGCCGCGCCGCTCACGCCCAGCGCCTCGGCGATCTCCCCGGCACTCAGGAAGGGCAGCTCCTCGAAGTGGTCGATGAAATGGCGGGCAATCTGCCGGTCACGCGGCCCGAAGCTCTCCAGACCGGCACGCAGCAGTTCGGCAGCGGTGGCGGGCGGGGCGGACGTCATGGCGTCACCCTAGCCCACCTGGGCGGCGTCCGTCGCCGGGGCAGAGGGGCCGGGCCGCCCGGCCGCGCCCGGCCCGTACAGGCGGCGGCCCGGCCGTGCCCGCGTGTGCGTCCCGCCTGCGAGCACCCGCACGCCGTTGACCCACAGGTCGCGCACGCCCCCCGAGAGCTGTTCGGCGTGGGCGTAGGTCGCGTGATCGCGCACGTTCACAGGATCGAAGATCACCACGTCGGCGAAGTGATCGGCCTTCAGCAGACCACGCCCCTCCAGGCGGAAGTGCGCGGCGGGCAGGCCGGTCATGCGGTGGACGGCCTCCTCCAGGCTCAGGACACCGCGCTCGCGGACGTACACGGCCAGCAGGCGGGTGAAGTTGCCGTACGAGCGGGGATGGCCGCCCAGCTCGTCCTCCGTGAGCAGCGTCGGGTCGGAGCCGGCCGCGTCCGAGCCCAGCATCACCCAGGGCTGGCGCAGCTGGAGTTCGATGTTGTCCTCGGACATCAGGTGGTACAGGCTGCCCACCCGCTGCTCCTCGGCCTCCAGCAGGTCGAGGGCGGCGTCGATCCAGTCCTGGCCGCGCTGCGCCGCGATCTGCGCCAGCGAGAGCCCCCGGTACGCGCGGTGATCCGGGTGCTTCAGGCCCACGGGCATGATTCCCTCTGGCCCCGCCAGGTTGCCCAGGGGTTCCCAGGTGCCGTCCGGGTCGAGGATGGCCGCCCGGATGCGGGCCCGTTCGGCGGGGTCGCGTAATCTCTCGACCAGCCGGTTGCCCTCGCTGGCCCACGGCGGCGTGACCGACGACAGGCCGGTGCCCCCGGCGGTGTACAGGTACAGGTCGGCGTGGATGTCACGGCCTGCGGCCCGCTCGGCGTTCACGCGGTCGATCACCTGCGGCATCTTCGGCCACGCGGGGCGTCCGGCCGCCTTGAGGTGGTACACGTGCAGCCGCGCCCCGGAGCGGGCGGTGATCTCCAGCGCCTCCTCCAGCCCCTCCAGAATCGCCTCGCCCTCTGAACGCATATGCGTGATGTAGATGCCGCCGAACGCCGCGACCTCCTCGCACAGGGCCACCAGCTCATCGGTGCCGGCGTAGCTGCCGGGCGGATAGATCAGCGCGGTGGCCAGGCCGTAGGCCCCGTCCTCCATCGCCTCGCGCACCACGCGGCGCATCTCGGCCAGCTGTGCCGGCGTGCTCTCGCCCTCGGCGTAGCCACGGGCGGACTCGCGCACCGTGGCCCCGCCGATGAAGGAACCGAAGTTCACGGCGGCCCCGACCGCCTCCTGGGCCGCCAGCCAGTCCCCGAAGCGCGTCCAGCCCCTGGAGCGCCCGACCCACGCCTCGTCGCCGCCGGGCAGGCCGTGGACGGGAAAGCCGTGGGGCTGTCCGGGCACGGCCGGGGCGGGCGTCCAGCCCTCGCCCATGATCTCGGTGCTCACGCCCTGCGTGACCTTGCCCACGCTCAGGCCGTCATGCAGCAGGGTCGAGACCGAGTGGCTCATCACGTCGATGAATCCGGGGGCCACGACCATACCGGCGGCGTCCACGACCTCCGCCCCGTCGGGCACGGGGCCGCCGGCAACCGCGATCCGGGCGATCCGGTCATCCTCGATCAGCACGTCGGCCGGGCGGCCGGGAGCCCCGCTGCCGTCGATCACGGTGCCCCCGGTGATCCACACCCGGTTCATGCCGGCCGCCCGCGAGTCCGGGCCGTCCCGTGGTCAGATCGGGATGGCGTTCCACCGCTCCAGTCCGACATGGGGCGTATCGCCTCGCTGGGGGTCGGTTGCGACTCATCCGAGTCCCGTGTCATACCTGCGACACGACCTCGGGGGTGGGCTGGGTCTCGTCCGGCTGGGACTCGACAGGCGCGTCCTCCACGGCGGCCTGCGCCTGGCGCGGGTAGATGCGGCCTCCGAAGCGCATGAAGTCCACCAGCCCCTCCGCGTTCCGCAGGAACTCCACGCCCAGGCCGGCATAGTTGCCATCTGCGATGACGGCCCGCTCCGGCTCGATGAAGTTCAGGCGCAGGTCGATGGTGCCGCCCGAGGCCGGATCGGGCATCTGGACGACCAGCGAGCCGGCCTGGGCACTGACGCCCAGCGTGTACGTCTGGCCGACCACGTCGTACACGCCCACGAAGTCCGCCAGACCGGCCTCGTCGTGCTCGTGCGACCCGAGTTCGGGGGCCGAGAGGCCCAGCACCTCGCGCTTGACCCACTCGCTGAGCTGGCGGTTCAGGGCGTGGCCGTTGCTGCCGTTGGTCATCGAGATGAAGCCCACGCGCCGGTCCGGCGACACCCAGAAGTCCGACTGGTGGCCGATCGTCGTGCCGCCGTGGCTCAGGATCGTCGTGTGGCCGTAGTCGTCCACGAACCAGCTCTGGCCCATCTGCCCGCTCTCGCCGGGAAAGCCGTTGAAGGCGTTCCCGATGGGAATGCGGGTGGCCCACAGGCTGTGACGATCCACGGCCCCGAGCAGGGGTTCGGCGGGCGTGTCGGTTCCGTCGGCCTGGCCCGACTCCTGACCGGCCTTCGCCGCCGGAACCGGCAGCGGGTTCATGGTGCCGTCCATGATGTAGTGCGCGTATTTCGCCATGTCGATGGCGGTCGAGGAGCACGTGCTGCCGGCCGGGGCCGCCGAGCGCATCATCATCCACGGGCGCTGCGTCTGGAACTCCTCGCCGACCTTGTTGTAGCCGACGGCGAAGCGGTGCGTCATGATCTGGTTGGCGAAGAAGAAGCTGTGATCCATGCCCAGCGGCGTGAAGACGCGCTCGGTGACGGCCTGTTCCCAGGTCTGGCCGGTGAGCACCTCGATGATCCGCCCGGCCACGAAGAAGCCCGCGTTGTTGTAGCTCCAGTGGCCCCGCAGCGGCACCATCTGCGGGGAGTCGGCCAGCTTGTCGAGCCCGCGTGCCAGCGCGTCGTCACCGTCGCCGGTGTCCTCGAAGAGGTCGCCCAGCCAGCCGCCCTGGTGGGTCAGCAGGTCGCGCACCGTGGCGTGCCCGGCGGCGTGCTCGTCCTGAAGCCTGAAGTCGGGCAGGTACGTGCGCACGGTGGCGTCCAGGTCGAGTTTGCCCTCGGCCACCAGGGTCGAGCACACCAGCGAGGTCAGGGTCTTGGTCGTGCTGCCGATCTGGAAGAGGGTGTCCTCGGTGACGGGCTGCTGCGTCTCCAGGCTGGCCACGCCCAGGTTCACGAAGTAGTCGCCGCCCGGCAGCAGCAGGGCCAGGCTCACACCGGGTGTCCGGAACTCACGGTGCAGGCGTCTGGCCTCGGCCTCGAAGGCGGCGGCGAGCTGGGCGCTGGAGGCGGTCGTGGTGGGTGCAGTCATGGTCGGGCTCCCTGGGGAAAGAGGCGGGGACATGGGGTGGGACACGGAACGGGCGTGGGCGGCCTACTTCGACAGCCGGCTGAACAGGTTGGTCTTGTTGAAGTCCTCGAAGCCCCTGAGGTCGGCGGCCGTGGCCCCGAAGCCCTGGGAGACCTGGAGCGGGAAGCCGTAGGCCTGCTGGCCGACGTAGTTCAGGATGGTGCGGTAGATCGGCTTGCGGGCAGCCTGGCCCACCGTGTCGCGGCCCTGGTCGAGCAGGGTCTGGAGCCGGGTGTCCTTGATGCCCAGCGCGGTGGACAGGATGCCGTCACTGCCATACAGGCCGCGCAGCACGGTGTCCGGATCGGCCCCGCCCCACGTCAGCGGCACGACCGTGAGCTTGCCGCCCAGCAGCGAGGCGTTCAGCGAGCTGAGTTCGCCCGTGGTGACCTGCACGTGGAACTTCGGATTGATCGCCTCGATGTTCTGCTTGATGATCCCCGAGACGACCTCACTCAGCCCCTGGCCGGTGATGGTGATGGCCGGCAGCGTGAAGCCGGTCGTCCACAGCTTGCCGCCGAAGGCCAGTCTGAACTCCGCCTCGGCGGTCTTGAGGTTGAAGGCGGTGGGCCGCAGGGCCGGGTCATTGGCCCAGCTGGTGTAGGGCAGCGACGAATTCAGCGCCAGCCCCTTGCCCTGGAGGGCGTCGCGCACGAAGGTCTGGGTGTCGAAGGCCGCCGCGAAGGCCCGGCGCACATGGATGTCCGAGAAGAAGTTGACGGGCACGTTGTTCTCGGCCAGCTGCCCGGCCGGCAGGCGACCGCCATCCTGGATGTTCTGGTTGAACATCACCATGGTGACCACCTGCGACTGCAGCTGCAGCGGCAGGGTCTCGTAGACCTTCACGCCCGCCACGCCGCGCAGCCGGGCCAGGGTGTCGCGGTCGGGCACGGCGATGATGTCGGCGTCGCCCTTCTGCACGGCCAGCACGCGGGCGGTGTCGCTGTCCACCTTCTGGAGGATCACGTTTTTCAGCGCCGGTGCGCCGCCCCAGTACCCCGCGAAGGCCCGGAAGATCAGCCGGCTGGGGTCGCGCGACACGAAGGTATAGGCCCCGGTGCCGCTGGGTTTCTGCGTCAGCGCCGAGTTCGACACGTCCTTGCCCACCCACGCGCCGAAGTCCCGCGCCGTGCCGCTCCAGTCGCCGGCCGCCACCAGCGCCTTCATCGGCACGACGTAGGCCTGCGACACCGCGTCGATCAGGCTGGGAACATTGCGATCCAGCGTCAGGACGAGCTGTCCGGCCGCGTTGCACTTCACGGTGCTGGCGAGTTTGGCGAAGGTGAAGGTCTTCCTGATCTCCGGGGTGAAGCCCCCGATGCCCAGCACGCTGGCGCGGATCTGCGCGGCCTGCGAGGTCTCGTTGCCGACCAGCAGCGTGCGCCGCAGCGAGTACTCGGCGTCCATGCAGGTCATGGACGAGCCGTCGTGGAATCGGACGCCCCGGCGCAGGGTGAAGGTCGTGACCCGGCCGTCCTTGCTCTGGGTGTAGCCCGTGGCGAGCTGGGGCTTGTAGCTGCCGAACTCGTTGCGGTACAGCGCCTCGTACATCTGCTGCACCACCAGCACGTCGTAGCCGGTGACCGCCTGCGCGGGCTCCAGGGCCGCGATGGCCGAGGGAATCTGGTACACCAGCGTGTCTTTGGGCGTGGCCAGGGCGGCGGAGCCGCACAGGCTCAGGGAGAGGAACAGGGCGCGTCGGTTCATGGCAGGACCTCCAGAAGGGGGGCAGAGGGGGGCGGGTGGCGGGGTCAGCGGTTGCGGGGATCCAGACCCTCGCCGAGGGCGTCCCCGACGAGGTTCCAGCCGAGGCTGTAGAGGGCGATGCACACGCCGGGAAAGAGGGTGACGTACCAGTACGCGAAGGGCTGCCCGGCCGGCCCCTGGATCCACGGCTGCGCCAGGGCGATGAGCTGGCCCCAGTCGGCGAAGCCCGCCGGCGTGCCCAGCCCCAGGAAACTCAGGGCGCCGGCCACGATGGGCAGCCCGCCCATCTCCAGCACGACCAGGCTGGCCAGCGGCCCCAGTGAGCCGGGCAGCACGTGCCGCAGCGCGACGCGCAGGGGACTGGCCCCCACGCTCCAGGCCGCCGCGACGTACTCCTGCTCGCGCACCCGCAGCACCTCCGCGCGCACCACCCGCGCCAGCGCCGTCCACGACACCAGACTCAGCGCCAGGATGATGTTGCCCAGCCCCGGCCCCAGCGCCGCCACGAGCACCAGCACCAGCACCAGGCCGGGAAAGGCGAAGGTCACGTCGGTCACGCGCATCAGCAGGTTGTCCATGACGCCGCCGAAGAAGCCTGCCAGCAGGCCCACGGCCCCGCCGATCAGCACGCTCAGGCCGACCACCGTGACGCCCAGGAACAGCGCCGTGCGGGTGCCCCACACCAGGCCGTAGCGGATGTCGTAGCCGCCTACCCGGCCCAGCGGCGCGTCCGGGGCCGGTGCCCTGGGCTGCGCGGCAAAGCCCACGCGGGGCATCTGGAGGCAGCTGTCCGGCGGGCGCAGCACCTCGCGCACGTAGGCCAGTGGGCCGGGATAGACCTGCCCCGCCGCCAGCCCCAGGTCGCGCCGGCAGTTGCCCTGCGGCGGGGCCAGCAGCGGAGCGAGCAGGGCCACCAGCACGTACAGCCCCACGACGACCGCCCCGACCCGCGCGGGGACACTGAGGCGTGGCCGCCACACGCCCACGCGGAACCGGGTGGGCGCGGCCGGGCCAGCCGCGCGGCGCACGGCGCTCACGTGTACCGCACCCGTGGATCGACCAGCGTGTAGGTCAGGTCGGCCAGCAGGTTCACCAGCACGACGACGGTGGCCGTCAGCAGGGCGAAGCCCAGCACGCCCGGCAGGTCGCCCTGCGCCGCCGCCCGCGCCGCCCAGCCCGCCACGCCGGGATAGCCGAACAGCGTCTCGGCCAGCACCGCGCCCTGGAGCAGCCCCGACACGCTCAGGGCGACCAGGGTGGTCACCGTGAGCAGGGCATTGCGCCGGGCATGCCGGCCGATCACCTGACGCTCGGCGACGCCCTTGGCGCGGGCGGTGCGGATGTAGTCGCTGCCCAGGGCCTCGATCATGCTCGCGCGGGTGCCCTTGATCAGCCCCGCGCTGCTGACCACCAGCAGGGTCAGCACCGGCAGGACAAGGTGCAGCAGCGCGTCCCAGAACACGGTCAGCCGGCCGTTCAGCAGGGCATCGACGGTGAGCAGGTGCGTGTAGCGGCGCATGGGGTCCGTGGCCAGCTGCAGCGAGATGTCGTTGCTCTGGTTGCCGTTGCCGGGCAGCACGCCCAGCGCCCCGTAGAAGATGACCAGCAGCCACACCCCCAGCACGAAGCTGGGAATGCTGTAGCCCAGCACCGCGAAGACCCGGATGACGGTGTCCGGGGCGCGGTTGCGGTGCACCGCCGCGTGGCCGCCCAGCCACACGCCCAGCGCCACCAGCGGAACGAGCGCGAACAGGGCCAGCTCCAGCGTGGCCGGGAAGTAGGTGCGCAGGGTCTCCAGCACCGGCAGCCCGCTGGTGCGCGAGAAGCCCAGGTTGCCCACCGCGGCTTCCTTAAGCCACAGCCCGTACTGCACGAACACGCTGCCGTCCAGGTGGTTGGCCCGGATGATCTCGGGCACGCGGGACAGCTGCTCCAGGTTCACGGCGTAGGCGGCGGCCCGCTGCTCAGGCGGGATGAGCTGCATCACCAGCACGATCAGGAACGTCACCGCCAGCAGGATCAGCGGCAGGGCCAGCAGGCGGCGGGCGACGTAGGTCAGCATGGTGCCCTCACCCGGCAGTACTCCGGCGCAGCAGGTAGCGCTGGCCCGGAAGATCCACATCCACCAGCCGGTGGCCCTGCGCGAACAGCCGGGCGAACAGCGGGCCGCTGGCCGCCCGCCACGCCCGGGCGTGCGCAAGATCCTCGCGCCGCAGGCGGGAGTAGTCGGCCGGCACGCGTACGGTCACGGCGTCCGGCACCGTGGCCGGCAGCTCGTCCCGCAGCGGGTGCAGCGCCTCGCCGGCTGGCCACAGTTCGCGCACGCCCTGCTGCGCCCGGTCGCCGTCCAGCACCCACACGGCCTCGAAGCGGTCCGAGGGCACGCCGGCGTTGATGCCGGCCATCTCGCCGTAGTAGTCCGGCAGGTAGGTGTCCACGGTGGCCCCCAGGCGGCGCACGTTCAGGTGCGCGTTGGCCAGCAGCAGGGGATCGAAGGTCCACGTCACGCGGGTGATGCCCCGCGCCACACACCACTGCCGCTGGAACGCCTTGAGGCGCTCGCCCAGCCCCTGTCGCCGCCACTGCGGGTGCACGCCCAGGCGGTGCGAGTGCTGCACGCCGGCCTCGCGGGTCGGCAGGCCCACCAGGTAGGCCCGCAGCTGCCCCTGGGCATCGAGCGCGCCGGCCACCAGCCCGCCGGCGCGGTGCAGGACGTGCAGCAGCACCGGATCCTCCGGCGTGTCGGTCTCGCCCCACACGGCGCGGGCCAGGGGCGGCGTGAGCGCCAGTTCCGGCAGCCCGCTCAGCTCGCGCAGCGTCACGGTGGGCGGCGCAGAGGCGATGTCCGTCATGGGGCGCTTCCGGCGGCGATCCGCGCCGGAGCACCGATGTCCGCCCGCCAGCGCGTCACGCTGTCCAGGAAGGGCACATCCAGCGTGACGCCGATCCCCGGCCCCGGCGGCACCGGCATGATCCCACCCGTGGTCTCCAGCGGCTCGTTCACGATGTCGCGTGCCCAGTAGCGCGAGGAACTGCTGGTGTCGCCGGGCTTCGTGAAGTTCTCCAGCGTGGCGAGGTGGATGTTGTGGGCGCGGCCCACCCCGCTCTCGAGCATGCCCCCGCACCACACCGGGGCGCTGAACGCCGCCGCAACGTCGTGCACCCGCCGCGCCTCCAGGTGGCCGCCCACCCGCCCGACCTTGATGTTCACCAGCCGGCACGCGGCGGTCTCCAGCGCCTTGCGGGCATCCTGCGCCGTCGTGATGCACTCGTCCAGGCACAGCGGCGTGTGCATCAGCGCCTGGAGCTTGGCGTGGTCGCGCAGGTCGTTCCACGCCAGCGGCTGCTCGATGTAGTCCAGGCCCAGGGTGTCCAGCTCGCGCAGGGTGTTCAGGTGGGCCAGCGAGTACGCGGCGTTGGCGTCCACCGTGACAGGCGTGTCCGGCAGCGCCGCCCGCACCGCCCGCACGACCGTCACGTCCCAGCCGGGCTCGATCTTGAGCTTGATGCGCCGGTACCCCTGCTCGGCGTGGCGCAGCGCCGTGTCCACGGTGGCCTCGACCGAGGGCTGGATGCCCAGCGACACGCCCACCTCCACGGCGTCCCGCGTGCCGCCCAGCAGCGTGCAGAGCGGCACGCCCAGGCCGCGGGCATGCAGATCCCAGCACGCCATCTCCAGCACCGCCAGCGCCATGCGGTTGCCGCGCAGGCCCGACAGGTGGCGCACCAGCGCCTCGGGGTTGGCCCACTCGCGGCCCAGCACCTCCGGCAGCACCGCCTCCTGGAGCAGCGCGAGCGCCCCGGCGATGGTCTCCTCGCGGTACTGCGGGCGGGCATCCATGACGCCCTCGGCCACGCCCTCCAGCCCGTCACCGAACACGCGCAGCAGCACGAAGGTCTTGTCGGCCACCACACCGAAACTGGTGCGGAAGGGCCGCAGCAGCGGCAGCGAGACCACGCGCAGTTCCGCCCGGTCAAGCCGCATGCGTCACCTCGGGGCCGGCCGTGGGCGGGGAGTGCAGCGAGGGAATCAGGGAGCACCGCTTGTTCGGAAAGAATCGCAAGGAATCACCGCCGGGCCAGGAGAAGGATGTTGTAGTTGATTTTGCAACACTGTAGGCGTCTGTAGAAACATTTGCAAGAGCAGTGCGGACGCGCCGGCCGCAGTCCGCCACCGGCACGGTGCCGGTGGCCTAGACTCCGGCATGACCATCACCACCGAGGCCGAACTCCAGGGCATGCAGCGCGCCGGGCAGGTCGTCGCCGAGACCCTGCGCACCCTGAGGGCGGCGATCCGTCCCGGGATCACACCGGCCGAACTGGACGCCCTGGCCGGGCGGGTCTTCCGGCGGCACGGGGCCCGGTCGGCCCCACGGATGACCTATGGCGCCCCGGTCAACGTCTTTGTCAGCGTGAACGACGACATTGTGCACGGGCTGCCCACGCGCCGCCCCCTGGCGGCCGGCGACGTGGTGAGCCTGGACGTCACGCCCTACGTGGACGGATTCGTCGCCGACGCGGCCGTGACGGTGGCCGTGCCCCCGGCATCCCCCGTGGCGCTGCGGCTGATCGAGTGCACCGAGGCGGCGTTCGGGGCCGGCATGGCGGCGGCCAGGGCCGGGCAGCCCGTCCATGCCATCGGGCGGGCGGTCGAGCAGGAGGTCACGCGGCGCGGCTTCACCGTCCTGCGCGAGCTCTTCGGCCACGGCGTCGGCCGGGCGATCCACGAGGAGCCGAACGTGCCGAACTACTACCGGGCGCGCGACCGCCAGAAACTCCACGAGGGGCTGGTCATCGCGGTGGAACCGATGGTCTCGACCGGGAAGTCGCCCCGCGTGCGCACCCTGCGCGACGGCTGGACGCTGAGCACGACCGACGGTGGCCTGGCCGCCCACTTCGAGCACACCGTCATGATCACGGCCGCGCAGCCGCTGATCCTGACGGCCTGAACCGGGCCGCCCCACGCTCGCTGCCCCGGATGACCGGGATCCGTCTCATGCCCGCAGCAGGGGCGTCTGCCCAGGATCGGCCCGGAGCCCGTCCGGCCCAACGCCCCCGTTTTCGTGGAGTACGATGGGCCACAGCACCGGACATGCTGAATGACGGCCAGGACACCCACGGCCGGGGCCGCCCCGGAGGGATCCAGGCCCGCCGGACACGGAGGTGAGGAGTGCGCTGGACGAACACGCTGGTCATCCTGCCGACTGCGGTGGCGGTCGCCATGGCGGTGGTGCTGCCCGATGCCCTGCGGGCCAGGGTCACGGCCAGTGAACCGGCGCTGCATGGTCAGGGGCCGGTCACCCTCCCCGCGCCGTCGGGCCAGCGCACGGACAGCCCGGCGCGTGGCCGTGTCCCCGTGATTCCTGCTCCGCTGTTCCGGCCGGCCGAGCCGGCAGCGACCGGCACCGTTGCCCCGCCGGTCCGGCCAGCACCTGTCCGGGCACCCTCAGTGCCCGTTCCCCGGATCAGCGTGATCCGACCAGCCACCGCGCGACCGGCCGCAGTTTCCGGTGCCAGACCGGTCGCCGGACGAACCGTGGGAGCCGTGACCAGACCGGCTGCCGGGCGCGCCCCGGCAGGATCGGCGGTTCGCCCGGCCGCACCCCCGGCCCCGGTGCGCCGAGCCGTGAAGGCCAGTGCCCGCCCGGCAGCGGCCCCGACCCCCGCCCGGGCCTCCACCGCCGCCATCCGTGCCTCCCGCGCCGCCTCCACACGGGCCGTCGCGGCCATCCTGCAGGCCCGGCGCGAGGCCGCGGCCCGCCAGCAGCCTCCCTCCGGCGTGGCCGTGCGCCGTCCGGCCCCGGGCACGCCGGTCACCTCGCCCCGCCGGACACCGGTGACGCCTCCCACGACCGTGACCCGCCCGGCGACAGCCGCGACCGAGGCCACGCGCTCCGAGTGGGTCAGGGACATTGCCGCGCCGGTGCCCACGCCGGAACGCGCCCAGCCCGGCGTGTCCAGCCCCGCCCCGGTACCGACGCCGGTGCCCAGGCCAGTGCCCGCTCCCGTGCCACCGGCGCCCCCCACCCCGCCGCTGGCGCCGGCGCCGATTCCCACGCCGGTGCCCCGGCCCGACCCCACGCCCACGCCGGTCAGCAGCCCGCCGCCCGCCTCGGAGACCCGACCGGGCCGATCCGACCCGCCGGGACAGGGCCGGCGCGGAGACCGCGACAATGACCGGGATCAGGGCACCCGGGGGAAGGGGGGCGAGGCGAAGGGCAGCGGGAAGGACGGGCGCAGGGGCACGGGGCGCTGACGGTCGGTCGCCGGTCGCCATACACCCGCGTATGGCGACCGGCGGTTCATGCCTCCCGGTCCAGCGGTGCCGGTTCAGCGCGGCAGGATGTCCGGGAACTCCTTGCCCCGCGTCAGGGACACCAGCGTGGGCAGGTTCAGGGGGAAGGCCGTGACCTGCCCCGCCCGCGTCAGGGTCAGGGCCGGTGAGGGCCGGTTGACCAGGGCCGCCTGCATGCCCGGCAGCGCGGCCAGTTCCGCCACCGACACGTAGGGCTGACCACCGAACAGACGCACATTGACGGGGACGCGCTGAGTGCCCAGTTCCAGCGTGGCCGTCCGGACACCCACCGCCCGGACGGGCAGGCGCAGGGCCGCCGCCGTGTCCTGCACCGGCAGGAACACCTGCTGATCCTGCACCTTCACCACGGTCACCGCCCGCGCCGCGAGCTGGGCCGGAGTGAGGGCGGGTGCTGTCGGCGGGGTGACCGGCGCAGGCCGGAGGGCCGAACCGGGAGGCGTAGTCGCCACCGGAGACGCCGGAGATGGTGCCGGGGACTGAGGCGCCGAAGTCGTCGGGGCCGGTCTTGTCGGGGCTGGCCTTGTCGGAGTCGGGGCGGTCGCCACCGGTGCCGGCGGCGTCAGGGGCCGGAGCTGGGCCACCGGCGCACTCGCGGCGGTGCGCCGGGCCTGGGTGAGCGCCTGGGTGTCCTGGGGGCTCAGGGCACGGCCCCATCCGTCCGGGCGGGCATGGAAGGTCGTCCACGGCCCGACGGCCAGCGGCCGCTGCTTCGTGATGATGTTCAGGGCGCCGCCCTGGGTCACGAAATACAGGCTGCCCTGGTTGCTCACACTGACCCCCACGTCGATCTTCTTGCCGGTGGGAATTGTCCACAGGGCCTGACCACGGGCGTTCAGGGCGTGCACCGTTCCCCCCAGATCCGGCACGATCACAGTGCCGTCACTGAGTTCGGCAGCCGACGCGGCGATGGGTTGCCCGGCCACATACGACCACACCGTCTGGCCGGCCGCGTTCAGGGCGTACAGCGTGCCGTCATAGCTGCCGACCACGATCAGCCCGGCACGGGTCACGATGGGGCTGGCGTTCACGAACAGCCCGGTGGGTACCGTCCACAGCGGTGTTCCGGCCGGCGACACCGCATGGACGCGCCGGTCGCTGGAGCCAAAGTAGATGTTGCCCTGCGCGTCGAGGGCCGGTGAACTGAACACCAGCGAGCCGGCGGTGTACGTCCACTTCGGGGTGCCGGCCGGACTGAGCGCGTACAGGCGGTTGTTCTGCGCCCCGAAGTAGATGGTGCCGTCCAGCGCCAGGGCGGGGGAACTGAAGACCGGCGCCCCCACCTTGTAGGTCCACAGCGCCCTGCCGTCCGGGCCGATGGCGTACACGGTGCCCCCGGCCGTGGCGACGATCACGCTGCCGTCGGAGCGCAGGGCGGGAGTGGCGTAGATGTCCCCGTCGAGCTTGAGCTTCCACTGCAGTTTCCCGGCGGCGTCCAGGGCATACACGGTGTCGTCATAGGACGCGGCGATCACGCCCCCCTGCGGGGTGATGACGGGATACGCGCGGCCCAGATCTCCGACCGGGTAGGCCCACTTCTCGCTGCCGCTGGCGTCCGTGCGGTGGATCTTCGCGTCCGAGCCGACGAACACGAGGTCGCCGGTGTCGGTGACACTCACGCCGGAGATCACGCGCAATTCCTTGAAGACGTCGATCTTCGGGGCGACAAAGGTCGGTGGGGCCTGCGGCGCGGGCGCTGTGCTCTGGGCGGCCACCCCCGGCATCAGGGCCGCTGTCATCAGCAGAAGGAGGGGCAAGTGTCGGGCAGTCCTCATGTGAAGGTGAGCTCCTTTACAGTCCCTTTACGGTAGGGCCGGTGTCGCGGGGATGAGATGGACGCTTGCCAGGGTACGGCCTAAGATGCGAACTGTTATGAAGAAGATTCTCATGCTGACCGCCTTCGCGCTGGCAGGCCTGGCCGCCGCGCAGGACACCACGCCGCCTGCCGCTCCCGCCGACACGGCGGCCCCCGCCGACACCGCCGCTCCGGCTGACACGGCGGCTCCTGCCGACACCACGGCGCCGGCCGACACGGCGGCCCCGACCGAGACCACTTCGCCCGCCACCATGAGCGCCAGCGACAACTTCGCCCGTGCACAGGAGTTCGCCGTGCAGGCCGACGTGGCCTACCCCGTGCCCTTCTACGACCGCACCCTGTGGAAGGCGTCGGTGGATCACGCGTACTACGCCGCCGCGATGGAAGCGGGCAACCGCGACTACAACGCCTACCTGGCGCAGCTCTACACCAAGACCCAGTGGTGGATCAACGCCTACAACGCGTGGGGCCGCCTGACCGACCTGAACGACACCGAGAAGCAGTGGGCGTCCCTGAGCGCCGCGAAGCTCGCCTATCTGGCCCTGCAGCGTGGCGACACCACCATGGCCCGCACGTATGTCGAGAAGGGCATGGCCTGGGCCGACAGCGCCAGCCTCCAGGCCATCATGAAGCGCCTGCCCTGAAGATCTGATCTGTGGACAGCCCGGTTGCGGCCGGGCTGTTTTTGTTGTGCCCCACATGAGTAAACGCGCCGTCAGATGATTTCAGCCGCCTGGGCATCCGGACGCCTACCCTGGGGGGATGAAGACGGCGAGGTGGTCGTGGGCGATGGTGGCCGCCCTGAGCGGAGCGCTGGTGGCGTGTGTGCCCGCTCCGCTGCGGGCACAGGCGGGGGCACAGGTACAGGTCGGCGTGCGGCTGTCGGCTCCAGCGGTCACGACGGTCACGGGCGAGACGCTGTACCGCCCGCCGGGGCCAGGGGCACTGCTGGTCACGACCGACCGGGCCGCCTACGTGTCCTCGCTGGTGCTCACGGCCGGGCAGCCGGTGCAGGTGGTGACCGTGGGCGCGGTGGGGGCCGCCACCGAGGTGCCCGTGCGCCTGCCGCCCACCGGCGGCTTCACGCAGGTGTTCACGGTCGCCAGCGTGGTGCCGCTGGACGTGACCGGAGCGCAGGGGGCCCGCACGCTGGACGACGCGGGCCGGGCGGTGCAGGCGGCGGCAGCGAGCTTGCCGGCCGGGGCCTACACGGTCACGACCACGGCGTTCACGGTGGGCCGCTTCGGGACGCTGCGCGTCGTGGCCTCCGTGCCGGGGGCCGAGGTGCGGGTGGACGGCCGGCTGGCCGGTTACGCGCCCGTCACCATTCCGGACGTGCCGGTGGGCAGCGTGACGGTCAGCGTGTCCGCACCGGGCCTGGCCGACCGGTCGCAGCGCGTCACGGTGACCGAGAACGGCGTGGTCGAGGTGCGGGCCGTGCTCGCGCCGATCACCGGCACCCTGAGCGTCTCGTCGGACGTACCGGCGCAGGTGCTGGTGGGGGGCAGCGCAGTGGGGCAGGTCGCGGGGGTCGGCCAGCCCCTGCGCGTGAAGGTGCGGCCCGGCACCGTGGGCGTGAATGTCCTGCCGATTAACCCGGCGCTGGAACCGCAGAACCTGCTGGTCAGGATCACCGCGTCGCAGGTCACCTCTATCCGCTGCGGCACCGAAGCGGGTGCGTACACCTGCAAGACGCCCTGAGCGCAGCCCAGCACACCCCAGTGCGGGCACTGATCATCTCGGATACGCATGGGCTGCTGCGCCCGGAGGTGCTGCCGCTGGCCCGCGCCGCCGATGTGATCCTCCACGCCGGTGACGTGGGCCGGGCCGAGGTGCTGGACGGTCTCCGGACGGTCTCCCCTGCCCCGATCCACGCCGTGCGCGGCAACGTGGATCGTTCGCCGCCGCTGTCGTCACTGCCCGAGACCGTGCTGGTGGAGCTGGGCGGCGTGTCGGTGTATGTCCTGCATGACCTCACGGCCCTCGAATGCTCGCCCACGGCAGCCGGAATCGGCGTGGTGATCAGCGGGCACACGCATGCGCCCAGGCTCGAGGAACGCGACGGCGTGATCTTTCTGAACCCCGGCGCGCTCGGCCCCCGCCGCTTCCGGCTGCCGGTCGCGTGCGCGTGGCTGCACGTGGCGGACGGCGCGGTGCGGGTCAAGCCGGTGGTGCTGGAGCCCTGACGTGTTCCGCGCCCAGGAGCAGGGCGGCCCGCCGGGCGGGTGCTAGCCTCCGGGCATGACCGACGCCCCGCTGCTCACCCCCGTGCTGGGCTCGCTGCACGCCCTCCAGGTGCCGATTCCGTACCCGATGAAGACGGTCACGGTGCTGGTGGACGTCCCCGCACACGGCCCGGTCACCATGATCGACACGGCGCTCGACACGCCCGAGGCACGGGCGGCCATCGAGGACGGGCTGACGGCGCTGGGGCTGCACTGGGTCGACATCGAGCGGGTGATCATCACGCACCACCACCCGGATCACTACGGACTGGCAGGGGTCGTGGAGGAACGCAGCGGCGCGGCGGTGCACATGCTGGATGTCGAGATCGGGCGCGGGGAGCGCTACTGGCACCTGTGGGAGGAGTGGCTGCCGGGGCACCTCAAGCACATGCGCGACCACGGCCTGCCGCGCGACTCCCTGGCCGAGATGGGAGCCGACAACCGCCGGGGCCGTGACCGCGTGCATCCCGCCAGCCGCGTGCAGCCGCTGCGCGAGGGGCAGGACGTGACGCTGGCCGGCAGCGCGTGGGAGGTACTGTGGCTGCCCGGCCACGCCGACGGCCACCTGGGCCTGTGGAACGAGCACGACAGCATGCTGATCGCCGGTGACGCCATCCTGCCGCGCATCAGCCCGAATGTGGGTCTGTATGCGTACACCCGGCCTGATCCGCTGGGCGACTACCTCCAGACACTGGGCAAGCTGGAGGCCCTGAATCCCCGCCGGGCGGTCGTGGGGCACCACGGGCCGGTCATGGAGGGCGTGCAGGCCCGCGCCCGCGAGCTGCGCGCCCACCACCACGAGCGGCTGGATTTCGTGAAGGCCGAGGCCGATCAGGCACCGCGCAGCGCCTACGACCTGTCGCTGGCGATGTTCCCGCGTGACCTGAACACCAGTGGCCGCCGCTTCGCCCTGGCCGAGACCCTGGCCCACGCCGAACACCTGCGCCTGCTGGGCCAGCTGTACCGCACGTGGGACGAGGCGCGGGAGGTGTGGATCTACCACGCGTGACCGCCCCCCGCCGGCGCCCGCGCCTCCCCCACCGGGGGCAGATCTCCGCCTTTGTCTGCAATCGGCACGGAGACCGGGCTCTATACTCCCCGGCATGACGGCCTCGCAGACAGAGTTGCAGCGTATCGTCACGGCGCTGCAGGACAGCGGCATGACCGTCGAGCCCGTCGAGGACGGCGCACTGATCCGGCACGGCGAGACGCGCGTGGCGCTGTTCGCCGAGCGGGATCACCAGGGGGGCGTGATCGTGCGGCTGCACCTCGACCTCGACCTGTATGTCGAGGAAGACAGCCTGCCGGACATCCTGATGGGCATGAACCTCCTGAACCAGGGACTCGACTACGGTGCCCTGAACCTCGACCCGGTCGAGACCGAGGACGAGGAGGACGACGAGGACGCGCCCACGACCTTCGCGGTGCTGGGCCGCAGCGTGCTGTGGCTGCCGGAGCTGAACGCCGGCGAACTCGAGCGCCTGCGCGAGCACCTGGGCCGCTTCGAGACCGAGATCACCGAGGCCGTGGAGCGCACCCTGCACGGCAGCAAGGGCATGAGCGCATAGGGGGAGCCCCCAATACGCCGCCGTCGATCCGGTCGTGCTGGCGGCACGGATCTCCGACCAAGGTCTGATGGTGTGAGCCGGATTGCGGTACCGGGCTCGTGGCGCCCGTACGCTGCGGGCACCTGAGTTCCGATCCGGCTCCGCGTCACGGCCACCCGACTGACTGCCCGGACGGCGTGCCCCTGGGTGCCCGCCCGGCCGACACTCCCGGAGGCATCATGCCGCAGCACAGCGCGCGTTCCCCGCACCGTTCGCCGTTTGACCACTTCACCCTGCTGGGCCGTGGGCGGGTCTACGGGATTTTCATGTCCCTGGACGACGTGCAGGCCTGCACGTCCCGCCTGCTGGATCTGGGGCTGGCCGACCGCGCCGTGCAGGTGCTGATCGGCGAGGACGGCGAATTCGCCCTGGACGACGACGGCCATCGCCACGGCGTGTGGGGGCGCTTCCTGCGGATGCTCCAGGGCATGACCGACGAGCGGCAGCACGTGGAGCAGTACGCCCGCGCCCTGTGCCGGGGCGAGGTTGTGCTCAGCGTAGAGGTCGGCGGCGTGAGCGGTGGGGTCACCAAGGTCGCCACAGCATTCCGCGAGAGCGGCGCACATTTCGTGAACCACTACGGCACGTGGGTGGTGGAACCCCTCAGCGCGTAGGCAGACAGAGGCGAGGGCAGAGAGCCTCAATCAGCGCTCTCTGCCCTCGCCTACCTGCGTCTATTGCCGGTCTTGCAGCTTCGTGTAGTGCGCGTCCGTGGCGCCGGTGTACTGCGCGTCGGGGCGCAGCAGGCGGTTGTCGCGCGAGTACTCGATCACGCTGGCGCACCACCCGGAGATCCGGGCCAGGGCGAAGATCGGCGTGAAGTATTCCTTGCGGATGCCCAGGTCGCTGTACACCGTGCCCGAGTAGAAGTCCACGTTGGGGTAGATGCCCTTGGAGCCGATCCGGTCGACGACGACCTTCTCGATGGTCTCCAGGATCTGGTAGTACGTGCTCTTGCCTTCCTTGCTGGCCACGTGCTCGGCGTAGTCGCGCAGCACGCGGCTCCGGGGGTCGAAGTACTTGTACACGCGGTGCCCGACACCCATGATCTTTTCCTTGTTGTCGAGCTTCCTCGTGATGTAGGCCTCGGCCTGATCCGGCGTGCCGACCTCGTCGAGCATGTCCATCACAGCCTCGTTGGCGCCGCCGTGCAGCGGCCCCTTCAGGGCGCCGATGGCCGACACGATGCAGGAGTACATGTCGCTGATCGTGCTGCTCGTGGCGATCGCCGTGAAGGTGCTGGCGTTCATGCCGTGGTCGGCGTGCAGCACCAGCGCGATGTCGAACAGCCGGGCCTGCTCGGTGGTGGGCTCCTTGCCGGTCAGCATGTACAGGAAGTTCCCGGCATGCGTGAGGTCGCTCCGGGGCGCGATGACCGGCTGGCCTTCACGGGCGCGGGCGATCGCCGCGATGATGGTGGCGAACTGCGCGATCATCCGGATGCTGATGGCGCGGCGGGCGTCCTCGCCGGTCTCCTCGGCCTGCGGATCGAACAGGCCCAGGTACGACACGGCGGTGCGCAGCGCCTGCATGGGGTGCACGGTCTTCGGGAAGCTGGCGATCTCCTCGGCCAGCTTTTCCGGGATGGCGCGGTTGGCCTTCAGGTGCGCATCGAAGGCCGCGAGTTCGGCCGCCGTCGGCAGCTTGCCGTCCAGCAGTGCCAGGGACAGTTCCTCGAAGGTGCTGTTCTCCGCCCACTCCTGGATGGGAATGCCCAGATGGGTCAGGATCCCTTCCGCCCCGTTGATGAACGTCAGTCTGCTCTCGGTAAAGAGCACACCTTCCAGACCCTTGGCAATCGTCGTCATGTTCTTTCAAGGATACCATCGGACAGGTTTGGATCAGGTGCCGGGCACGTTCCTGTACAGGTGACACTTTGGCGTCCGCCGCCCCGTACAATGCGCCGCGATGCCGCACGCGGACGCCTCTTCTGTCACCCTGCCCGTCACGCTGGCGCTGGATACGGCCACGCCCCACCTGACCGTGGCCCTCGCGTGGCCGGACGGTCAGCTGGCCGAGTCCGTGGAGGTCGGCCGGGCCCACGCCGAGCGCCTTCCGGCGGCCGTGCGCGAGGTGTTCACCCGCGCGGGCCTGCCCTTCCAGGCCCAGACCATCGTGATCGGAACCGGGCCGGGCTCGTACACGGGCGTCCGGGTGGGGGCCAGCTACGCCCTGGGGCTGGCCGCGGTCTGGGGCGCGCGGGTTCTGGGCGTGTCCACCCTGGAGGCGCTCGTGATCGGCGACGGGCCGCAGGGCGTGTCGCTGGACGCCCGCAAGGGGCACGTGTACGGCGCGGTCTACGACGTGCATGCCGACACGGTGACCGCCACCCGGCACGCCCCGGCCAAATTCACCCTGGACGGATTCACCGCCCTCCTGGGCGACCTGCCCCACCGTCAGGACACGCCTCCGGATGGCCTGGCCCTGCTGCGGGCAGGACTGGATCACGGCGCACCGGACTGGGCGCTGGCCTACCTGTGAGTGCAGACCGGAGACCGTGAGAACAATGAGTTTTCGATAATGACGACAACCTCACGAACATGACCTGCCGGACGGTCTACACGACAGGCGCGAAAGATGAGACATGAGGGCCGGGGTGATGTGCCCTTCACATGCTGGCCCCATCTACTGACCGGTGATGAACCGCCGACTCCCCCTGGCTGCCGCCACCCTGGCCCTCGTCCTCTCCGCGTGCGGACAGGGCCCCACCTCCCTCTCCGCTGATCCGTCCGGTACGCTCGCGACCATGACCGGACAGGCAACCGCGGGCACGACCACCCTGAGCGTGGGACAGACCCGGCAGTTCACCGTCACGGTGGGTGGCCAGCCCGCGCAGCCTGGCCAGCTCACCTGGACGACGGCCAAGGCCACGGTGGCGACCGTCACCCAGACAGGCCTGGTGACGGCGAAGGCGGCGGGCACCACGACCGTCCGCGCCGCGCTCACGAGCAGCCCGAGCGCCTTCATCGACTTTCCCATCGTCGTGCAGGCCACCACGACCACGCCGCCGCCGACCGGCAGCACCCCCACCGGCACCTTCGCGCAGCGGGTGCTGGAACTGACCAACGCCGCCCGGGCCCAGGCCCGCACCTGCGGCACCACCAGCTACGCCGCCACCACCCCGCTGACCTACAACGCCGCGCTGGAGAAGGCCGCGCAGGCCCACGCGACGGACATGGCCACGAAGAACTATTTCAGCCACACCAGCCAGGACGGCCGCACGTTCTCCCAGCGCGTCACTGCCGCCGGGTACACGTGGACGCGCGTGGCCGAGAACATCGCCGCCGGACAGACCACCCCCGAGAGCGTGGTCGCCGGGTGGCTGCAGAGCGCCGGGCACTGCGCGAACATCATGAATCCCGCCCTGAAGGAACTGGGCGTGGGCTATGCGTACACCTCGACCAGCACGTACAGGCACTACTGGGTGCAGGACTTCGGCACACGCTGAAGCACATCACAGGGGCGGCCACGCAGATGTCGTGGCCGCCCCTCTCCGTTTTCCTATCCCAGCGCGATGCGGAAGTCGCGCAGTTCGTAGCCCTTGATGACCTCGTTGTACGTGACGGTCGGTTCCTTGACGATCCGCAGGTCGTTCCAGATCAGGAGCCGCCTGAGCAGCACGTCGCTCTCGCGGATCGCCAGGAACGCGCCGGGGCAGCGGTGGGCCCCGTCGCCGAAGGACAGCACAGGGGCCTGCACGCCGCGTGGCAGGGGCCGGGCCGGGCACAGCTGCGCGGCGTCACCTCCGGCCACCGCAGGATCGGCGTTGGTGTTGGACACGTTCAGCGCCACGACGCTGCCCTGCGGGATGACCTGCCCGCCGACCTCCAGATCGGCCTGGGTGCGCCGGTACAGGGTGTTCACGACCGGTTCCAGCCGCAGGATCTCGTGCAGGATGGCGTGGCGCTCGGGTTCCGTGCCGTGTACGTAGTCGGCCCGCAGATCCGGGTGGCGCAGCAGGTGCCATGCCGCCACCGAGATGAACTCGCGGGTGGTGACCATGCCGGCCGTGCCGTAGGTCAGGCACTCGGTCAGGATCTCCAGATCGCTGTACTCCTTGTCCAGCAGGTGGCTGATCAGGTCGTCGCGGCGCGCCCGGCGGCGGGCCTGGATGGCCGGCCGCACGTCCAGCGCATAGAACAGCGGCACGTCGACCATCTGGTGCAGCCGGGCGGCCAGCGTCTGGCGGTTCTCGGTGCCGGGCTCACTGTCGCCCTCGCCCTCGACGAAGGCCATCACGCGGCGCTGCAGGCCGGGCAGGGCGCTGTCGGTCAGGCCGACCACCTGGGCCGCCACCTGCACGGCCATGGTCAGGCTCAGGTCATCCAGGTTCCCCTCGCCCCGGCGCAGCAGGTCGCCCACGAGCTGGTCGGCCAGCCCCGCAATGAAGGGATGGTACGCGGCCACGGCGGTCGGCGTGAAGTAGCGGGCCGTGTCCCGGCGCATCTCGTGGTGCTCCTGGCCCTCGGTGTACAGCACCGGCTGGTGCTTGAGGTTGCTGAGCTGCGTGACCATGTCCGCGCCAAAGCCGGCCTGCACCGCCTGTTCGCTCCGGAGAATCTCGCGGGCCGCGTGGAAGTCGTGGATCCGGTAGATGCCCCGGTCGTCGCGTTCCAGGGGACTGCCGGGCTGCGTGTCCAGCTCCGGCTTGCGGGTCAGCGAGGCGGCACCGTGGCCGAAGGGGCAGCCGCCGGTCGAGGCAGGGTCGGGTCGTGGGGCACTGGTCATGGGGTCTCCTGTGGGGCGGGATACGAGAAGGCAGCGAGGTGCTCCAGGCTGGCGGTCAGGGGTTCCAGGCGCGACCCCAGCGAGGTCAGGGCGGGATCGACGGTGGCCGTCACGGCCTGGAGGGCCGCCTCCCACTGCGCCCGACCGGCCGGCGTGACATCCAGGCGGCGCGAACGGGCACTCGTGGGGTCGAGTTCACGGGTGATGGTGCCCAGCGCGGTCAGGCGGTCGAGGATGCGCGTCATCTCGTAGCGGGGCACGTCCAGCACGCGGGCGAGTTCCCCCGGCGAGGTCGGGCTGCCCTGCACGTAGCTCAGGGCGATGAACGACCGCAGGTCGAGGCCATGCGCGGCCAGATCGGCGTTCGCACGGCCGGACATGGACTGCCACACGCCCCAGTACGCCGTCAGGAAGCGCAACGGCTGCGCGTGCAGATCGCTGTCCGGGGTGACCCCAGGTGTGTCCATAGTTGCAGTATGCAACAGTCGGATGGAATCGAGGTGAACACCTCGGGCGGACACCTACACTGATCACTCAGGAGGACACATGACGGAACGCCGCCCCGCTGGTCTCTTCTCTCCGGACATCCTGGCCGACCCGTATCCCACCTACGCCGGACTGCGTGCCCAGGACGGCGCGTTCTGGCAGCCGCACCCGCAGGGCAGCGGGGGCATGTGGATGTTCACGCGCTACGCCGACGTGGAACAGGCCCTGAAGGACACGCGCCTGACCAAGGACGCCACGAAGGTGCGCGAGATGACCGGGGACGTCATGCCGGGCAACATGCTCGACCGCGACCCGCCGGACCACACCCGCATGCGCGGCCTGGTCGCGCACGCCTTCACACCGCGCGTGATCGAGCGGCAGGAGGCGCACATCCGGGAGATCGCCCGCGAGCTGCTGACCCGCGCCTCACCCGGCGAGCTCTTCGAGTTCATGCGCGGCTGCGCCATGCCCCTGCCGGTCATCGTGATTGCGGAACTGCTGGGCGTGCCCCCGGAGGACCGCGAACGCTTCCGGCAGTGGTCAGGCGATTTCATCGACGGCAGCGACTTCGCCACGGCCACGCCGGAGTCGGCGCAGCGGGCGCAGGCGGGGATCACGGCGCTGGGGGAGTACTTCGCGGGCCTGATCGAGACGCGCCGCGCTGCCCCGCAGGACGACCTGATCTCCTCGCTGCTCCACGCCGAGGACGAACTGGGGCAACTGCGCCCCGGCGAGCTGATCTCCAACTGCATCCTGCTGGTCATCGCGGGGCACGAGACGACGGTGAACCTGATCGGCAACGGCCTGAAGGCGCTGCTCGATCACCCGCCGCAGCTCGCCCGCCTGCGGGCCGACCCGGCGCTGATGCCCACCGCCATCGAGGAGATGCTGCGCTACGACCCGCCCGTGCAGCGTGCCCTGTTCCGCGCGGCGCTGGAGGACGTGCAGATCGGCAGCCAGACCGTGAAGAAGGGCGAGCAGGTCAGCGCCGTGATCGGGGCCGCCAACCGCGATCCCGACCAGTTCCCGCACCCCGACGCCTTCGACATCGCCCGCAGCCCCAACCGGCACCTGTCGTTCGGGCGCGGCCTGCACTTCTGCCTGGGCGCTCCGCTGGCGAAACTGGAGGCCAGGGTCGCCTTCGAGGAACTGCTGGGTGCGTTCCCGCACATGGAGCTCAGGTCGTTCACCCGCCGCCCCAGCACCATGTTCCGGGGGCTGGGGGAGCTGTGGGTCACGGATCGGACGGCGTAGGGGACGCGTCCCTTCCTACCGCATGACGTCAAGCACGATCTTGCCTACCGTCCGGCCGGTCTCGATGGCCCGGTGGGCCTCTGCGACCTGTTCCAGCGCGAAGGTCTGACTGACGTGCGGGGTCAGGCGGCCGGCCGTGAATTCGCCTGCCAGGAACTCCAGCTGTGCCCGCGACGGGTGCACCAGGATGCGCTCGGCGGTGATGCCGCGCTGCGCCGCGGCCTCCGCAGGGGCCTGCGCGGCGATGGTCACGAGGTGCCCGCCCGGCCGCACCACGCCCACCGAGCGCGTGGTGGTGTCGCCGCCCACCGTGTCCAGCACGGCGTCCACGTCCGACACCTGCTCCTCGAAGGGCCGCGCGCGGTAGTCCACGATCTCGTCTGCGCCCAGGCTCCGCACGAAGTCGTGGTTCGGGGCCGATGCCGTGGCGATCACCCGCGCCCCCCGCGTCTTGGCGAGCTGCACCGCGAAATGCCCCACCCCACCGGCCGCCGCGTGGATCAGGATCGTCTGCCCGGCCTGGAGTTCCAGCCGGTCGAAGGCCTGCACCACTGTCAGCGGGGCCAGCGTCATCGCCGCCGCCTGCGCGTGCGACAGCCCCGCCGGCTTCCGTGCGATGTCCGTCACGGGCGCAGTCACGTAGTCCGCGTAGGCGCGGCCCTCGGCGGGAAAGCGCACCATGCCGAAGACCTCGTCCCCCACGGCGAAGTCTGTCACGCCCGGCCCGAGCGACTCGACCACACCCGAGACATCCCAGCCCAGCACCACCGGGAAGGTCTTGAACGGGCCGCCGCGCCGCCACTTGGTGTCGACCGGGTTCACGCTCACTGCATGCACGCGCACGCGCACCTCTCCGGCTGCGGGCTCCGGCATGGGCAGATCCATGGGCTGAAGGACGTCGGGATCGCCGTACTCGTGGATGACCATCGCTCTCATAGGGTTCCTCTCCTCTGACAGATGTACTGGGGTAACGGAAGTGCCTGACGCCGACATGCCCCTACCGGCACCGCGGTTCCGCCGGCTCGGAAGGAGCATCATCACCTCGCGGCGGCGCAGCGATCATCAACCCAGTCCCACTCTCTATAATCCCGTCTTCGCCCCGGGGCGTGGCAAGTTCCATCTCAGCAGTCACGGCGTCCGGCCGCGCCGTGTCGATCACCGTGCCTTCTGGAGCGAACCAGCGAAACTGCATACACTCTCCGCGCACCCAGCGGTCCGCCGGCGTTCCCCCATCCGTCAGCAGTCGGCACTCGATCAGCTCTGACATGCGAGACGCTGCCACATCCGTCATTTCGGCCGCGAGTCCTGAGTGGAGCGACGGCAGAGCGACGAGGGTCACGATAGTGGCGGCTGCCCGGCGTATGGCCGATGTCCGGAACGCACGGCACACGGAAGTCTCCATGTTTCCTCCTTACAGCGGGATGTTCCCGTGCTTCTTGTACGGCCGCTGCTCCTGCTTGCCCCGCAGCATGGTGAACGTCTGGATCAGGCGGTGGCGGGTGTCCTCCATGGGGATCACGTCGTCGATGTAGCCCTTCGCGGCGGCGATGTACGGGTTGTCGAAGGTCTCCTTGTACTGTGCGACGAGTTCGGCGCGGGTCGCGGCAGGGTTCTCTGAGGCCTTGATCTCGTTGCGGTACACGATGTTCGCCGCCCCCTCCGCGCCCATGACGGCGACGGCGGCGGTGGGCCACGCGTACACGACGTCCGCGCCCATGTCCTTGCTGTTCATGGCGAGGTACGCGCCGCCGTAGCTCTTGCGGGTGATCAGCGTGACCTTGGGCACGGTGGCCTCGGCGTAGGCGTAGAGCATCTTCGCGCCGTGGCGGATGATCCCGCCGTATTCCTGCTGCGTGCCCGGCAGAAAGCCTGTGACATCGACCAGCGTCAGGATCGGGATGTTGTAGCAGTCGCAGGTGCGGATGAACCGGGCGGCCTTGTCGCTGGCGTCGATGTTGAGGGTGCCCGCCATGACCTTGGGGTTGTTCGCGACGATGCCCACCGGGCGGCCGTCCAGATGCGCGAAGCCCACGATGATGTTCTTCGCCCAGTCCGGCTGGATCTCCAGGAACTCGCCGCTGTCCACGAGTTCGTGGATGACGTCGTGCATGGCGTAGGGCCGCCGCTGGTCCGGCGTGACGAGCTCCAGCAGGCGCTCCGTGCGGCGGGTGGCGGGGTCGTGGTTCTCGCGCACGGGCGGCTGCTCGCGGGCGTTCTGCGGGAGGTACGTGAGGAGGTGCCGGATCCCGTCGAGCACGGCCTCATCACCGTCGTAGGCGAGGTGCGCGACGCCGCTGCGGCGGGTGTGCACGTCCGCCCCGCCCAGGGTGTCGAAGGTCACGTCCTCACGCGTCACGCTCTTGATGACCTCGGGGCCGGTGATGAACATGTAAGAGCTGCCCCTGGACATCAGGATGAAGTCCGTCAGGGCCGGCGAGTACACCGCGCCGCCCGCGCATGGCCCGAGGATCGCGCTGATCTGCGGCACCGCGCCGGAGTAGATGGCGTTGCGGTAGAAGATCTCGCCGTAGCCGGAGAGCGAGTCCACGCCCTCCTGGATGCGCGCGCCGGCGGAGTCGTTCAGGCCGATGACGGGGCAGCCGGTCTTGGCCGCCAGATCCATGATCTTGGTGACCTTCGCGGCGTGGCGCTTGCCCAGCGAGCCGCCCAGCACCGTGAAGTCCTGCGAGAACACGTAGACCTGCCGCCCGCCGATGGTGCCCGATCCGGTCACCACGCCCTCGCCCGGGGCCTCCACGCCGTCCATCAGGCGGTTGCGGGCGTGCTGCACGAAGGTGCTCGTCTCCAGGAAGGAACCGGGATCGAGCAGGTACGCGATGCGCTCCCGTGCGGTGAGCTTGCCGCCCTCGCGCTGCTTGCGTTGCCGGGCCTCGCCGCCGCCCGCCTCGACCTTGGCGCGGCGCTGTTCCATGGCGGCGATCAGTTCCTGCAACTCCACGCTGGGCTGGGTCATACTCACAATCTACCCAAACGGGCGTTAGGGGAACGACCCCCCCTGCCAGACCATCTTCATATTGCCGCAGGTGCGGCCATTGAACGTCGAAACGTTTGCCACACTGCCGTGTGCTGTCCAGCGACCTCGCCTCCCGCCCTGACGACCTCCTCTGGCCCCGGTACGACGGCCGGAGCCTCGTGAACCTGCTCGCGTCCGTGTCCCGCCATTTCGGCGTCGATACCGGGCACGCGCCGCTCGCCACCCGGCTGCCCCTGGCCGGGGCTCAGACCATCGTGCTGATCGTCGCAGACGGCCTCGGTCACTTTCCGTTGAAACGGCATCTGCGGGCCGGCTCCCTGCCGCATCTGGAGACCCGCATCTCGGACGGCGAGGCGACGTACGCCACCATGACCTCCACCTTCCCGTCCTCGACCATGACCGCCATGACGACCATCCACACGGGCGCGAGCCCCGCTCAGCACGGCTGGCTGGGCACCAGCATCCACCAGGGCAGCACGGTGATCGATCTCCTGCGCCAGCAGGATCTGCTGGGTGGCGAGACCACGCACCTGCCGCCCGCCGTGGGCACCGTGTACCGCCGGCTCGCAGACGCCGGCGTCACCGTGCAGGCCGTAACGCCCGCCGCCTTCCAGGGCAGCGTTCTGAACGGGTGGTACTACGACGGCGCGCAGGAGGTGCCGTACGAGACCCTGGCCGACTTCCCGGACGCCATCGCCCGCGCCGCGGCGGGTGGAGGGCCACGGTACGTGATCGCCTACGCCCCGGACTTCGACACGGTCAGCCACGACCACGGCCCGTACTCCAGGCCAGCAGCAGACACGGCCCGCGCCCTCGACACCGCCCTGCACGCGCTGCTGTCCCGCCTTCCGGATGACGGCTCCGTGCTGGTGCTCCTGACCGCCGACCACGGCCACAGCGACACCCCCGCCGACCTGGCCGTGAACCTGAATGCACCTCTGGACGGCCTGCTGGCAGGCCCGCCCGCCGGGGAGGTGCAGGCGCGGTTCCTGAACGTCCGGCCCGGAGCCGAGGATGCCGTACAGGACGCGCTGGCAGACCACGCCACCGTGATTCCGGCGGCCGACGCCTGGGCCGACGGCCTGTTCGGCGGCCCCCCCGCGCAGGAGACGTTCCGGGCGCGGACGGGCACGCACCTCGCCGTGGCACGGCACGGCCGGCAGCTCACGTGGGACTACCCGGCCAGTCCAGCCGTCTCGAAGACCGGCATGCACGGTGGCCCCGTGGCCGAGCAGATGGCCGTGCCGCTGGTGATGATCCGGCCGTAGCCTCCCCTACTGCCCCGCCACCACCACGATGCCCTCGGCTTCGCTCATGCGGACGATGTTCGCCAGCGTGTGGATCGGCACGTTCAGGTCAGCCAGGTGCTCGCGGCCCTTCTCGAATTCCTTCTCCACCACGCAGCCCAGGCCCAGCAGGGTCGCGCCGCTCAGCTCGATCATGCCGGTCAGGGCGCGCAGGGTGCCGCCTGACGCCAGGAAGTCGTCGATCACGATCACCCGGTCATCCGGCCCGAGGAACTCGGAGGAGATGAACAGGTCGACATTCCCCCCCTTGGTGCGGCTGACCGACGACGCCGTGAAGGCCGGTTCCTTCATGGTCAGGGGCTTTTTCTTGCGGGCATAGACCATCGGCACATCCAGTTCCATGGCGGCGGCGATGGCAGGCGCGATACCGCTCACCTCGATGGTGAGCACCTTGTTCGGCCGGAGCGGCGCGAAGTGCTGCGCGAAGCGGACGCCCATCTCGCGGGTCAGGCGGGGCAGCAGCTGGTGGTTGACCAGCCCGTCCACTTTCAGAAAACCGCCGGGCAGGATCACGCCCTGTTCCCGGATTGCCTGCACCAGAGAGTCCATGGCGGCGAGTGTAGCGGGATGGGCTGGCCGCACGGGGGCAGTGCCCGGAACCCTCACCCCTCAGAGCCCACAGCCTCCTACAGCTCGTTGATCTCCGGCCGGAAGCCCACCTGCCGGATGTAGTCCAGATATTCGGCCTCGGTCAGGGCCGCCTTCTTGCCACTCAGGGCGACGAAGAATGCCTCCAGCACGTTCGTGGCGAAGTTGCGGGAGCCCATGCGGGGCGTGGTCGTGATGAGTCTCGCGACGCCCCGATCCTTCATCCACCCGCGGTCGGCCTCGGTGATGGTCTGGGTCAGGATGGTCTTGCCGGTCAGGTCGGTCGGGGCGTAGCGCTTGGCGTAGTGGGTGTCGCCGGCGATCACGTCGGCCCAGGCGTAGTATTTCGTGCCGTTGCCCTGCACGCTGGTCTCCTGCTTCGCGCCGGTCGGGTAGAACCAGTCCTGCGGCAGCTTGGTGATGACCGGCAGCACCAGCTTGGCGACGCGGCGCAGCGAGGTCAGGGAGCGCAGCGGGCGGTCGATGTTCAGCCCGAACACCAGATCACCGTATACGACATCCGCGCCCGCCTGCGACAGCGCCTCGGCCATGCCGAAGCGGTCGACCGCCGATACCATCAGGACTTTCTGCGACCGCCAGTTCAGCACGGGATCGAGCTGCGCGATGGCGTCGCGTTCCAGGGTGTTCTTCAGGCCGCTGCCGTCGAGCACCGGTGTGATCCTCGCGCCCGCCACGAGCTTCCGGATGTTGCCGAACATGTACCGCTTGCCGTCCGCGATCACGTACAGGTCGGCCCCGCCCAGTCCGAAGGCGTCGACCCGGCCGTCGAGTTCGGTGAACATGGCGGCGGCCCTCTTCGCGTCGGCGTCGGTGCCGATCCGTTCAAGGATGAACGGCTGGCCGAGCACCGTGACCTCCTCGCGGGCGTTGCGCTTGCTGCTGCCCAGGGACACGCTGACCACGTGCTTGTATCCGGCGGGAGCGGGCTGCCAGCCATCGAGGACAGACGTCATATGCCGGGCATTCTAGGCCTGGGGGTGGCGCTGACCGTCACGCGGGCGGCAGGTCCTGCTGCTCGGTCAGGCTGACCAGCCACTGGAACAGCTGGATGAACGCCAGGGCCAGCGCGGGCAGGCCGGCGAGCATCATGATCCACCCGGAGATCTGCTGGTTCTGCAGCGGCGTCAGGTTCCACAGGCACAGGGCGTTCACGAAGGGCTGGTACAGCACGCGCGGCGAGTACAGCCACACCGACGCGACCGCCATCATGGGCAGCGCCGCCAGCAGGCCGAACCACCCGCGAGAGCCGATCGTGGCGGGCTGCACGGCGGGCAGGGGGCGCAGGATGACCGACCACACCAGCAGGCTGCTCAGCAGGTACAGCCCCGGCAGCAGGGCGGCAGCGGTGTTGGCGACCACGGACGCATTGAAGCCCGCCGGGACGTTCCAGAAGATGATCACCGCCGTCCACACCGCCAGCGCCAGCCACGGATCGAGCAGCACGTTCAGCACCCGCCCCACGCCGCGCCGGGGGTCGAGGGCCACCCCACGTGGAATGCCCAGCACCAGCAGGGGCGGCACGACCTCGGCCAGGAGCATCAGGCGGGTCATGTACAGCGCCATGCTGCTCTGGGTCAGGGTTGCGGCGCGGCTCTGGGTGGTCAGGAGCAGCAGCACCCAGCCCAGTGCGAACAGCGCGGCCCGCCACAGCGGCCAGCGGGTCCGGCCCTGCGGCGTGCGCTGCGCCTGCATGAAGCGCCAGCCGTACCACGCGCCCACCACCAGCGTGGGGAGCAGGAGCGCGGGCTGTACGTGCAGGGTCAGCAGATCGGCCAGCGTGGGATTCAGGTCGATCCCGCCGGACGGCGCGCTCACGGGTGCTCCATGACGTACTGCACGTCGGCCAGGACGCGGGACACCTCGGGGAGCTGGGTGTAGTCCCACAGCACGCGGATCCTGCCGGCCGCGTCGACCAGGTACGTGGCGGTCGTGTGGTTCATCTGGTACTCGGCCCCCTGGACATCGGCCTTCTGGTACGCGACCCCGTAGGCACGGGCGGCCTGGCCCAGCGCAGGCTCGGCCATACGCAGGCCGGTGCCGCTGCCGAAGTACGACACGTACTCGCCCAGGCGCTGCGGTGTGTCGCGGGCCGGGTCGATGCTCACGAACAGCACCTGGAAGTTCCGGCGCTGCCCCTCCGGCAGGGCCTGACGGACCTTGTTCAGGTACGACAGGGTCAGCGGGCAGATGGTGGCGCAGTGCGTGAAGCCGAAGAACAGCGCCGTGGTCTGACCGCCGGTGCCCGGCGTGAAGGTGTAGGGTTGCCCGTCCTGCGCGGTGCCGCTCAGGGGCACGGCCGCCGCACCCCGGTACGCCGTGCCGTAGAACGGGTATGGACTCTGCCAACGGGCATAGGCCCACGCCGCCAGCAGCAGCAAGGTCACGCCCACGGCCGCCAGCAGCGCCGAGACGTACCACGGCCGGCGGGGCACGGCGGGCTCCAGGACGGGCGTGACGTCGGTCATGGGCTCAGGGTTTCCACACGGTGGCCCGGACGGTCAGCGTCCGCCCGGCGCGGTCACTCAGGATCACGGGCACGGTCTCGCCGGGCTTCAGGGCGCGTTTCAGGCCCATCAGCATGACGTGCGGCCCGGCGGCGCTCAGGGTCAGGGTACGGCGGGCAGGCACCGTCAGGGTGGGGGTGGCCGTCATTCCGGTCACGCCCCGAGCGTCCGTGACGGTCTGCATCAGCATGGCGTGGGCCGCCAGCGGGGAGCGCACGCCGGTCAGGACGACGGGCGTCGTCCCGGCGTTGGCCAGCGTGACGAACATGCTGGTCTCGGTGATCGTGGGCGGCACCGACACCACGCGGGCCTGCGTGGCCTTCAGGGCCAGCGGCGCCGCGCCCGGATTGGGCACCGGTACGGGGTGGTGGGCCGTATGGGCCAGCGCAGGGGCGGCCAGCACAGCCAGCCCCAGCAGCAGGGCACGGACAGGACGACGCGGAACATGGAAGTGGGACATGGACTGGCAACTCCTCGGGGGCACCGTTGCCCCCAGCCGGCAAGCGTCCGCAGTCTAGGCGCGGGCCGGGGGCCGGATTGTCCCCTGACCCGGGCGGCCCTGCGCACGCTCCGCCGCCGTGTGCGGGTGGCGGGCGCTCTGCACCGATCCCGCCCGGCGCCACCCCCATCTGACCAGCCGTGGAACCCGCTTCCACCATCCGGGGTATCCTGCACAGAAATCATGCGTAAACCCACCATCCAGGATGTGGCCCGTCAGGCCGGTGTCGGTGTCGGCACCGTGTCGCGCGTGCTGAACAACCATGCCGCCGTCAAGGGCGCGACCCGTGAAACCGTCCTGCGAGCCATTGCCGACCTGGACTACACGCCCAACCCGCACGCCCGCCGGATCGCCGGCGGCAAGAGCTACACCATCAGCGTGCTGCTGCCGGTGCTGACCACCGAGTTCTATGCCCGCCTGATGGACGGCCTGGAGAGCGCGTTCCAGGAGGCCCGCTACGACGTGGCGATCTTCCCGCTGCTCGACCGCTCCCGGCTGGAGCGCTACCTGGGCTCGCACACCCTCGCGTATCAGGCCGACGGCCTGGTCATGGCGACCTACAACCTGACCCAGATGTTCCACGAGCGCCGCCTGCGCACCCAGCAGCCCACCGTGCTCGTCGACGCACATGCCGACAACGTGGACTGCTCGTACATGGACAACGTGGTCGGCGGGCGGCTGGCCGGCGAATACGCCACGTCCCTGCCCGGCCCGCTGTACGCCATCTGGGTCGAGACGGAACTCGATCAGCTCTTCACCACCCGCGTGTTCGAGGATCGCCGCGCCGGCTTCCTGGGCGCGCTGTCCACGGCGGGCCGGCCGGTACAGGCCGAGTTCACGTCCAGCTTCGATACCCTGGCCGCCCGCAACACGGCCTCCTCCCTGCTCGACGACGCCCAGGCCACGCCAGACGGGTTGCCCTGCACGGTCTTCGCCTCGGCGGATCTGCTGGCCGGAGCACTGCTGGACGAGGTCAGTGCCCGTGGTCTGGTTCCCGGCCGCGACGTGCGGATCATCGGGTTCGACGACCAGCCGTGGGCTGCGGCGCGGGGCCTGACGACCCTGCACCAGCCGGTCGAGAGCATGGGCTACGAGGCCGCCCAGCTGCTCCTCACGCGCCTGAGCGGCTTCAAGGGGCCGGCGCGCGCGCGCCGCTTCGAGCCGCGTCTGGTCATCCGCAGCACGGCGTGACCGGGGTGTTCAGGGAGACGCCGAACCCGTGGCGGCGTTCCTGAGCAGCAGATCGGGGAGCCGCACCACCCCGCGCACCGGCACCCGGTCGGCCCAGCGCTGGCCGCTGACCCGCACCTCGACCGGGCCGGCCGGCAGGGTCGCGAAGCCGTAATAGCCGTTGCCGTCGGTCACTGCGCGGGCGACCAGACGGCCACCCTGCCACGCCTCGACGCTGCGCCCACCGGGCACGGGCGTTCCCGTCACGCGGCCCAGCACGCCGCGCACGGTGGGCGGCGCGTCCGTCCAGGGCGCGGGCACGGCCAGCGCCGCGCCGGGCGCGGTCAGCACGCGCCGCACCGTCTCCAGACCCTGGGCACCGGTCTCGCGCTCGCCGTACACGGCGGCAGTCGGCGTGCGGTACGAGTAGCCCACCCAGCCCAGGCCGGCGGCCACCGCCCGCTGGGCCTGAGCAGCTGTGACCTCCGGCGCGTTCAGGTACATGGCGCTGCCCGCCGCGACCCGCGCCCGCTCGCCGTCGGGCCGCGCGCTCATGCTCTGCGCAAACGTGTTCCAGCCGTCGAACCACGCGCCCTGCGACTCGATCGTGTCGCGCTTGTAGTTCATCAGGACGTTCAGGTCGAGCAGGCCCTCGTTCATCCAGGTGGGCCAGTCCTGCAGGACGTCCCAGTACGTGCGGGTGCGCCGGAACGACACCAGATCGCCCGCGCGCGGCGGCTCCAGGTACGTGATGGTCGCCGCGCTGATCCACGCGCTGGAGCGCACCGCCTTGACCTCCAGCGCCACCCGCCGCACGAGGTTCGTGACCTGCTGGCGCTTCCAGTCCGCCCACGCGGGATCGTCCACGGCGGGCGTGCCAATCGCTCCCGTCTCGGCGCGGTAGCGGGTGAGCACGCGGGGGTCGTAGCCCCACACGTCGCCGTCGGGGTAGCGGATCCGGTCGAGCTGCACGCCGTCCACCGCGTAGTTCCGCACCAGGCTGACCATCCCCTGCGTGACGTAGTCCTGCACGGCCGGCAGCCCGACGTCCAGCCAGCCGTCGCGGCCCTCCTGCCACGTGCCGTCCGGGCGGCGGGCCATCCACGACTGCGCCCCGGCGTCCGGGCCGTGCGTGCGGAACACGTGGCGGGGATCGGTGTTCGGCGCATTGGTGTTGAAGGCCCCGGTCACGCTGACCCACGCGATCACCCGCAGCCCCCGGGCATGCCCGAGCTTCACCATGACCGCCAGCGGGTCGAAGTTCTTCTCCAGATCGGGATCGGTCACCGGCGGGTACGTGGACTTCAGGCACAGGCAGTCGCCGCGCCGCACGGCCTGCACGAACAGCGTGTTCACGCCCATCCGGACGGCGTCGTCCACGGTGCGCTGCGCCTGGGCACGGGTCTTCAGACCCGGCCCGAAGGCATCGATCCACAGGCCGCGCAGGGTGCTGGATGGCAGCGGTGCGGGCGCGGCGGGGCGTGGGGACGGCGGGATCTCCTGCGACAGCCCGCTCCCGGTCAGCAGCAGGGCACAGAGCAGCGCGCGGCGCAGGGCGGGGTGGGTCATGGGCTGGGGCGCAGGCTAGCGCATGGGTCTGGCGGGAACGTGAATGCTGCAGGTCAGCCGGTCACTGGTCGGCGTCGTCCTCGCCCGCGTCGTCATCGGCCGGCGCGGCCGGCACCGAGCGGTTCTTGCCGATCTCCTTGACGCGCCCCGAGAAGCGGCCCTTGATGTCCTCGTACATGGGGTGGGCACGGATGTCGCCCACGACACGGGCCGGGGGCCGGGCCGATGACTGGGCCGGCGGGGTCGCGGCGCGGGCCGGGGGCGGAGCGGACGTCGGCGCAGGGCGTTCCACGCTCAGGTTCGCGAAGGGGGCGTCCTCCAGGGTGGCCGCCACGTCCAGCGGCAGGGCATCGACCGGCCCGCCGATGTCGTCCCAGTCGGGTTCCTCGGTGATGATCTCGCCCAGATACAGTTCGCGCGGCGCGGCGGGTGGGGGCACGCGGTCGCCGCCCTGGGCGTCGGCCGGGGCCGGAGCGGGATCGGCCGCGTGTTCCAGCTCCCACGCCGGCGCGTCCGGCTCGGGCAGGGGGGCCGCCGCCCGGTCGTCGGGGCTGGCCGGCGGCACGTGCACCTCGGGCGGTTCCAGGGTCGCCACACGGGCCACCGGGCGGGGCGGCGGACGGTCGGACAGCGGAGCAGCGCTCGCCTGGGGCGGCTCGGGCAGCGGGGCCAGGGCGGGGGGGCGCGCCGGAGCCCGCCTGGGAGTGGGGTCGAACGCGGGAACGTCCACGGCCGGAGCCTCGGCCACCGGGGCCGGGTCTGGTCGCCGGGCGGGGGCAGGTGGTGGGGTGGGCGCGGCGGCCGGGGCCCCAGCGGCCGGAACCGCTCCACCCAGTTTGACCTTGCGGCCCCCCTCGGGCACGATCAGCTCGAAGACCACCGGGCCGAACACCTGCTCCACCAGCTTCCCGAGGTCGTCGAACTTCGACACGACCTGCTTGGCATGGAAGGCGTTCTTGCCGTCGTAGGTCAGGCTCACGTAGCCGGCCTCGGCGTGCATGCGGGCGGGTTTCAGGAAGGCCCGCACCTGCATGCTCGCCTGCTTGACCACGTCGGCCCAGTTGCCCTGCACGGGGGCCGGGGCCGGCACGTCCGCTCCCACGCTGGCGGCGACCTGCGCCACGACCTCGCGGGCGGGGGCCGGGCCACGGCGGGCGGCAGGGTCGAAGTCCGCCACCGGCGCGGCGGCCGGTCGCGCCCCGCTGGCACGGAGGCTGGACAGCTCCTTCTCCAGCCGGTTCAGCCGCTGCACGAGGTCAGCCGGCACAGCCGCGCCCCCGCCACTGCCCACGCTGCTGCCGTGCCCCCCACCGTCGGCGGCGAGCAGGGCGTGCGTCAGGCTCAACTCCAGGCTCTGCTGGTCGGCCGAGCGGGCAAAGCGGGCCTCCTGCTCGTCCAGCGCGGCCTGGAGCTTCAGCAGGCGGGGCACGTCGGCGCCGTCCAGACGCCCCTCCTCGCTCAGTCCCAGTTCCGCGTGCAGCGCGGCCCCAAACGCGGCCACGAGGCCCTCGACGACCGTGCGTGCCGCGAAGCCGTCACGGTACAGCTGTGCCGCGCCGGACAGGGCCGCGCCGGCATCCCCGGTGACCAGCGCCGCCGCGATGCTCCGCACCCGCTCGCCGGGCGGCAGGCCCAGCGCGTCCTCCACGCCCGATCGCGTGATCGCGCTGCCGGCGGCCAGCATGCGCTCGAGCAGGCTCTCGCCGTCGCGCATGGCGCCGTCGGCCAGCCGGCCGATCAGCTGCAGGGCAGCGGGCTCGGCACTCACCCCTTCCTGCGCGGCCAGGCCGGCCAGTTTCCCGGCGACCTCCTCCGGCGTCAGGCGGCGGAAGCGGTAGTGCTGGCAGCGGCTCAGGATGGTCGGGATGATCTTCTCGGGCTCGGTGGTCGCCAGGATGAAGATGACGTGGCCCGGCGGCTCCTCCAGGGTCTTCAGGAGCGCGTTGAAGGCCGCCCGCGACATCATGTGCGCCTCGTCCAGGATGTAGATCTTCTTGCCGCCGCGCATGGCTGCCAGACTGACCTTCTCGCGCAGGTCGCGCACGTCGTCCACGCTGTTGTTGCTGGCCGCGTCGATCTCCATGACGTCCGGGTGCGACCCGGCCCGCACGCTCAGGCAGCTCTCGCACTCGCCGCAGGGCTTGGGCAGCGGCCCGGTGCAGTTGGCGGTCATGGCGATCAGGCGGGCGGTCGTGGTCTTGCCCACCCCACGCGGCCCGCTGAACAGGTAGGCATGCCCCACCCGTCCCTGCGAGAGCGCTGCCTGCAGCACGTCCTTGACATGTTCCTGCCCGACCACCTGATCCCAGCGGATCGGCCGGGCACGCTGATAGATGGCGCTCACGGGGTGTCCCTGTGGGGTGCAGATGGCAGGTGGCAGGTGGCAGAGGGCCGACAGACGGAAGCGGACGCCTGGGCCTGCGTCCTGTGGGTGGCGTCTGGATGGTTCCAGCCTGCGGCCTGGGTCACCTGCCCAGTCTAGTGCCGCCCGGCCCTGGCCGGAGTGAGCCGGGCACGTCCGTCCCTGGGCCGGTTGTCCTATTGACGGAATGCGTCCTCACCTGTACAGTTCTGTGGTGCCGGAAACGGTGCCCCTTGAAAGGCAGTCCGCGGAACGCCCCTGACCCCAGGAGCCGAACGCGACAACTGAAGTGGTGTGGCCCCATCGTCTAACGGTTAGGACACTACCCTTTCAAGGTAGCGATACGGGTTCGAATCCCGTTGGGGTCACCAGTGAACGCCTCCGCGAAAGCGGGGGTGTTTTCGTTGTGGTGGGACGACAGCCGTCTGCCTGGCTGCAAGGGCTTACCGTGACCTCCTTGAAAGAAGCCAGAGACCCACCACATGGCGACCGGTGATGTATGGCCCGTTCGCAATGTCACTCCAGCTCAAGTTCGCGCGGAGCCAGCAGGTCACTCCGGTCATCCTCAACGGCAGCGGGCCCGTACCGACCGACTTGCAACACTGCCTGGATGGCCGCACTCCGGGCAACGACGCCCTCACCGGTCTCGGCATGAGACGCAGGCGCGTCAGTGGAATTTCCCGGATGGTCTGAGGGTGGGGACACGTGGGCTCACCTCCGGTCACGTCAGCCCGGTCAGCCTGGCGGATCACTGGGCAGGATGCTTGCGGTGAGTACAGGCCGCTTGTGGTGTGCTGTCCCCCTGACAACGGTGTTCAGTTCCGCCCCGGGGCTGTGATGATGCCCCAGGGCTCCACGGAGGCCGCTGCCCTGTCCGGGACTCGCTCCGCTCGGTTCAGAGGCCGTGAGGGCATTCCTCACGGCCTCTGAACTCTGCTGTGAGACCTCGGGGCACCCCACCGGGGGGCAACTCCGTACCCCTGTGCTACCCTGGGCAGACCGCGTCTGCCTTCCCGCTCCGGGTGAAGGTCAGCGACACAACCGCACCACCTGGCCGCACCGTCTGGGCCACCCGCCTCATTCAAGACATCCTGGCCATGCTGTGGCGGGCCGGGGACACGGAGTACCACATGACCCAAGACAACAAGGCCCCGGACGGGGCGACGCCTCATCTGGAAGTGATGCCGCTGGGCGGCATGGGCGAGATCGGCAAGAACATCACCGCGTACCGCTACGCCGACGAGATCATGATCGTGGACGGCGGTCTGGCGTTCCCGGACTCACACCAGATGGGCATTGACCTGATCATCCCGCGCATCGACTACCTGCAGCAGAACGCGGGGCTGATCAAGGGCATGATCCTGACCCACGGACACGAGGACCATATCGGCGGCCTGCCGTACATCCTGCCGCGGCTGCCGAAGATGCCGGTGTACGGCGCTCCCCTGACGCTGGGCCTGGTGCGCGAGAAGCTGGCCGAGTTCGGGATCAAGGAAGCCGACACGGATCTGCGCGAGATCGACATCGACAAGAACGAGAAGGTGCGGATCGGCAAGCACTTCCACGTGGAATTCATCCGCATGACGCACTCGATCCCCGACAACGCGGGGTACATCCTGACCACGCCGGTCGGGCGCGTGCTGCACACCGGCGACTTCAAGCTGGACGAGGAACCCAGCGACGGCAAGCTCTCGGATCTGGCCAGAATCGAGCAGGCCGGCAAGGACGGCGTGCTGCTGCTGATCAGCGACTCCACCAATGCCGAGCGGCCCGGCCGCACGGTCAGCGAGATGGAGGTCGCCCGCAATCTGGAAGAGGTCATCAGGAACTGCAAGGGCCGCGTGTTCATGACGACCTTCGCCAGCAACGTGCACCGCATCCAGAACACGCTGAACGTGGCACACCGCTGCGGACGCCGGGTGGTCATGGAGGGCCGCTCGATGCTGAAGTACGCGCAGGTCGCCACGCAGCTGGGCTACATGGAAGCGCCCGATCCCTTCCTGACCAGTGAGGACGTGGGCCAGCTCCAGGATCAGCAGATCCTGTTCGTGTGCACCGGTTCGCAGGGCCAGCCCATGAGCGTGCTGTCGCGCCTGGCGTTCGGGAACCACGCCAAGATCGCGCTGCGCCGCGGCGACACCGTGATCCTGAGCAGCAACCCCATCCCGGGCAACGAGGAGGCCGTGAACCTCGTCATCAACCGCCTGTACGAGATCGGCGTGGACGTCGTGTACCCGCCGACGTACAAGGTGCACGCGTCCGGGCACGGCTCGCAGGAGGAACTGGCGACCGTGCTGAACCTCGCGCGGCCCAAGTACTTCCTGCCGTGGCACGGCGAGCCCCGCCACCAGATCAACCACGCCAAGCTGGCCCAGACGCTGCCCCGCCCGCCCAAGCGCACCCTGATCGCCAAGAACGGCGATGTGGTGAAGCTGGCCGCCGACGAGTTCAAGGTCACGGGCACCGTGCCGGCCGGCGCGGTCTACGTGGACGGCCTGGGCGTGGGCGACATCGGGGACGACGTGCTCCTCGACCGCGTGAACATGAGCCAGGAGGGCATCCTGATCATGACCGCCGTGCTGCACCCCACCCCGCACGTCGAGGTCGTGTCGCGCGGCTTCGTGCGCGCCAACCGCGACCTGGACAACCAGATCCGCCGTGTGGCCCTGGAGTCCATCGAGACCGGCCTGCGCGAGAAGAAGCGCCTGGAGGACGTGCGCGACGACATGTACGGCGCGGTTCGCCGGTTCGTCCGCAAGGTCACGGGCCGCAACCCCGTCTTGATCCCGATGATCGTGGACTGAAGATCAGCAGACCTACGCCGCCGCTCCCAGGTTTGGAGCGGCGGCGTTCGCATGATCCGACTCAGCCGGAGGCCGGTGCGAAATCGATGAAGCCGATGATCTGCCGCATCCGCCCGCCGTCCAGCACGACGACATCGGTGCCCCCCGCAACAGCAGTGTCCGCATCCGGGCCGAGCGCCCAGGAAAAGCGCATGGTGTCATGGTGGGTCTCGACCGAGCCCCGCAGACGGAAGCTCAGGCCGGGGAGCTGCGTGCGGGCCGCGCCGATCATCTGCCCGATCCCGTCCGGGCCGTGGCCGGTCATCTGCGGATCGGTGTAGGTGGCGTCCGGGGTCAGGAGCCGGCGCAGCTGCGCGTCCCGCTGCTGGGCATCGGCCTCGTTCCAGGCGTCGAGGTACTGCTGGGCCAGGGTGTGCTGCTGGGTCATGGTCATCCTCCGGTGGGTGCCCGTCTGGGTCACCTGCGCGCATGGTGCGCCCGCTGCGGCCAGTACGCGATAACGCCGCAGGTCATGGGCCGTGGGACAGGACACGCAGCCGCTCGGCCGTGGCGCGGTCGGCCGGGAAGAAGGACTCGATGGCGAGTTCCGACAGGGTCACGTCCAGCGGCGTGCCGAACACGGTGGTGGTGCTCAGCAGATTGAGCCCACCCGCCGGCGTGTGGAGCCGCAGCGGAATCACGATCGGGGGCCGTTCCGCGCCGTCCGGGACATGGCGCAGGCTGCCAGGTGGAGCGGGAAAGGCCACCAGTTCACGGTGCAGGTCATGCAGGGCACCGTCCGGGCTGAGGTCGGCCTCGCGGCGCAGCCGGGCCAGCAGGTGTGCCCGCCACTCACTGTAGTTCTCGATGCGTGGAGCGAGGCCCAGCGGGTGCAGGCTCAGGCGCAGGACGTTCACGGGAGCGCTGAGCAGCTCCGCGTGCACACTGGCCATCAGCCGCTGGGCCGTCGGGTTCGCCGCGTGCAGATTCCACAGCCGGTCGACCGCCAACGCCGGGTTGGGGTCGTGACCGCTGAGCACCGTGTCGATGGCCTCACGCGCGGCCCTCAGGGCCGGGTCGTCGAGCGGGCGCTGCGCGTAATGGGGAGCGAAGCCGGCGGCCAGCAGCAACTGGTTGCGCTCGCGCAGCGGCAGCCCCAGCGGTTTGCTCAGCCGCAGCACCATCTCACGGCTGGGGGCCGCCTTCGAGGTCTCCAGGTAGCTGAGATGCCGGGTCGACACCAGCGCCTCGGCCGCGAGGTGTTCCTGACTCAGGCGGCGGCGGGTGCGCCACGCCCGCAGCAACCCACCGAACGACGATGGTGCCGGGAGTGAAGTGGTCATGCCCGCAGTGTAGAAAGCGCCGTGCAGACGTTCCATGACCTCACAGGTCAGGAGACTTCGGCACCGCCGCGCTCAGCCCTGTTCGTCCCAGTTGCGCACGTCTGCGCCACCGAAGACCACACGCCGCAGCTCCGGGCTGAAGAAGGCCCCAGCTGGCGCACTCGCCGCGTCCAGCGTCCCGAGCTGGGCCGGCGTCAGTGTGATCTCCAGCGCAGCGAGATTGTCCTGAAGCTGCGTAAGTCTGCTGGCCCCGAGGATGGTCGAGGTCACGCCGGGCTGCGCGGTCAGCCACGCCAGCGCCACCTGCGCGGGTGGGCGCTCGACCTCGGCAGCCACCTCTTTCAGAGCCTCAAGAATGGCCCAGTTGCGCTCGGTGAACTTGGTGAACGGCCCCTGAAAGGGGTTCGCGCCGCTCAGGCGGCCCTGACCGGTCACGCCCGCTGTGCCCTGTTCATATTTCCCGGCCAGAAAACCGCCGGCCAGTGGGCTCCACGGCATCAGGCCCAGGCCACCGTCGCGGGCGGCAGGAAGGTGCTCGGTCTCGATGTCGCGGGCCACCAGCGAGTATTCGAGCTGCATGGCGATGGGGCCGGGGACGTGGTGAGCCTGCGCCAGCGCAGCCATCTTGGCGGCGTACCACGCGGGCATGTCCGACAGGCCAAAGTAACGGATGTGCCCGGCCCGCACGAGATCGCCCAGGGTCTGCAAGACCTCTTCTACCGGCGTGACCATGTCCCACACGTGCAACCAGTACAGGTCGATATGGTCGATCCTCAGGCGGCGCAGCGAGCCCTCCAGCGCGGCGCGGATGTGCTTGCGGCCGTTGCCGCCGGCGTGCGGGTCGCCCCGTCTGGCGTTGAAGCCGAACTTGGTCGCCAGCACGACCTGATCGCGGATGCCGCGCTCGGCGATCAGCTGGCCCAGCAGCTCCTCGCTGCGCCCGCCGGAGTACACGTCGGCGGTGTCGATCACGTTGCCGCCGGCCTCCAGGTAGGCGTCGAGGATCTGGGCGGAGGCCTCGTCGGGGCTGCCCCACGCGGCGTTGCCGAAGGTCATGGTGCCCAGCGCGAGCGGGCTGACGATCAGGCCGGAGCGGCCCAGGGTACGGTAGTCGGTGAGGGTCATCGTGGGTCTCCTGATCCGGCCTGCCGGAGCGTCTGGACGGTCATACCGAATTCAAACGATTCCAATCTATGCCGTGGAAAGATCGGCATAGATTTCCATCGTCCCAATCGGTATCTCTCTCATGCTCGCTTCGCTCGCCGCTCGTCTTCGACGCACCTGAGTTCCATGTCATACGCGCGACTGCCGGAGCTGCTCGGCGCGGCCGGCGCTCCAGAAGTCCAGCATCCAGCCCGGATATTCGGCGGGCAGGCGGCTGGCGGCGTCCAGCCTGGACAGGTCGTCAGTGCTCAGCTCGATGGCCGCCGCGCCCAGATTGTCGTCCAGCTGCTCGATGCGGCGGGTGCCCAGAAGGACACTGCTGACCTGCGGCTGGTGCAGCAGCCACGCCAGGGCCAGCTGCGCCACGCTGGCCCCGCGCTCCGTGGCGAGTTCCTGCAGCACGTCGATCACGTTGTAGGCCCGCTCCATCTCGACTGGCGGAAAGGCCACGGCAGCGCGGCGGCTGCCCTCCTGCGTGGGCTGATCGCGGCTGACCCTGCCGCTCAGCAGGCCACCGGCCAGCGGACTCCACGCCAGCAGGCCCAGGCCCTCGCTGGCGGCCATGGGCACGATCTCGCGCTCCACGTCGCGGGCGGCCAGGGTGTAGTACGTCTGCACCGAGGCGAAGCGGGCCAGCCCCCGCCGCGCCGCGATCCCCAGCGCCTGGCTGACCTGCCACGCGGCCCAGTTCGACACGCCGATATACCGCACGAGCCCCTGGCGCACGAGATCGTTCAGGGCCTCCAGGCTCTCCTCGACGGGCGTGGCCGGGTCGAAGCCGTGCAGCTGGTACAGGTCGATGTGATCCACGCCCAGGCGCTCCAGGCTGGCGTGGGCCCCGTCGAGGATGTGGCCCCGCGACGAGCCGCGTGCGTTCGGCCCCCGGCCCATCTCACCGAACACCTTCGTGGCGATCACGATCTCCTCGCGCCGCACGCCGAGGTTCTTCAGGGCCTGCCCGGTGATGCGTTCGGACGCCCCGGCCGAGTAGGTGTCGGCGGTGTCGATCAGGGTGATGCCCGCCTCCAGGGCGTGGGCCAGCAGGCGGTCGGCCTCGGGCTGCTGCACGCTGCCCATGGCCTCGAAGCCGTCGCTGCCACCGAAGGTCATGGTGCCGAAACTGAGTTCCGAGACGAACAGGCCTGTGGTACCGAGTCGGTTGTAGCGCATACGTTCTTGCCTCCAGGGATGGGAAGGTCAGAGGCCCAGAGCCTCGGAACCAGTTGCAGAACACAACCGGTTGAATCGTAGGCGAACCGGTGCAATAATGCAATCGGTCAGAGGATCATGGAGGCCCAGTGAGCAAGCACGGCAAATCAGGCTGCCCGGTGAATCTGGGCCTGGAACTCTTCGGCGATCCGTGGACCCTGCTGATCGTCCGTGACCTGATGTTCGGCGGCAAACGGCACTTCCGCGACTTTCTGGAATCCGAGGAGCACATCTCCTCGAACATCCTGACGGATCGGCTGCGGCTGCTCACGGCCCAGGGCATCGTGACCCGCAGCGAAGACCCGGCCCACACGCAGCGCGTGCTGTACCACCTGACCGAGAAGGGCATCGCGCTGCTGCCGATCCTGATGCAGATCAGCGAGTGGAGCTACCGCTACGCGCCCGTAGACGAGAAGTACCGCCCCGCCGCCGTCCCCAGAGCGGACGGGGGGGCCGACACCGAGGCGATGATGGCAACCCTGCGGGCGCAGCATCTGGGCGAGCAGCATCCGAGTGCCTGACACACGGCAGTCCCGGCCAGCCGCCCCGAGCACGGCGCTTCACGGCGCGCTCCACCCGTCCAGCGGTGTATCCCGCCTTTCCATCCATTCCCCGTGTTGACCGGGCCTATAATCGCCCGCATGGGCATCATTCCTTACGTGATCGAGCAGACCGGACGCGGCGAGCGCAGCTATGACATCTACTCGCGCCTGCTGAAAGACCGGATCATCTTCGTGGGCACGCCCATCGAGTCGCAGATGGCCAATTCCATCGTGGCGCAGCTGCTGCTGCTCGACTCGCAGAACCCCGAGCAGGAGATCCAGATGTACATCAACTGCCCCGGCGGCGAGGTGTACGCGGGCCTGGCGATCTACGACACCATGCGCTACATTAAGGCCCCGGTCAGCACCATCTGCGTGGGCATCGCCATGAGCATGGGCAGCGTGCTGCTCATGGCCGGCGACAAAGGCAAGCGCCTGGCGCTGCCGAACTCGCGGATCATGATCCACCAGGGCTCGGCGGGCTTCCGGGGCAACACGCCGGATCTGGAGGTGCAGGCCAAGGAGGTGCTGCATCTGCGTGACCGCCTGGTGAGCATCTATCACAAGCACACGGATCTGCCGCACGACAAGCTGCTGCGGGACATGGAGCGCGATTACTTCATGTCGGCCGACGAGGCCAAGCAGTATGGTCTGATCGACAGCGTGATCGAGAACACGCGCGAAGTGGATCTCGTGGGGGGGAACGCATGACCAAGTCAGGGGGAGACCGCTGCTCGTTCTGTGGGCGGCAACATCCGCAGATCGCCCAGCTGATCGAGGCGCCGGGCCGCGCGGCGTTCATCTGCAACGAGTGCACGGACCGGGCCCACGAGCTGGTCAAGCAGAACAAGAAGGCCGGCAGCGAGTTCCGGCTGGAAGAACTGCCCAGCCCGAAGGAGATCAAGGCGTACCTCGACGACTTCGTGATCGGTCAGGACGAGGCCAAGAAGGCGCTGGCGGTCGCCGTCGTGAGCCACTACCAGCGCCTCGCGCACCCCGACGTGAACCTCCAGAAGTCGAACATCCTGCTGATCGGCCCGACCGGAACCGGCAAGACCCTGCTGGCGCAGTCGCTGGCCGAGATGCTGGAGGTGCCGTTCGCCATCGCCGACGCCACCACCCTGACGGAAGCCGGCTACGTCGGCGACGACGTCGAGAACGTAATCGTCCGGCTGCTGCAGGCCGCCGAGTACGACGTGGCCGCCGCCGAGCGCGGGATCATCTACATCGACGAGATCGACAAGATCGCCCGCAAGTCCGAGGGCACCTCGATCACGCGCGACGTGTCCGGCGAGGGCGTGCAGCAGGCCCTGCTGAAGATCATCGAGGGCACGGTCGCGCAGGTGCCGCCGCAGGGCGGGCGCAAGCACCCACAGCAGGAACTGGTGCAGGTGAACACGAAGAACATCCTGTTCATCGTGGGCGGGGCCTTCGAGAGCATGGCGGACATCGCGCGCAGCCGCACCAACGTGCGCGCCGTGGGCTTCGGCGCGGAACACAAGGGCGAGGAGAAGACCGAGATCCGCTTCCTGCCGGAAGACCTCGTGAAGTTCGGGCTGATCCCGGAGTTCGTGGGCCGCCTGCCGCTGGTGGTGCAGCTCCAGGATCTCGACGAGGACGCCCTGGTGCGGATCCTGACCGAGCCGCAGGGCGCGATCATCAAGCAGTACCAGGCGCTGTTCGGTTTTCAGAATGTTGATCTGAGCTTCACGGAAGGAGCGCTGCGCGACGTGGCGCACCGCGCTCGCGAGCGCAAGACCGGAGCCCGTGGCCTGCGTGCCGTGCTGGAAAAAGCCATGACCGATCTGCTGTTCGAGCTGCCCGTGGAGGGCCTCAAGGAGCTCCGGTTCGACGCGGCGCACATCGACTCTCCCCTGGGGTTACTTGAGTCAAAGGGACTCAAGAAGTCTGCCTAAACGCAACAGAGATTACAGCACCCTCACCCCCCCGCCCCTAGACTGCCGGTGTACCCGGTGGCCGGGGGTGTTGTTCGTTCCCCCGGCCTTGTTAGACTTTCGTATTTCCGCGCCCTGATTCCGAGTGTCACGAAGGGCCGCGGCCCGCAAGGAGCAAGCATGATCTGGGAACTTCCCGTCGTCGCACTGAGAAACATCGTCATCCTGCCCGGTGTCACCATGAACGTCGATGTCGGGCGCCCCAAGAGCAAGCGTGCCGTCGACGAGGCGCAGGCCAGCGACCGCCGCGTCCTGCTGCTGACCCAGCGCGATGCCCGCACCGACGACCCCACCCGCGCCGAGCTGTACGAGATGGGTGTGCTGGCCGTGGTCAAGCAGGTCGTCCGCATGCCCGACAACACCTACCAGGTGCTCGTCGAGGCCCAGGAGCGTGCCCTGGTCACGGACGAGGTGCCCAGCGCCTACATGCGCGTGCGGGCCGAGACCCAGACCGTGGCGGCCGACGACAGCCGCGAGCTGACCGTGCTGGTGCAGGAGGTCAAGTCGGCCTTCGAGGAGTATCAGCGCCAGAACAAGAACCTGCGCCTCGACAACTACCAGCTCGAGGGCCTCAAGGCGCTGAACGACGCCGGTACGCTGGCCGATCAGGTCACGCACCACGCGACGTGGACGCCCGAGGAGAAGCAGGAAGTCCTGTCGGCCGTGGCGCTGCGTGCCCGGCTGGAAGCCACCCTGAAGTTCCTGTCGCGCGACACCGAGCGCTTCAATCTGGACAAGAAGATCGCCGGACGCGTCAAGGAACAGATGGACGCCAACCAGCGCGAGTACTACCTGCGCGAGCAGATGAAGGCCATCGGCAAGGAACTCGGCGGCGGCGAGGACGGCCCGGTCGAGGTCGAGGCGCTGCGCGAGAAGATCGAGAACGCCGGCATGCCCGACAGCGTCAAGGAGAAGGCCCTCAAGGAACTCCAGCGCCTGGAACGCACGCCCGGCGGCAGCCCCGAGAGCACCGTGGTGCGCAACTACATCGACTGGCTGGTCGACGTGCCGTGGAGCAAACGTGACGAGGAGATCCTCGACATCGCCCGGACGCGCGACATCCTGAACGACGACCACTACGCGCTGGACGACGTGAAAGACCGCATCCTGGAATTCCTGGCCGTGCGTCAGCTGACCCACAAGGACGGCGAGACCGAGGAGGCCCGCAAGGAACGCACCGCCGAGGAACGCACCGACGACGCCGAACTGCGCGCCCCGATCCTGGTGCTCGTCGGCCCTCCCGGCGTGGGCAAGACCTCACTGGGCAAGAGCATCGCCCGGTCGCTGAACCGCAAGTTCGTCCGCATGGCGCTGGGCGGCGTGCGCGACGAGGCCGAGATCCGGGGCCACCGCCGCACGTACATCGGCAGCATGCCCGGCCGGATCATCCAGGCCATGAAGAACGCGGGCGTGACCAACCCGGTGATCCTGCTGGACGAGATCGACAAGATGAGCAGCGACTGGCGCGGCGACCCCAGCAGCGCCATGCTGGAAGTGCTCGACCCCGAGCAGAACCACACCTTCCAGGATCACTACCTGGAAGTGCCGTACGACCTGTCGCAGGTCATGTTCATCACGACCGCGAACACGCTGCAGACCATTCCCCGGCCGCTGCTCGACCGCATGGAGGTCATCCAGATCCCCGGTTACACGCAGGTGGAGAAGGTCGAGATCGCCAAGCGCTACCGCGTGCCCCGACAGGTCAAGAGCCACGGCCTGACCGGCCGCGTGGAGATCACGGACGCCGCCCTGAACCGCATCGTCGAGGAGTACACGCAGGAGAGCGGCGTGCGTAACCTCGACCGGCAGGTCAGCAAGCTGGCCCGCAAGGCGGCCCGTGAACTGCTCGAGAAGCCCTGGGAGGACGTGAAGGTCATCGACGCCGCGCAGGTGCCGGACTACCTGGGCGTGCCCATGCACCGCCCGGACAAGATGGAGAAGGAGCCGCAGGTGGGCGTCGCGCAGGGGCTGGCCTGGACGTCGGTGGGCGGCACCATGCTGCTCGTCGAGGCGCTCGCCACGCCCGGCACCGGCAAGGTCGTCATGACCGGCAGCCTGGGCGACGTGATGAAGGAGAGCGTCGGTGCGGCCATCGCGTACCTGCGCGCCCATGCCAACGAGTACGGGGCCGACCCGGACTTCCACAAGACCATGGATCTGCACGTCCACTTCCCCGACGGGGCCACGCCCAAGGACGGCCCCAGCGCCGGGATCACGATCGCCACGGCCGTCATCAGTGCGATCACCGGCCGCCCGGTGCGCATGGACGTCGCCATGACCGGGGAGATCAGCCTGCGCGGCCGTGTCCTGCCCATCGGCGGGCTCAAGGAGAAGCTGCTGGCCGCCCACCAGGGCGGGATCCGCGAGGTCATCTTCCCGCACGACAACGAGGTGCACCTGCAGGACGTGCCCGAGTCGATCCGCGGCGAGCTCAAGATCCACGCCGTCGAGCGCGTGGGTGAGGTGCTGAACCTGCTGCTGCTGCCCCGCCCCGACACTGCGCAGCCGACCATCCCGCCGGCCCAGGGCAGCAAGCCCACCCAGCCGGGCGCGTAACAACGCTCATCCGACCCTCTCCCCACCGGGAGAGGATTTTTTATGCCGCTATGACCGCGCCGCCCCCTGGGTTCTGGGGGGCGGCGCGGGTTGTGGTGCTCAGCGGCGACCGAAGGACGTCGAGTTGCTGGAGGGCGGCGTGGTCGGGCGAGCCGGCTCAGCCGGGCGGGCGCTGGCCCCGTACCCGCCGGCCTGTCCGCCTGCCATGGCGGGGCCAGCGGCGGGAAGGCTGCTGCCCACGGTCGGGTCGTTGGCCAGCCGCGCGAACTCCTTGGGGTCGACGGCGCGTTCCACGCCGATGTCGAAGGAGATCAGGCGGCGCCGGTACAGGTTGGCCAGGTAGGCGTCCATGGTGATCATGCCCTCGCGCGCGCCGGTCTGCATGACCGACACGATCTGGTAGGTCTTACCCTCGCGGATCAGCGAGCGGACGGCGGGGTTGGCGACCAGCAGTTCGTAAGCCAGGATGCGCCCGCCGCCGTCAAGTTTCGGTACCAGCTGCTGGGTCATGACCGCCACGAGGTTGTTCGCGAGCTGCACGCGGATCTGCTCCTGCTGTTCCTCGGGGAATACGTCCACGATTCGGTCGATGGACTCGGGGGCGCTGTTCGTGTGCAGGGTGCCCATGACCAGGTGCCCGGTCTCGGCGGCGGTCACGGCGGCCTTGATGGTCTCGTAGTCGCGGAGCTCGCCGACCAGGATGACGTCCGGGGCCTGGCGCAGCACCGCACGCAGCGCGTTGTTGAAATCCAGGGTGTCGGAGCCGACCTCGCGCTGGTTGATGATCGACTGCTTGTGGGTGTGCATGAACTCGATCGGATCCTCGATCGTCATGATGTGCATCTTCTTGTTGGCGTTGATGTGGTCGATCATGGCCGCCAGCGTCGTGGACTTGCCCGAGCCGGTGGGGCCGGTCACGAGCACCAGCCCGCGCGGCGCCCCCGCGATGTCGATCACGTTCTGCGGCAGGCCCATCTCCTGGGCGCTCTTGATCTTGGTGGGGATCAGACGCAGCACGCCGCCCACGTTGCCACGCTGCATGAACGCGTTCACGCGGAAGCGGGCCTTCTCGCCCAGCGCGAAGGAGAAGTCCAGCTCGCGCTTCTCCTCGAAGGTGCGCTGCTGCTTCTCGTTCATCATCGAGTACATCAGGCGGCGGGTCTCGGTGCCCACCAGTTCCCCGAAGCCCTGGGAATCGTAGACGCCGTGCAGCTTGAACTGCGGCGGCAGTCCGACCGTCAGGATCACGTCGGACGCGCCCTTCTCGGCGGCGAGACGCAGGATGTCGGTGATGTCGGCGCTGGATGTGTTCATGCAGGAACCTCGGTGGGGAGTGGGGCGCTTACTTGCTCGTGACGGCGAGCACTTCTTCCAGCGTGGTGATGCCCTGGAGGGCCTTGGCGATGCCGTCCTGGCGCAGGGTCTTCATGCCGCACTGGTTGATGGCGACGTCGTTGATCTCGCTGGCGTTCTTGCCCGAACCGATGGCGACGCGCAGCGGCTCGTCGATGACCATCAGCTCGTGAATGCCCATGCGGCCCTTGTAGCCGGTGCCGCCGCAGCGCGGGCAGCCTGC
>NZ_CP140098.1:305000-475000 GCF_034440735.1 Deinococcus sp. AB2017081 | reverse complement strand
CCACGGCGAGACCAGCAGCAGTGCCAGCGACGTCTACAGCCTGGGCATCCTGATGTACGAACTCCTCAGCGGGGATCGGCCGTTCAACGGCAACTCCTACGAGGAACTGATGGTCGCCCACCTGACACGCTTTCCGGTGTCATTGAGCCATCTGAATCCCGGCGTGGCCCGCAGCGTGTCGAAAATGGCAGAACTGGCCCTGGCCAAACGCCCCTCAGATCGCCCGACCGCCGAGGCGATCCGGCGGGAGATTCTCCTGTCACTGGGGGAACAGACCGATGAGGAGCGGGGCGAGGACGATGCGCGCAAGCCCCCGGCCGAACCCGTGAAGAACGTCGGCCGGCACGGTCACAGCACCCAGCGGACGGCTCCCCGGCCCGCCGACACCACTCCCCCTCCCAAGACCGACAAGGACGACGAGAAGCGCGGGTGGAACCCCTTCAGACGCCGGAAATGACTCCCGACCGGTGCTGACCCGGCGTCACGACACGACCTTGACCATCTGACGGATTGAGCCCAGGTGATAGGCCACATGGGCGACAGCGCCGCTCAGGCCGCCGGTGACATCACCATCGACCGGCGCGTCGCGGCGGCTGCGGGCAAAGGCCACGACCGCCTCGTAGGCGTCCTTCAGCCGGGTCTGCACAGCGATCCATTCGTCCGCCTCGACCTGCTCGGGCAGGAAACTGCCCTTCCAGTCGAAGGGGCCGCGGTCACCGTCACGCTCCCAGCGGACGATGACCTCCAGGTGGAAGGCCGTGTGCCGCGCGTGACCCGCGATGCTGGTGCCGTTCACGTCATGGCTGGCCTGTACCGCATCGACAGTGGCCAGCGTGGCCAGCAGGCCGTGGTTCCCACTTCCATCGGCCCTGGTGCCGTCGAGAAAGGCCGTGCCCTGACCGGGCGTTCCACCCAGGACGGCCTCGTTCAGGATGTCGAGGATGCCGTCGATGGGATGCTGCGCTGCGCGGTCACCGGTGTCTTGGGTCATGCCCCAGCGTACCGGGTGGCGCTTCCGACGGGATGCGCCGCGTGGCTCTGGTCAGCGCCCCTGCACTCTGGTATGGTTGTCAATTGCGCTGCGCCGGCGAGGGCAAACCCTGCCACGGATGCACGCACTGGAGGTGACACATGAACACATACGACCTGAATCTCATCCTCAACCCGAACCTGAGCGCCGAGCAGGTGCAGATCGAGAAGGATTTCATCGAGAGCACCATGAAGAACGCCGGGGCCGAGCTGAGCAACCTGGACGACCTGGGCAACCGCCGCCTGGCCTACCAGGTGGGCAAGGATCGCGAGGGCTACTACCTGATGTACACCATCAAGGCCGCTGGCAACCCCGAGAAGGACATCGCGTCCACCCTGCGCCTGCGCGACCACGTCCGCCGCGTCCTGGTGGTGAAAGACCGCCCGGAGTGGAAGACCAAGAAGGCCTGAGTCTGTTTAGGTATTGACAGAATGCTCGGGCCTTGTTATCGTCCGGTCAACCTGCAAAGGCCGCATCGCCAGCAACACACAACCCCAGTCAGTGTTCCCCAGGGAACCACGCCAGCAACAAAGGAGCAACCAGTATGGCCAGAGGCATGAACCACGTCTATCTGATCGGCGCCCTCGCCCGCGATCCCGAACTGCGGTACACCCCGAACGGCACTGCCGTGTTCGAGGCGACCGTGGCCGGTGAAGACCACGTCGTCGGCACCGACGGCCGCGAGCGCAAACTGCCGTGGTACCACCGCGTGTCGATCCTCGGGAAGCCCGCCGAATGGCAGGCCGAACGCAACCTGAAAGGCGGCGACGCCGTGATGGTCGAAGGCACGCTGGACTACAGCCAGTGGGAAGCGCCTGAAGGCGGCAAACGCAGCATGGTCAAGGTCAAGGCCCTACGCATGGAACAGCTCGGTACGGAACCTGAACTCGTTCAGGATGCCGGTGGCGGCGTTCGCATGGGCAGAGGCATGAACGAGGTCGTGCTCATCGGCAACGTCGTCCGTGATCCGGATCTGCGCTACACCCCCGCCGGCGACGCCGTGCTCGGACTCGGCCTGGCCGTGAATGAGAGCTGGACGGATCGTCAGGGGCAGAAGCAGGAGAAGACCCACTGGATCGACGCGACGCTGTGGCGCGAGCTGGCCGAGTCCATGAAGGATCTGAAGAAAGGCGACCCCGTCGTCATTCAGGGCCGACTGGTCAACGAGGCATGGACAGACAAGGACGGCAACAAGCGCAACAGCACCAAAGTAGAAGCGACGAGGGTCGAAGCCCTGTCCCGAGGCGCCGCCGCCGGACAATCCGGCTACGCTGCCTCCCCCGCGACGCCTCGCACGCAGACCGCGAGCAGCGCCGCGCGCCCCCAGGCCACCCGTGCACAGCCGGCCAGGGCGACCGCCACCGCTGGGGGGAACCGTTCGGGCGGCTTGGATATTGATCAGGGTCTCGATGACTTCCCACCCGAGGAAGAAGACCTGCCGTTTTAAGGGCAGGCACGCGGTCTGAAGGTCTAAGAGTCTGAACGTCCGAGAAGTGGGTATACCGCTTCCTCAGACCATCTGGCTCTCAGATCTCAGACCCGAGGCGCGAAAGCGCCGAGGACATCACATGACGCAACGCGACAACAGCGACCGCAAGCCGCGCGGCAAGGGCCCCAAGCGCCCCCGCAAGCCCAAGGTCGATCCGTTCTCCATCGGGGAACTGGAAATCACCGACTACAAAGATGTGAAGATGCTCCGCCGCTTTGTCAGCGACACGGGCAAGATTCTCCCCCGCCGCCGCACCGGCCTCTCGGCCAAGCACCAGCGCCGCATCGCGCAGACGATCAAGATCGCGCGCCAGCTGGCCCTGCTGCCCTACACCGAGAAACTGGTTCGGAAGTAAGGAGCGCTGACATGCAAGTCATCCTTCTGGAACCCGGCAAGCTGGGCAAGACCGGCGACGTGGTCGAGGTCAAGAACGGCTACGCCCGCAACTGGCTGATCCCCCAGGGCATCGCCGCGCCTGCCACCAGCAGCAACATGAAGAGCCTCGAGGCGCGGATCCGTTCGCGCCAGAAGATCCAGGCCGCCGAGAAGAAGACGGCCGAGGATCTGGCCAGCCGCCTGAACGGCGTCGCCGTGGAACTCAGCGTCCGCGCCGGTGAAGGCAAGATCTACGGGGCCGTCACGCATGCCGACGTCGCCGGAGCGCTCGACAAGCTGGGCTTCGACGTGGACAAGCGCAAGATCGACATGCCGAAGACCGTCAAGGAAATCGGCGAGTACGACATCGCGTACCGCGCCCATCCCGAAGTCACCATCCCCATGAAGCTCGTCGTCCACGCCACCAAGTAAGGCGAGAACGAAGAGGAAAGCCCCCGCCCGAGTGGTGGGGGTTTTTACATCTCTGAATTGGGCCGGTTCGAGTACCGCACGGTCTGAAACTCAGCGTCCCTGAATCAGCAGTCGCCGGTTACGGAGCATCCACGCGGCGCTGCGCGTCCGCCAGGTGATCGCCCAGAGCGTGGGATACCCGTCTGCCGCCACTGCCGAGGTGCTGTCCGGTGTGACTCCACCAGAAATCGCTTCGTGCCGCGCACTCTGCACAGCAACTTCAATCATCCGGTCAACGAGAGCTGCACGTTGGCTGGTTGGAAGCCGGTACCCATCCATGATCTGATGCGCCTGCCCCGCCCGAACCACTGCCTCCGGCAGATGCTGGCGTTGCGCGATGTCGTCATCGTGTAGCTGGGCGTTGAGCCAGACCGCATAGGCGAGTTCAGTCAGGCGACTTACCGGCCCGGCAAAGTCCCAGTCGATCAGGGCGGAGGGTCTCATCTCCAGACCGACGATGTTCCATGGCGAGGCGTCACCGTGTCCGATGACCAGATCATCGTCGCCGACTTCCCTCATCCAGGTGGGCCACCATTCGAGCTTCGGATCAGGAACAAACCCTGCCGTGGCGTCATGAAGCCCGCGCAACAATTCGCCGATCCTCTCCACCGTGCCTTCCGGCCACGCTCCAGGATGAGCGCTTTCACCTGGGACGTACGTCAGCGTCATGCGGCCGTCTGGTGCGTAGCCATCGCCCAGCACACGAGGCGCTCCACCAAAGCCGACCCTCTCCAGATGTCTGAGGAGGGCTATGACGGCGTCAGACCACGCCCCGGCTTTTTTCAGAACGATGTCGCCCTTCCGCTGTGCATTGGCGGAGAGCGTCTCCTCCGGATGTCCGCCCCCGTCCGCTTGCATGCTTCTATCCTGGCACGGCCCGTCGCTCGGATGCCTTTCCTCCCCTCATCCGCGTGAAGGGCCTTGTCGCAGGGCACACCACCGATGCCGCGGCAGCCGTTACGGTTGAACGTGGAGGATCAATCCATGCTCAAGCACACGCTGTCTCTGTCCGCGTTCGTTCTGTCGTCTCTCGCGCTGGGCCAGGCGGTCAAGGGTGGGGACGTGACCGTCACCAGCTTCGGTAAGGACTACAGGAGCTACCTGTCCGCGCCGGCGAGCGCGACGCCCAAACCGGCCGTGATCCTGATCCACTCGTTCAACGGGCTGGAGCAGGGCTACAAGGATCTGGTGGACGAGATGGCGGGAGCCGGCTACGTGACGCTGGCGCTGGGCTGGCAGACCTTCGAGAAGGAGCCCAGCGACGCCACGGTCAAGGCGCTGGTCGAGGACGGCCTGAAGTTCCTGGCGGCCAGGAAGGACGTGAACATGAACGCGGTGGGCCTGACCGGCTTCTGTGCAGGCGGGCGCTACACCATGTTGCTGCTGCCGCAGATGAAGCAGTTCAAGGCGGGCGTGGCGTGGTACGGCTTCCCGGATCAGGGCGGTACGGCGGCCAAGCCCCAGGCCCCGGCGGCGCTGATCGGTGACCTGAGTACGCCCATGCTGATCCTGCACGGCACGAAGGACGTTCCCAGCCCGATCGCCGGGATCTACAGTTACGCGCAGAAGCTGGACGCGGCTGGGAAGAACTTCAAGCTCAGCGTGTATCAGGGCGAGCCGCACGGGTTCCTGCTCAGCAACAGCTTGATCGCCGACACGCCGGCCAGCCGGGGAGCACGTCAGGACATGCTGACCTACTTTGGAACCTGGCTCAAATAGCGTGATCACCGCCCATCCAGGCCCGGTCTCCCACATGGTGCCGGGCCTGTGGTCTGCCGTGCCGGAGCAGCGGCCACTGAACACCCTGGCCGTGCCACCTTCCTGAACGCCCTTTCACACCTTTGGGGCTACACTGCGCTTGGACGTCCTGTTCCTTGTGACGTCCGTGTCAACCCTATTTAAGAGTCGGGCATGTCCGGTCACGGCCGTGCTCATGAAGAACCGAGGAGGAGGCAGCATGACGACCATCTGGGTCATTGTGGCGCTCCTGGTCGGATTGGTCGGGGGGTTCCTGGGTGGTCAGGGGCGAGGGCTGCGTCAGCGGGCCGAACTCGATGACCGCCTGCAACGGGAAGCCCGTGCGGAAGCGGAACGCATCCGGGCAGCAGCGGAGGCGGAGGCGCGGCAGGTGCGGGAACAGGCCGACCAGGCCAGACAGGACGCCACACGGCGGATTCAGGAAGCAGGAGAACGCGAGGCACAACTCACGGCGCTGGGACCGCAACTCGACGCCCAGCGCGAGCAGCTCACCACCCTGCGGGCACAGGTGGAGGCCGAGCGGTCGCAGGCCAAGCAGGACATGGCCCGCGACCGCGAGGCGCTGGCGGGCGACCGGCAGGAGACGCGGCGCGAGCGCGAGGAGCTCAAGCGCGAGATCGAACGCCTCAACCGCCGCGCCGAGCAGCTCGACGCGCGCGGCGAAAAACTCGATGCGCTGGAAGAACGCCTGGAGGAGCGCGCCCGCACGCTGGGCGAGCACGAGGCGGAACTCGAGGGGCGCGGCAAGCAGATCGACCTCAAGCTCTATGAGGTTGCCAACCTGTCGCCCGAGGCCGCCCGCGACGAGATCATGTCCAGACTGGACGCGGAACTGGAAGAGGAAAAGGCCATCCGCGTGAAGGCCATGCACGAGCGGGCCACAGCGGACGCAAAGCGCTCGGCGCGGCATGTGATCGCGCAAGCCATCCAGCGCAGCGCCTCGGAGACGAGCGCTGCGCTGAGCGTTTCGGTGGTGCCGATCCCGAACGACGCCATGAAGGGCCGCCTGATCGGCCGCGAGGGCCGCAACATCCGCGCCTTCGAGGCCCTGACGGGGGTCGACCTGATCATCGACGACACGCCGGAGGCGGTGATCCTGTCGAGCTTCAACCCGGTGCGCCGCGAGGTCGCCAAGCACGTGCTGGACGCTCTGGTCGCCGACGGCCGGATTCACCCCACCCGTATCGAGGAGATGGTGCACAAGGCGCAGGAGGAGATGAAGGTCTTCATCCACGCCCAGGGCGAGGAGGCCGGGATCGAGGCCGGGGTGGTGGGCGTGAAGCCGGGGCTGGTGCAGCTGCTGGGCCGCATGTACTTCCGCACCAGCTACGGGCAGAACGTCCTGAAACACAGCATTCAGGTCGCTCACCTGACCGGGATCATGGCCGACGAGCTGGGTCTGGACGCCAGCATGGCCCGCCGCGCCGGCCTGATGCACGACGTGGGCAAGAGCATCGACCGTGAGATCGACGGCACGCACGTCGAGATCGGGATCAACCTCGCCAAACGCTTCGGTGAGCCCCAGGAGGTCATCGACGCCATTGCCCACCACCACGACCCGGAGAACGGCGAGACGCTGTACTCGGTGCTGGTGGCCGCCGCCGACGCGATCAGTGCGGCCCGGCCTGGTGCCCGGCGCGAGGAGCTGGAATCCTACGTGCGCCGGCTGGAGCAGCTCGAGCAGATCGCCGTGTCGTTCCCCGGCGTGCAGCAGGCCTACGCCATCCAGGCGGGCCGCGAGGTGCGCGTGATCGTGCAACCGGAGAAGGTCACGGACGCCCAGGCGACCCTGCTCGCCCGCGAGATCGCCGGGCGGGTCGAGCAGGACATGGAGTACCCGGGGCAGGTGCAGGTCACCGTCGTGCGTGAGAGCCGCGCCGTCGAGGTCGCCCGCTAGGAAGCCGGCGGCGCGGTGAGGGGCGGCCACGGGCGACCGGGCCGCCCCCTTCCTATGCAATGCGTGCCAGCACCAGACGCTGGAAAGACCGTCCAGCGAGGCGCTTTCCGGACGCGCCGGATGGAGTTGACACGCCCTGCATACCGCGCTATCTTTTGCTTATCACCGCCTGAGAGGGCGGCTTTTTTTGTGCCCGTGATCGGTTCGGGGCGGCCCGCCAATATCGGGCTATGCACAGCACACGAGACGCGCACTCTGAAACGCTCGTCCAGCACGGCCGTTCTCTCGCGGCTCGCATGGGTTTGACACCGCCTGCATACCGCGCTATTCTTTTTCTATCACCGCCGAAGAAGGCGGCTTTTTTATTGCCTGTGGCCGACCCGGCCACGCAGCCTCGGCCTATGCACCACCATTGCCCCGGTGTCGGCACGACAGTTGTCCAGAACGCCGTTTTTTTCGACCGGCGCATGGGTTTGACACCAGCTGCATACCGCGCTATATTTTCCCTATCACCGCCGAAGAGGGCGGCTTTTTTATTGCCTGTGATTGGAGCACCACTCCAGGGCGTCGTGCGCGGCGACCAGTTCGTCCTGGGCCGGGCGGCCGGGGCGGGCCAGGGGCGTCAGGCGAGCCACGTCCGCGCGCACCTGCGCGAGCAGCAGGGGGTCGGCGGCGCGCAGCAGGTGGGGGCCGTACTTCACGGCTGCCGCCCGGGACAGGCCGGCGTAGGCCGGGTCGGGGCCGGGACAGCGCTCGAAGCGCAGTACGGGGTACGTCCAGAAGCCCGCCGCGAGGCGTTCCGCGACGAGGTGGTGGCCGTGCGCCAGCGCCCACGCGCGCAGCAGGCCCGGCGCGTCGTTCGGCTGGAGCACCAGCGCGTGCGGCGCGGTCTCCCCCGCCCGGGCCAGGATGCCCAGGATGGTGCGCGCGCCCATGCCGGTCATGCTCGCGCTGTCCGCCTCGCCGGGGGCCAGGGGCGCGAACCCGTCGCCGGCGCGTACGTCGATCCGGTCGGTTAGGCCGGCGCGGGCGACCGCTCCCCGCGCGACGGCCAGCGGGCCGGGCGTGAGCTCCACGACCACGGCCCGCCGCGCGTGCCCGCGCCGGACGAGTTCCACGGGCAGGGCCGCGTGGTCACTGCCGATGTCGGCGTGCACGTCCGCGCGGATGAGGTGGAGGGCGGCCTCCAGGCGGGCGTCAAGGGTGGGCATCGGGCGGCGGGAGGCGGTGCGTGTCGTCGCGCGCGGCCCCCTGGCGGCTGAGGATCACCGAGAAGGTGCCCACCGCGAGGATCACGGCGGCGATCGCCGCGCCGTACACGAGCACGTCCGACCCGCCCTTCCACTCCAGCGCCACGCTGAAGAAGTTCACGGCGAGCGCCACGATCACGATGCCGATCAGCTTCTGCTTGAGGTCGTCGAAGGACTCGATGTGCAGCCACGGCGGCACGTTCCGCACGCGGCCCACGAACAGCGCCTGGAGGCCGAAGGAGATGATCAGCAGCGCCATGCCGATCAGAAGGGTGTCGGCCTGCTCGACCGCCGCGATGATCAGGGTCTTGGTGGTCTCGGCCTCGCCCAGCCGGCCGAGCGCCGCGCGGATGGTCACGTACGCCTGCGCGATCGCGGCGATGAACAGCGCGAGGCTGAACGCGAAGGAGCTCAGCACGCCGAGCTCCACGATCAGGCGCGTGAAGCCGAAGGCCCCGGACAGCGTGAGCGAGCGGGTGCGGCCCAGGGCGGACGTGGGAGCGGGGTCGCGGGCCATGCCGGCCAGCATAGCGGGGCGAGCGCCCTCACCCCAGCCCCTCGCCCTCCACGTTCAGTCCAGGGGCACCAGGGCGTCGCCCACGCGGACGGTGCCGCCGCTGATCACGCGGGCGGTCAGGCCGCCGTGGCCGCGCACGGCGTTGTAGCCGCCCTCGCCGAAGGCCTCCTCCATGCGCGAGCACGGGTGGCACTCGCCGGTGCCCTCCAGCACCACGTCGCCCACGCGGAAACGGCGGTCCTTGAGGGCCAGGAGCGGCACGCCGCTCACGACGATGTTGCGGCGCAGCGCCTCGGGCGTCACGGCGTCCAGGCCGGCCAGCGCGGCGATGACCGGCAGGTGCTCGGCCTGGATCAGGGTGACCTGCCGCTTGCCGCGGCCACCGGGCACCGGGGGCGCGTGAACCTCGTGGTCGACCTCGCCCGGCTGGCCGGTCAGGGCCTTCAGGCGGGGTGGGACGGTCTTGCCGTGGTCGCCGACGAGGCCGACCAGGGGGTGCACCTCCACGGCGTCCACGGCCTGCACCGGGGCGCGGCGGGCGGTGCGCAGCCCGATCCAGTCCACCCGGCCGGCGCGGGGAAAGGTCGAGCGCAGTTCCTGCATGGTCTTCACCCGCGCATGCTAGCGGGCGGGGGGCGGGCTGTTCATCCGGACGCCACCGGGCACCGGCGGGCGGTTAACCGTCGCCCAACCCGAACCGGGCACGCTGGACGGGTGCCGGTGGAAGGCTGGGGTGGCCGGCCCGGCCCAGTCCCCCACCCCCCGGAGGCTCCCCATGACCACCCTGACCGAACAGCTGAGCGCCAACGTCACGTACCGCGTCGAGCCGACCGCGCACCGCGACATCCTGCACGTCACCTTCGCGCCCGAGGACACCGTGCGGGCCCTGCTCGCGTCGGGCTTGGACGACGTGACCTTCGACGACCACGCCGCCGCGCTCGCCCAGCGGCTTGGCGACGCGGAGGCGGCCCGGCGCGGCCTGCGCGATCCGGCCATCGACATCAGCGGCCGCTACGGCGACGCGCTGGACGAGGTCGCGCCCCGCCCCGACAACGACGAGGAGGTCTACCAGCGCCTCGACCGCGAGTACGCGGAAGGGCAGGACTGACAGCAGAGTTCAGAGGTCTTGAGGGTCGCCCCGGATCCCTCTGAACCGAGCGAAGCGAGTCCCTGACATGACCGCGGCCTCCGTGGAGCCCTGGGGCAGCTGTTCAGCCCCGGGGTGGAACTGAACACCGCTGTGACCCAGAGCACCCGCCACGGGGCCGGGCCGCAGACACCGCCGCGCCGACCGCCCAGCCGTGGGGGCGTGGTAGCCTGGGGGCATGAGGCGTCCGACCCGACGTGCATATCGACCCCGCCGCTAGGGGGGGAACGTCTGTCGTGACCTGAAATCCAACCCCGAGCGGCGCACCGGCCCTGACCGAGTGCGCCGCTCTGTTCTGTGGAGTGAGACATGAGTGACATCCGTTGGACTGTGCCGGTGGACGAGCAGATTGAGATCCTGAAGCGCGGCGTGGTAGATCTGGTCAGCGAGGACGACCTGCGCCGCAAGCTGGGGAAGGGCCAGCCGCTGCGCGTGAAACTGGGGGCCGACCCCACCCGCCCCGACCTGCACCTAGGCCACGCCGTGCCCCTGCGCAAGCTGCGGCAGTTCCAGGATCTGGGCCACAAGGTCATCATGCTGATCGGTGATTTCACCGCGATGATCGGCGACCCGAGCGGCAAGTCCAAGACCCGCCCGCCGCTCACGCTGGAGCAGACGCGCGAGAACGCCAGGAGCTACCTGGAGCAGTGCCGCCTGATCCTGCGCCAGGAACCCGAGGTGCTGGAGATCCGCTACAACGGCGAGTGGCTGGAACCCATGGGCTACGCCGACGTGATCCGGCTCGCGAGCCGCTACACGGTCGCGCGCATCATGGAACGCGACGACTTCCGCAAGCGCTTCGAGGGCGGCGTGCCCATCGCCGTGCACGAGCTGCTGTACCCGCTGACGCAGGGCTACGACTCGGTGGCGCTGGAGGCCGACGTGGAACTGGGCGGCACCGACCAGCTGTTCAACAACCTGGTAGGCCGCGCCCTGCAGCGCGACTACGGCCAGGAGCCACAGGTGGTCATGACCCTGCCGCTGCTGGTCGGCCTGGACGGCACCGAGAAGATGTCCAAGAGCCTCGACAACTACATCGGCCTGACGGACGCGCCGCACGCCATGTTCGCCGGACTGATGAAGGTGCCCGATCCCCTGCTGGACAACTACTTCACGCTGCTGACCGACCTGCCGCGCGCCCGCATCGAGGAACTGCTGGCCGGGCATCCGGTCGCCGCACACCGCGAGCTCGCCCGCGAGGTCGTGGCGGCCCTGCACCCCGGAGCGGATCTGGACGCCGCCGAGGAACGGTTCCGATCCGTGGCCAGGGGCGGCATCCCCGAGAACATCCCCACCGTGACCGTGCCGGCGGCAGAACTGGACAACAGCATGGACACCGGGCGCATCAGCATGGCGAAACTGGTCGTGCTGGCTGGTCTGGAACCCAGCAACGGTGCCGCCCGCAAGCTGATCCAGAACCGGGGCCTGAAACTGGGCGGCGAGACCTACACCGACCCGCAGGGCAGCGTGTCGCGCGATGAGCTGACGCGGGACGGAGGCGTGGTCATCCAGAAGGGCAAGGACCGTTTTGCCCGCGTGGTTCTGGGGGGCTAGCACAGGAAATCCGTCAGACTGATGTTCCAGGAATGACGTTCACAACCCCTCGTCGGGCACCCGGATGTCAGCGCCCGGCACACGCCGTTCCGGAGTTATGCACAGGCCCCTGTGGATAACCGCAGGCCAGCTGTGCACAGTCCAGCACAGCATTTCCGCGGAACCGTCCCAGGAAGTTATCCACAGGCCGGATGTGGAAAGTTCACGTCCCTGTGGATAAAAAGACTGACCTGACCATGACATGGAGGACGGAGTTCCCGCGGCGCCGACGGCACCCTGACTATGGGGAATCCAGCAATCGGTCGCCCCTGGAAGAGCATCGGCTCCACCAGGGGCGACGGACGCTGCGGGTCAGCGGCGGCCGGTCGGGTCGTTGTCGCGCAGCCGTTCCACGCGCAGCATGTTCGTGGTGCCGCGCACGCCGAAGGGCACCCCTGCCGTGATCACGTAGCGGTCGCCCACATCCGCGAAGCCCGACTTGCGGAGTTCCTCGTTGGCGATACGCACCATGTCGTCCGTATCGCGCGGATCCTCGCTGAGCATGGGCTGGACGCCCCACGACAGCGCAAGCTGGTTGCGCGTGATCTCGTTGGGCGTGAGGGCCAGCACCGCCATGGACGGCCGGTACTTGGCGATGCGGGTCGCGGCTCCACCGGTGCTGGTGAAGGTCACGATGGCCGGGGCCTCGAGCTTCTCGCCGATCGAGCACGCGGCGAAGGCGATGGAGTCCTGAGCGAGTTCGGTGTCGATCACCATCTGCTGCTGCATCAGGTGGTAATGCTCACTGGCCTCGGCCTCGCGGGCGATGCGGTCCATCATGGCGACCGACTCGACCGGGTACAGGCCAGCCGCCGATTCGGCCGACAGCATCACGGCGTCCGTGCCGTCGTAGATGGCATTGGCCACGTCCGACGCCTCGGCGCGGGTGGGACGCGGCAGGCTGATCATGCTCTCCAGCATCTGCGTGGCCGTGATCACGGGCTTGCCCACCTCACGGCACATGCGGATGATGCGCTTCTGGATGGTGGGCACCTGCTCGGCCCGCATCTCGACGCCCAGGTCGCCACGCGCGACCATGATGCCGTCCACCTCCTTCAGGATGTCCTCGAAGCGGTCGACGGCCTGCGGCTTCTCGATCTTGGCCATCAGCTTGGCGCGGCTGCCGAAGCGCGACAGGTAGTGGCGGGCCAGCAACAGGTCGTCGCGGGAGCGGACGAACGAGAGCGCCACCCAGTCCACGCCCAATTCCGCGCCGAATTCCATGTCCTGCACGTCCTTGTCGGACAGGGCAGGCACGCTCAGGTCGGCCTCGGGGACGTTGATGCCCTTGTTGTTCTTCAGGACGCCGCCGATGACCACCCGGGTGGTCACGTCGTTGCCGCGCACGCCCTCGACGGTCAGGGCCATGTTGCCGTCGTCGAGCAGCAGGGCCATGCCGGGGTGCACGTCCTGCGCGAGCCCCTTGTACGTCGAGCTGACGCGCTCGGCAGTGCCCTCGATGTCGTCCATGGTGATGATGAAGCGGTCGCCGGGTGCCAGCGTCACGCTGCCCTCGGCGAAGCGGCCCACCCGGATCTTCGGCCCCTGGAGATCCTGGAGGATCCCGATCACGCTGCCGCGCTGGGCGGCGAGTTCACGCACCATGTTGTAGGTCTGGCGGTGATCCTCGGGGTTGCCGTGGCTGAAATTCATCCGGACGACGTTCAGTCCGGCGTCCAGCATGCGGCCCAGCACTTCGGGGCTGCGGCTGGCGGGGCCGATGGTGGCGACGATCTTGGTGGCGCGGTCGAAGTGTTTCATGTCGTGGGGACTCCAGTGGAGGGGGGTGGAAGCAATTCCAGCGGGGCGATGAGCGGTGAGCCCAGGGCTCTGACGGCGGTGCTGCTCGCCGTCCGGAGCCCAGAGCTCAGCACGTCACCTCAGGGCCTTGCGGCCCGGGTACACGGCCCGGTCGCCCAGCGCGTGCTCGATACGCAGCAGCTGGTTGTACTTGGCGATCCGGTCGGAGCGGCTGGCGCTGCCCGTCTTGATCTGCCCGGCATTGGTGGCGACGGCCAGGTCGGCGATGAAGGCATCCTCGGACTCGCCGCTGCGGTGCGAGATGATCGTGCCGTAGTGGTGACGCTTGGCGAGTTCGATGGCGTCCATGCTCTCGGTCAGCGACCCGATCTGGTTGACTTTCACCAGGATCGCGTTGCCGACCTTGCTGTCGATGCCGCGCTGCAGCCGCTCGGGATTCGTGACGAACAGGTCGTCCCCGACGAGTTGCACGCGGTCACCGATCTTGGCGGTCAGGGCCGCCCAGCCGTCCCAGTCGTCCTCGGCCAGGCCGTCCTCGATGCTCACGATCGGGTAGCGGCTGGCCCAGTCGGCCCAGAAGTCCACCATCTCGCCGGTGCTCAGAACGCGGCCCTCGGATTCCAGGTGGTAGTGTCCGTCCTTGTACAGCTCGGTCACGGCCGGGTCGAGCGCGATGGCGATGTCCTTGCCGGGCTCGTAGCCGGCCTTCTCGATCGCTTCCAGCAGGACGCTCAGCGCCTCCTCGTTGCTCTTGAGATCCGGAGCGAAGCCGCCCTCGTCGCCGACGTTGGTGTTGTAGCCCTTGGCAGACAGCACCTTCTTGAGCGTGTGGAACACTTCCGCGCCGTAGCGCAGGGCCTCGCGGAAGGTGGGCGCACCGACGGGCATGACCATGAACTCCTGGAAGTCCACGCTGTTGTCGGCGTGTGCACCGCCATTGATGACATTCATCATCGGAACCGGCAGGGTCTTGGCGTTGCTGCCACCCAGGTACCGGTACAGCGGAGTGCCCAGCTCGTCGGCGGCGGCGCGGGCGGTCGCCAGGCTCACGGCCAGGATGGCGTTGCCGCCCAGCTTGCCCTTGTTGGGCGTGCCGTCCGTATCCATCAGCGCGGCGTCGATCCCTGACTGGTTGCTGGCGTCCAGGCCCACGATGGCCTTCCCCAGCACGTCGTTCACGTTCGCCACGGCCTGCTGCACGCCCTTGCCCAGGTAGCGGTTCTTGTCCCCGTCGCGGAGCTCCAGTGCCTCGTGGGTGCCGGTGCTGGCCCCTGAGGGCACGATGGCGCGGCCCATGGCACCGCTGTCGAGGTGGACTTCCGCTTCCACGGTCGGATTCCCACGCGAGTCCAGCACTTCACGGGCGATGACTTTGTCGATGTTCATGGTGTACCTCCGGGTATCTACCCCGCGCCCTCAGAGCCTGCCGGGTGGAGCGAGTAGGTGTATCTCTGACACTATAAGCGCCAGACGTCAGCAGCGGACCCGGCCGGTCTAAGTCGGATGAGGCGCACATAAATTCCGGCTGAATCGAAAGTTATCCCCATTTTTTATCCACAGGTACGAAAACTGTGGATAACTTTCGCCGCTGTGCCGCCGGGCGTCCCGGCCGTGGCGCAGGCGTGGTCGTGACGGACGTGCAGAGTCCAGGCACGGCTGGCCCGTGCGGGCGCTGGCTGGCCCCTCAGACGCGCAGCGTGACCATGACGGCCATGTACCCGCCCCCACCGCTGGCGCGGAAGATGGCGGGGCTTGTGGAGCCGGAGAACAGCAGTTCGGCCTCACCGTCGATCGGCCCCAGGGCATCGAGCACGTGGCGGGCATTGAACGCGAGGCTCATGGCGGGCTCCACACCGCCCTGTGTGACGTCCAGCGTGTCCTGAGCCCGGCCGTAATCGCCCTCGGCGGCGAGCCGCAGCTTGCCCTCGGACACCAGGAATTCCACACGGTTGTTGGCGTTCTTGTCGGCCAGCACGGCCACGCGGTTCACGGCTTCCTTCAGGGCCGTGGCCGGCAACGTGACCTGCAGCTTGATCTCCTTGGGAATCACGCGTTCGTAGTCGGGGAAGTCACCATCAAGCAGTTTCAGGTTCATGCGGACGCGGTCCGTGGTGACGCTCAGCAGGCCGTCGCCATAGGTGAAGCGGGCCTCGCCGTCCTTAAGCACCCGGATGAGTTCATCGACCGAACGGGCCGGGATGATCAGGTTGCGGCCGTCACCGTCGGCGGGAAAATCCCGGATTGCCACGCGGTAGCCGTCCGAGGCCACCACGCGGGCCCCGCCCTGGCGGTGTTCGAGTTTGATGCCCCGGAAGACCGCCTGGAAGGCCTCGTTGCTGGCGGCGTAGCGGACGCTGGAAAATGCGCGGGCGAGTTCCTCGGCGTTCAGGCTGACGTCGGCGTGGGTGGGGAAGCTCAGCGGCGGGTATGCGGTCAGGTCGCCGGTCTGGAGTTTGAAATCCGAGCCGCCGGAGCGCACCGCGAGTTCACTGCCGTTGATCTCAAGTTCGACGAGTTCTCCGCCCAGATTGCGGACGATCTGCGAGAACAGGTGGGCCGGCACCACGAAGTCCTGCGGGCTCTGCACCTCGGCCGGAACGAAGCACGACAGGTCGATCTCCAGGTTCGTGCCGCTCAGGGTGAGCCCCGCCTCGGTGGCCTCGACCTTCAGGGCGGTCAGCAGGGGGTTGCTGCTGCGGCTGGGGATGACCCGTTCCAGCAGACCGAGCCCCTCGCTCAGGGTTTTCTTGGTGACGTTCGCTTTCATACCTCGCCTCACTGTCCGGATCCCTATCTTTTATCTGTTCTTAGACTTAAAAAAGATAGTAGTAGTAGTAATAGGGCCTGTGGAAACTGTGGAAAAGTGGCCTAGAGCCGCGCCCAGCGCAGGTCTGGCCTGTGGACGAAATTGTGGATAAGTCGGTGAAAGCTGTGGATAAGCTGTGGATAAAAACGCTGGTTATCCACAGGGGTCGCAGGGGGGTGGGTTATCCACACAGTTGTCCACAGAAAAATCGGGGTTATCCACAGCTTATCCACAGGGTTATCCACAGCTTGTGAAACTGCGCACACGCTTTTGGAACGCGTTCTGGAACTTATTCCGTAAGAAAAAGAATAAAGTGCACCCATTATGTGTCCAGACCCTCATCTTCCAGGCCCTGCATCTTGCGCCGCAGGGTGTTCACCGCGCCCGTCAGTTCCACGTCCTTGCCCAGCGCCTCGGTGACCTTGCTGATCGCGTGCATGACAGTGGAGTGATCCCGGCCGAAGAACTGGCCGATCTCGGGGAGCGAATGGTCGGTCAGTTCGCGGATCAGGTACTGCGCGACCTGACGCGGCACGACGACCTCGCGCACGCGGCCGGAGCCCCGGATCACGTCCGGCGGCATGTTGTAGTGCGACGCCACCTGCCGCAGCACGTCGATCATCTCGACCTTCACTTCCTGCGGCGCGAAGACGTTGCTGAGGGCCTTGGCCGCCACGGCGCGGGAGAACGGCACGTTGTTCAGGCTGGCGAAGGCCACCACGCGCATCAGGGCGCCCTCCAGCTCGCGGATGTTGGCCGTGACCTGCCGCGCGATCAGCTCCAGCACCTCCTGCGGGATGTCGATGCGGTTGTGCTCGGCATTCATCTTGAGGATCGCCACGCGCGTCTCGAATTCCGGCGACTGGATGTCCGTGATCAGGCCCCACTCGAAGCGGCTGCGCAGGCGGGATTCCAGCGTCTGGATGTCCTTGGGCGGCCGGTCGGAACTGAGGATGATCTGCTTGTGGTTCTCGTAGAGCGCGTTGAAGGTGTGGAAGAACTCCTCCTGCGTGCGCTCCTTGCCGGCCAGGAACTGGATGTCGTCGACGAGCAGCAGGTCCACCGAGCGGTAGCGGTTCCTGAACTGCGTCATCTTGTCGTCGCGGATCGCGTTGATCAGGTCGTTGGTAAAGGACTCGGTCGATACATACTCGATGCGTTTCTCGGGGAAGCGCTCGGCCATGTAGTGCCCGACCGCGTGCATCAGGTGGGTCTTGCCCAGGCCGACGTCCCCGTAGATGAAGAGCGGATTGTAGGCCTTGCCCGGCGACTCCGCGACCGCCAGGGCCGCCGCGTGCGCCAGGTTGTTGTTCGGTCCCACCACGAAATTCTCGAAGGTGTATTTCGGATTGAGGCTCTTGCGGTTGTCGGCGGGGGGCGCGGCCTGCGAGCGCTCCGACTGGGTGCGGCCCGGTGGGGGCGGGGGCGGATCGCTGGGCAGCAGCATGGCCTCCTGCTGCGCAGGCAGCACCTGGAAACTGACCTGCGGGTGCTCCGCGCCCAGAGACCGCAGCGCGTCCTCCAGCAGCTCCAGGTAGTGCTTGCGGAACCACTCCTGCGCGAAGGAGTTGCGCACGCCCAGCACCAGCGACCCCTCCTGCACGCCCAGGTTCTTCACCGGCGCGAACCACGTGTGGTACTCGACTTCTGAAATGTTCCTGCGGACGTACCCCAGCACGTCCGCCCAGATTTCGCCCTGCGAGATAACGCGCACCTCCCTTCCGGCCTGCTGACCTGTTTCTGTGCGCGCGTAGCATACCACCCCCCTCTCTCCACTCCGGGAGAGAGAAGGCGCCGCGGGACGTTCAGTGCTGGACGGCTGTCAGGATCTCTCCTTCCCGTTGGGGAGTCAGGGCATAGGTCAGACCAGCGCCTGCGCTCCAGGCCCGGGTGTCCCGCGCGGTGACGGCCGGATCGGTCAGCGTCAGGCCGGCGCGCCGGGCACGGTCATTCGCGATGTCCATCAGGCCGCCCTGCGCGTCGTGCTCCGGGATGTACAGGGGCAGCTCGCGGAAGCCCAGGTCATGGGTGTCGAGGTCGTGGCGCGGCACCCACACTGGCTCAGCGATGCCGAGCACGTCCATGAATGCGGCCCAGCTCAGACGCGGCCCCGCGAGGTTGAAGACGCCACCGATGCGGTTCTCCACGACCCCCACCGTGAAGCGGGCCAGATCGCGGCCATCGATGACCTGGACGTGATCCGTGCCGTCGCCGGGGGCCAGCACACGGCCACCCCGCGCGGCCCGATCCACCCAGTAGGGATACCGCGCCGTGTGGTCGTGGGGCCCCGCCACGATCTGCGGGCGCAGGAGGGTGGCCCGCTCACCGAACACGTCCTGCACGATCGCCTCGCACGCGACCTTCAGCGGTCCGTAGGTCTCGCCCGTGACCTGGGTGACATCCTCGGCCGCCGGGGGCAGCAGCGGATCGTCCTCGCGCACCGGGTGGCGTTCGGGTTCGGCATACACGCTGGCCGTACTGATGAACACGTACCTCTGCACACGGTCGTGCAGCAGTTCGGCGCTGGCCCGCACCGCCTGGGGGACGTAGCCGCTCACGTCCACACAGGCGTCCCAGGAACGGCCGTGCAGGGCGTCCAGGCCGTCTGCCTTGGCCCGGTCGCCGCGCAGCCGCTCGACGGCGGTGGGCAGGTCGTCGTGAGATCTTCCCCTGGTCAGGATGCTCACGTTATGTCCCGCTGTCAGACAGGCCTCCACGATGTGCCGCCCGACGAACTGTGTCCCGCCCAGGATCAGGATGTCCATGCCCGTATTCTGCGCCCATGAAAGTTCGCTTCACCGATGGCCGGATCCGCGTACGCATCGACGACCTGGAACTCGCGGCCCTGCAGGACGGCACGGTGCTGCGCGTGCAGGTGCCGTGGGACGGCGGCGGCTGGAGCGTGACCCTCGACCCGGAACTGGGCGCCACCGTCGGGGAGCACGGCCGGCTGCGGGTGGGCGTGCGGGACGTCCTGGAGGCCCTGGGGGCCCCGGAGCGTGAGGGCGTGACCGTTCCCGGCCCCCCGAAGGTCAGTCTGGAGAAGGACTACGGCCCGCAGCACCTGTGATCTGAACCCTGCCGAACCACCGTCAGCGCCGCGCCCAGCGTCCGCCGGTCTCCTCGGCCAGACTCTGGAGGTTGAGCATCAGCAGCGCGGTCTGGAGTTCGGGCAGGGTCAGGCCGGTCGCGGCCTGGAGATCGTCCAGCGTGAGGGGCGCCGTCAGCGCAGCGTAGGTGCGGGCCTGATCCGGCGGCAGCGTGGGCAGGGGCTGCGCGGGGGCCGCGCCCCAGCCCAGCTCGTCCAGGATGTCCTGTGCAGACTCGGTGAGCACCGCGCCCTCGCGGATCAGGCGGTGGGGGCCGGCAGCGCGGGGATCGCCGGCGCGCCCCGGCACGGCGAAGACCGTGCGCCCGCACTCCAGCGCGTGGGTGGCCGTGATCATCGAGCCGGATTTCAGTTCGCCCTCGACGACCAGTGAGCCGGCACTCAGGGCGGCGATCACGCGGTTGCGGGTGGGAAAGTGGTGCTGCGCGGGTGGCGTGCCCAGCGGGTACTCGCTGATGACGGTCATGCGGCGCGACAGCGGCACGTTCTCGCTGGGATAGATGTGGTTCACGCCGCTGCCCAGCACCCCCACCGTCACGCCACCCGCCTCGACGGTGGCCGTGTGTGCGGCCGTGTCGATGCCACGCGCCAGTCCGCTCACGACGACCACATCGGCCCGCGCGAGGTCACCGGCCACCGCGCGGGTCAGCTGGAGGGCGTGTGGACTCGCGGCCCGGGTTCCCACGATCCCGATGGCGCGGGGCACCGCCGGGAGGTCCGGTAGCTCGCCCAGCACCCACAGCACCGGCGGCGGATCACTCAGGGCCTCCAGGGCGTCCGGGTAGCCGGGCAGGCCGCGCCCCAGCAGGGTCACGCCGGCACCGGCGGCCTTCTCCAGCTCGGCGCTTGCCAGTTCCGCCGCCTTCGCAGCACCGATGGCAGCCACGCTCTTCACCTCCAGGCCGGGCACCTCACGCAACTCGGCCAGGCTGGCGGCCAGCACCTGCCGCGCGCCGCCGAGGTGCCGCCGCAGGCTCTCGATCCGTCGTGGCCCCAGCTGCGGCGTGAATCGCAGCGTCAGCAGGGCCAGCAGCTCATCGGCCATCTCGGCGGGGGCGGGTGCAGGACTGGTCACGGGGTCAGCATACGGAAACAGCGCTGATCTCTGCCGCGGGGGCCGGAGGGCGCGTCCGGGAGGGTGATGCTCCCCCGACGCGTCTCAGGTGTCCTCCTCGTCCTCCTCGTCAGCCAGCGCGGCGCTGGGAACGGTGAGGATGAACTGGGCCCCCCCGTCGGGGTGGTTGGCCCCCTTCAGGGTGCCCCCGTGCATCGCCGCGATCTGCCGGCTGACGCTCAGGCCCAGTCCGGAACTGCCGGATCCGCTCACGAAGGGATCGAAGATCCGCTCGCCCAGGTCGGTCGGCAGACCCGGCCCACTGTCGCGTACGGTGAAGGTCAGGCATTCGGGCGTCTCGGTGAGGTTCAGGGTCACGGTGCCGTCCGGCCCGGCGGCGCGGCGGGCATTGGCCAGCAGGTTGCGCAGCGCCTGGGTCAGGCGATCCGGGTCGCACAGGATGCCCACGCTCCACTGTCCGGTGAAGGCCGTGCCCGGCACCAGCCGGTCGAGCCGGTCGCGCAGCGTGGTCGCCGGGATGTAGTGCCACGCCAAACGGATCTCCAGCTGCCCGCGTGCCAGCTGCATCAGATCCTGCGTGGTGAAGGTCAGCTCGTCCGCGACGAGGGAGGCCCGCATGACCTCGGCGTCTCCCGTGCGCTCGCCGGCCCGGGCGAGGCTGGCCCTCAGCACCGTCAGGGGTGCTCCCAGCTCGTGCACGATCTGGCCCAGCAGCTGCTTCTCGCGGGCCTGTCCGGCCTCGATCCGCACCAGCAGACGATTCAGGGCGCTCAGCAGCCGGTGCACCTCGTCTTCCCGCGTGGGCAGCGGCAGGGTGTCCAGGCTGCGGGTCGGATCCAGGCGGTCGGCCAGGGTCGCGGCGTGCTCCAGCCCGCTCAGCGAGCGTTTCCCGACCCACCAGCCGACCAGCAGCAGCAGCAGCGGCGTGAAGACCAGGGCGATCAGCAGGGCGCTCAGGGCACTTTCACGCGCAGCGATCAGGTCATCTTCCGGCAGGCCGACCCACAGCGTGCCGAAATCCCCCACCGGACGCTGCACCGCCCGTACCGTGGTGTCCTGGATGTCCACCCGGCCCTGCTGCCCGAAGGGATAGGGCGAGCGGTCGTACTCGCGCAGGATCGGGCTGGCGGCGATCACCTGACCGCTCTTGTCGATCAGCATGGTGTACGCGGTCGGGCCGCTGGCCGTGCGGCCCAGACCCTGGCCACTGCCGGTGATCGCCTCGGCCAGGGTGTCGGCCCGTTCGTTCAGGCGGTCCGTGAACTGCTGATCCATGCGCGACAGCAGCAGGATGACCACGCCGGCACTGACCAGCATGATCATCAGCAGCGCCAGCGCCGAATACGTCAGCGCCAGCCGGAAGCGCAGGGAGTGCCGCCACGCGCCCGTGGCCGAGGGCAGGCCCGGAGCACGCGCTGCGCCCCCCGGCCCCGGCCGAACCTGTGGGGGCGCGGCGGGAGCCAGGGGGCGCGGCTGGGGCGTCATGGCCGGGCCGTGACCGTCATCTCAGGCCTGGAGCACGTAGCCGACGTTGCGGATCGTGCGGATCCGCAGGTCGCTGCTGGCGGTCTCCAGCTTCTTGCGCAGCTGCGAGATCCGCACCTCGACGCTGTTGCTGTTGGGCGTCTCCCAGCCGTACAGGTGTGACTCGATGTCGGCCCGGGAGAACACCCGCTCGGGCGTGCGCATCATCAGTTCCAGAATGCGGGCCTCGTGTTCGGTGAGGTTCACGGCCTTGTCGTCCACCGTGAGCAGCAGGCTGCTGGTGGACAGGCTGGTGTTGCCCAGGTTGACCCCGGTGCCGGCCGCCGTGCGCCGCAGCAGCGCCGTGATCCGGGCATCGAGTTCCGGCATGGCGAAGGGCTTGGTCAGGTAGTCGTCCGCGCCGGCGTTCAGGCCCTGCACGCGCTCCTGCACGCCGCTGCGCGCCGAGAGCACCAGCACCGGCGTCGAGGAGTACTGCCGCAGCGCCTGCACCAGATCCAGGCCGTCCCCGTCCGGGAGGTTCAGGTCGAGCAGGATCAGCTGGGCGGTGTGCATCCCCAGCCACGCCTGCGCGTCCTTCAGGGTCGCGGCGTGGTGGACGAGGTAGTCCGCCGAGAGGTACTCCTTCAGGAGTGGCCCCAGGTGGGGATCGTCTTCGACAACGAGAATCTGGGCCAGCATGGGCGTCTCCTTGTAAGGTGGCACGTCGTGCCGGGAACGGACGGAAGCGGAGCTACTTGCCCTGCCGGGCAGGGGCCTGCGTCGAGGCCGGGGCTCCCGCCGGCGCAATGACCTTCAGGCCCGGCAGACTCAGGGTTTCCCCGGTGGGCTGGAGGGTCAGCCTGAGTTTGTAGAGATTCAGGAACTTCGCGAGGGTGAGTGGGCCGTTCGCTGCGGCGCGGTCTGTACCGGCCGGAAGCTGGAGGCTGAGCTGACCGTCGTCGAGTGCTCCGTCATAGCGGGTCTTGAGGGTGGGGTACGTGCCCCTCAGCTTCTCGTCGTCACTGAGGGCGAACAGCACCACGACCGGGCCCTGGTAGTTGCCGACCAGCCGGGCCGTGAAGACGCCCCCGACGGTCTCGCCGTCGCCCAGCTTGGTCTGGAGTTCACGATCCCAGACGCTCATCTTGAGTGCCTGGGCCGGGGCAGCCAGGGCGCTCAGGGTGAGAACAAGCAGGGCGGAGCGGATCATCATGGCAGTGTACCTGCTTCTCCAGTGGAGGAAAGGTCGGCCGGAGCGGGCCGGAGCGCACACGCAGCCCACCGTGGCCTGCGTGCCGTCCACGCTAGCGCCCCTACCTGACGCGCCCGTGACCGGGGGTGATCCGGATCTTCACCTTGCTGCGGTGCAGGGTGGCCGGCCATCCCGCGTTCCTACAGCGCCTCGAGCATCAGGCGGTCAGGTTCCTCGAGCAGCCGGATGACCTCCTTGCAGAACCGCGCGGCCTCGGCCCCGTCCACCAGCCGGTGGTCGAAGGACAGCGACAGGTACATCATGTCGGCCGCGACGATCTGGCCGTCCGGGGTCACGATGGGCCGCTTCTGGATGGAGTGGACGCCCAGGATGGCCGCATCCGGCACGTTGATGATCGGGAAGGAGAACAGCGCCCCGATGGAGCCGATATTCGTCACGCTGAAGGTGCTGCCGGCCAGTTCGTCGGCCTGGAGCTTCCCGGCCTGGGCGCGGGCGGCCAGATCGGTGACCTCGCGGGCCAGGTCGAAGATGCTCTTGTGGTTCACGTCCTTCAGCACCGGCACCGTCAGCCCCGCATCGGTCGCCACCGCCATGCCGACGTTGTAGTAGCGCTTCATGACGATCTCGCCGCTCGCCTCGTCGAAGGAGGAGTTCAGGCTGGGGTACTTGCGCAGGGCCACGGCCACCGCCCGGAAGATGAACGGCAGGTACGACAGTTTCACGCCGGCCGCCGACGCCTCCGGCTTCACGCGGGCCCGGAAGGCGACCAGTTTGGAGAGGTTCACCTCGTCCACGGTCAGGGTGCGCACCGTGTACAGGTGGCTGGCCTGCATCTGCGTGCTGATGGCGCGGCGCATCCCCCGCAGCGGCACGCGGTCTTCGAGATGTTCGTACCCCTTGGGCGTGCGGTACTGGACGGGTGGGACGGGGAGGCCACCGGACTTCGGTGCGGCCGGGGCGGGTGCCGGGGCCGGGGTCGGCGCGGCAGGCACGGGAACCGGCTGAGTCGCCGCGGGCGTGGGTGCCAAAGCCACTGCCCCGTGCGCCTCGACGTCCTGCACACGGATCCGGCCGTTCGGCCCGCTGCCCTGCACGCGGCTCAGGTCGATGCCGCGTTCACGGGCCAGCTGCCGGGCGGCGGGCACAGCCAGCACCCGGCCGTCGGCACGGGCGTTCACCGGCTCTCTCTCCAGCACGCCCGTGCCGGCGGTGGAGCTGCCGGGCGCTCCGCTGCCGCTGCGGGCCCCCAGCCCCTGCACCTTCACGGCCTCGTCGGACGAGAAGGCGCGGAACAGGCTGGTCGAGTCGTCGTCGCCCTTCCCGGCCAGGTGCCCGGCTTCCACGATGCTGCCGCCCACGTCGGCCACGGCCTCGCGTTCCTCCTGGGCCTGCACCGGCAGGCCCACACGCTCGGCGTTGCCGGCACTGTCCTGGATCGCCTGGGTGGGTGCCGGGGCGGTGTCACCGCTGCCTGCGCCGCCAGTCTCGTCGATCTCCGCGATGGCGGCGTGAACCGGCACCACATCTCCCTCCTGGGCCAGCCGCCGGGTCAGGATGCCCGCCACCGGGCTGGGCAGTTCCACGGTCACCTTGTCGGTCATGACCTCGCACAGCGGCTGCTCCAGCGCGACCGTGTCTCCTTCGGCGACGAGCCACTTCAGGATCTCACCCTCGACCACACTCTCTGCCAGTTCCGGCAACAGCACTTCTTTCACGTCGGTTCTCCCGTTGAATAGGTGTTCAATGCACTCTGGCCGCTCAGTGCAGTACGGTCGCGCGCAGCAGGCCGTACACGATCAGCACGCCGCCCAGTCCCTGAATCCAGCGCTCCCCACGGGCATACACGAACGCCGAGATTCCCAGCAGCGCGAACATCGCGCCGATCAACACGTCCTGCCACGGCTGCGGCACCCGGCCCGTGGCGGCGTACAGCGCAAAGCCGAGCGCCAGCCCCACCGGGCCGAGCACCATGCGGCGCAGGTCGAGCTGTACCGGTGGCCTCTCCCCTCCCCTGCTGGGCCGGGGACGCTTCGGTGCGCGCATCAGTAGTTCAGGGCCCGCACGCACGCGGCCAGGATGCGGTTGGGCCCCGGCAGGTACACCTTGTCCTGCACGTAGGGATACGGCGTGTCGAAGCCGGCCACCTGCCCCACCGGCGCCCGCAACGAGTCGAAGGCGCGTTCCTGGATCACGTAGGCGACCTCGCCCATGAAGTTGCCGGTGCGCGGGGCTTCGCTGACCAGCACGGCCCGGCCGGTCTTCTGCACGGAGCCGACCACGGCCTCCTGATCCCACGGCACCAGGGAACGCAGGTCGATGACCTCGGCGCTCACGCCCTCGGCCCCCAGCGCCTCGGCGGCACGTTCCACGTCGGGCATCACGCCCCCGTAGCCGATCAGGGTGAGGTCGCTGCCCTCGCGGCGGATGGCCGCCTCGCCGATGCGGACGGTGTAGTCGTGGGCAGGCACCTCGCCCTTGGCGGCGCGGTACAGGCGCTTGGGTTCGAAGTAGATCACGGGATCCTCGCCCCGGATCGCGGCCTTGAGCAGGCCCTTGGCGTCGTAGGGCGTGCTGGGCATCACGACCTTCAGGCCCGGCGTGTGGGTGTAGTAGCTCTCCGGGCTCTGGCTGTGGTGGTGCCCGCCCTTGACTCCACCGCCCGACGGCGTGCGGATCACCAGCGGGCACGTGAACTGCCCGCCGCTGCGGTAGCGCAGCTTCGCCGCCTGACTGATGATCTGGTCAAAGCCCGGCCCCATGTAGTCGGCGAACTGGATCTCCGCGACCGGCCTCAATCCCCGCGCCGCCATGCCGACCGCCGCGCCCACGATGCTCGCCTCGGACAGCGGGGTGTCGAACACCCGCTCCTTTCCGAAGCGGGCCTGGAGGCCGGCTGTCGCCATGAAGACGCCGCCGCGTGCTCCGACATCTTCCCCGAACAGGACGACCCGGCGGTCGCGCTCCAGTTCCTCGGCCAGGGCCTCGGTCACGGCCTGGATCAGGTTGATGGTGCGGGGCTCCCCGGTCGTGCCTGGGGTGGGCGTATCCGTTGACTGGCGATCCTGCGTGGCGGTCATGCGCGGCCTCCGTCCTGCTCTGCCCGCAGCGCAGCCGCCTGGGTGCGCAGGTGCGAGGGCAGGTCGGCATAGACGTCCTCGAACATGATCTTCCAGTCCGGCTGGCCGGTCGCCTCTGCCCGCAGCACGTCCTGATCGACCTCCCGGTGTGTCCGGGCGATCAGGTCGGCGCGTTCCTCACTGCTGACCGGGTGGCCCAGGTGCTCCAGCAGCCGCTCCACACGCACGATCGGATCACGGCCCACCCATGCGCTGACCTCGTCGCGCGTGCGGTAGTGCTTCTCGGCGTCCGCGTCGGCGTTGCTGTGAGAGCCGACGCGGTAGGTCAGGCACTCCACCAGGGCGGGGCCGTCGCCGGCCCGGACGTGCGCGGCCGCGTGGGTCATGACCTCCATGACGGCCACGATATCGTTGCCGTCCACGTAATAGCCGGGCATGCCATAGGCGCGCGCCTTGACGTGGATGGTCTCGCTGGCCGTCTGTTGCCGCACACCCGTGCTGATCGCCCACTGGTTGTTCTCGCACACGAACAGGCAGGGGGCCTGGGCCACGCCTGCCATGTTCATCCCGGCGTGCCAGTCGCCCTCGCTGGTGGCACCGTCCCCGAAGGTGCAGACGGTGATCTCGTCGGTGCCCAGATATTTCTGTGCCATGGCGCTGCCGGCGGCCGGCGGCACCTGCGACGCGATGCTCGAGGAGATCGACACGAATTTCAGGGCCGCCGAAGCGAAGTGGTGCGGCATCTGCCGGCCCCGGCTGGGATCGGAGTTGGTGCCCAGGCACTGGCTGATCAGTTCGTACATCGGTACGCCCATGGCCAGCCCCAGGGTGTGGTCCCGGTAGTACGGCCACACCCAGTCGTGACCGGGACGGATCGAGCGGGCCAGGCCCACCTGGGTCGCCTCCATGCCGGTGGACTGCGCATAGAACGTGGTGCGGCCCTGGCGCAGCAGGGTGATGAGCTTGCGGTCGAATTCCCGCGCACGCAGCATCTCGCGGTGCAGCTCGCGCAGCAGCTCCGGCGTGAACCGGCCGGGCAGCGCCTGCACTGGCTGGCCGTCCTCGTTCACGTACCGGATGGGGTCGGGCGTATGGACTTCAATCACGGGCGGAACGCCTCCTTACGGCGGCCCGGCGCGGCACGACTGCCGACCCGGCCGATCTGTCTAGAAAACAGTTGTTAGGCATTCTAGCGGCTCTGTCTGGCCCACACCGGGCTCCAGGTCGTCCGACCATTCCAGACACACCCGCAGGAGCACACCGGACGCGCCACGTCACCGTTGGTGGCGGTCAAGACCGGTACACTGGCCGGCTGAGATGACGGACTGGGACGTGCTGGTGATCGGAGGGGGCCACGCTGGCCTGGAAGCCGCGTGGGCGGCCGCGAAGCTGTGCCGAACCGCGCTCCTGGTCGGCAACCCGGCCACGGTGGGCCGGATGCCGTGCAATCCGGCGGTCGGGGGGCCCGGCAAGAGCCAGCTGGTCTTCGAGGTGCACGCGCTCGGCGGCCTGATGGGTCAGCTGGCGGATGCCACCGCGATCCACACCCGCGTGCTCAATGCCAGCAAGGGGCCGGCGGTGCAGTCCCTGCGGGTGCAGAACGAGCGGGACGCCTACGCCGAGTACGCCCAGGATGTCATCCTGGGTCACCCTACGTTGGAGATCCTGCGTGGCGAGGCGGCCGATCTGGAGGGGGACGGCGACGGAGGATGGGTCGTGGTCACGTCGGATGGGCGGCGGTTCCGAACCCGGAGTGTGGTGATCGCCGCTGGCACCTTCATGCGCGGAGTGACGTGGTATGGCCGCCAGTCACGTCCCGAAGGTCGTCAGGGCGAGCCGCCCTCGCGTTTTCTGTCCTCTCCCCTGCTGCGGGGCGGGCATGTCCTCAAGCGGTATAAGACCGGCACGCCGCCCCGCGTCCGGGCGGATTCGGTGGACTTCGCGGCGCTGCTGGAGATCCCGGCGGATCCAGCACCGCGCGGGTTTACGGGCCAGCCGGGACCCCGGGCAGGCGAGTCCCCCACGTGGCAGACCCACACCACGGCTCAGACGCACCAGCTGATTCAGGACAACCTGCACGAATCCCCGATGTACGCCGGCGATATCGAGGGTCGCGGCCCGCGCTACTGCCCCAGTATCGAGGACAAGGTCGTGCGGTTCGCCCACCATGACCGGCACCTGCTGTTCGTGGAACCGGATGGTGTCCAGACCAGTGAGGTCTATCTCCAGGGGTTCAGCTCGTCCCTGCCCCCCCACCTGCAGGATCAGCTGGTGCGCACCCTGCCGGGCTTCGAATCGGCAGTGATCCAGCGCTACGCCTACGCCGTGGAATATGACGTCGTGGACTCGACCGAGCTCACCGTGCAGCTCGAATCGCGCCGGATGGCCGGTGTGTTCACCGCCGGTCAGATCAACGGCACGAGCGGGTACGAGGAGGCGGCGGCGCAGGGTCTGGTGGCCGGCCTGTCGGCGGCCCGCCGCGCCCTTGACCTGCCGCTCCACGAGTTCAGCCGGGCGAGCGGCTACCTGGGCGTGATGCTCGATGATCTGGTGTTCCGTGGAAGCGACGAGCCGTACCGCATGATGACCAGCCGTGTGGAGCACCGACTGCTGTGCCGTCAGGACAACGCTGACGAGCGGCTGGGACAGCTCGGTGTCCAGCTTGGGCTGGTGACTGCCGCCGCCGGGGAACGGATCGCGGCGAAGTACCACCGGGTGGCGGAGGGGGTGGCCGCGCTGGCCCGTCAACGCGCCGGAGGGCAGACCGGCGATGCGTGGCTGCGGCGTCCCGAATTCACCCTGGACGACGTGGAGGCACTGGGCATTCAGCTGCCGGCACTGGACGCCGCCGAGCGCGAGGCGGTCGAGATCCGCGTGAAATACGAGGGATACATCCGCCGGGCTGCACACCAGCTGGAGGCGGAGCAGCGCGCCCAGCATCTGGCCCTCGAGGGAGTCGCCTACGCCGAGGTGGCGGGCCTGTCCCTGGAGGCCCGCGAGAAGCTGCAGCGGCATGCCCCAGTCACCCTGGCGCAGGCCGCTCGGGTGCCCGGTGTCCGGCACGCCGATGTGAGTGCGCTGCTGGTGCATCTGAAACGCCGCGATGTTTCACGGGAAACTTGACGGTGAAACACAGCTGTACGGTTGAGCGCTTGACGCCCTGGATGTTTCACGGGAAACTTGACGGTGAAACACAGGGAGGAACGGACATGGAGGCATTTGACCAGGGACTGGTGCTCGGTGTCCTGATCGGAGAGGGGCACTTTGGCGGTGATGGACGGCAGCCGCAGGTCACAGTGCGGATGCACACCCGGCACGAGGCGCTGTTCCGCACGCTGGTGGAGCTGGTGCCCGGCTCGAAGCTGTACGGGCCCTATCAGCACGGCGGGCGCTCCTATTTCCAGTGGATGGTGCGGGGGGCTCTGTTGCGGGAGACCCTGGTACCGATGCTGGACGCCCTGCCGCTGGAGCGCATCGATGCACACGTCTACGAGCGCTACAGCGATATGAAGGCGCGGTACCAGCTGTGACGCCCGAAGGTGAACAGCTCCTGCGGGATGGACTCGGTGCGCTCTCAATCGTTCCGGGCGAGCACCAGGTGCAGCAGTTCGGTCAGCTCCACAGCCTGCTTGTCGAACGCAATGCACACGTGAATCTCACCGCGCTGAAGACCGAGCGCGACATCGTCCTCAAACACTTCATCGATTCGGCCTGCTGCCTGCGGGGAGCGCACCTCGACGGTGACCTGACCGTGATCGACGTGGGCACCGGTGCCGGGTTCCCCGCCCTGCCACTGGCCGTGCTGAGGCCAGCGCTCCAGCTGACACCTCTGGACTCGATCCGCAAGAAGATCGACTTTGTCCGCGACGCCGCGACGCAGCTCGCGCTGCCTCAGGTGCAGCCGGTGGTCGGCCGGGCCGAGACGCTGGGACGCGATCCCAACAATCGTGGCCGCTACGACCGGGTCGTCGTCCGCGCGGTCGCTGCGCTGCCGGTGCTGGTCGAGCTGGCCCTGCCGCTGCTGCGATCCGGAGGCCGACTGGTGGCGCAGAAGGGGGCCATCGGCGAGGAAGAGCTGGCGGCAGGACGCCGGGCCGCGGCCGAGGTGGGCGGAGAGATCATCGCCGCGGAGCCGTTCGAGCTGCCGCTGCTGGGCGACGCCCGGTCGTTGATCGTGGTGGAGAAGACCCGTCCGACGCCCCGCACCTACCCCAGGCGTGAGGGTGTGCCGGCCCGGCAGCCGTTATTCTGGACGGCGAAGTGACGGTGACTCCTTGAAAGCACTCGGAATCGTGAACCAGAAAGGTGGCGTGGGCAAGACGACCACGGCTGTGAACCTTGCCGCCTATCTGGCGGCCGGAGGCCGACGGGTGCTCCTGCTCGATATGGATCCCCAGGGGAATGCGACCAGCGGGCTGGGCCTGCGCGGCGCGGAGCACGGCCTGTACGAGGCGCTGGGAGATCCGTCCAGAGTCAAGGAGTTCACCCGTGGAACCGCTCAGAGTGGTCTGGACGTGCTGCCCTCGACCCCCGATCTGGCCGGGGCCGGTGTGGAACTGGCGGACGACCCGGATGCCCTGGGGCGACTGCTGGCCAGCGTGCAGGGCTACGACCTCGTGATGATCGACGCGCCTCCTAGCCTGGGACCGCTCACCGTCAATGTGCTGGCGGCCGCCGACGCCCTGCTGATCCCACTGCAAGCCGAGTATTACGCACTGGAGGGCCTCGCCGGACTGATGGAGACCGTGACGCGCGTGCAGGGCGGCCTCAATCCCCGCCTGAAGGTGCTGGGTGTGGTGCTGACCATGTTCGACGGCCGCACCAACCTGTCGCAGGAGGTCGAGACGATGGTGCGTCAGCACTTCGGCGAGCTGGTGTTCTGGTCGGTCGTGCCGCGCAACGTGCGCCTCTCCGAGGCCCCCAGCTACGCCAAGCCCATCAATGCCTTCGCGCCTCTGTCCAGCGGGGCGGCGTCGTACAAGCGGCTGGCCGAGGAGGTGCTGCAGCGTGTCGAAAAAATCTAGTCTGGGGCGCGGTCTGGACGCGCTGCTCGCCCGGCCTGCGGCGGACGCGCCGGGCGGCCCGCAGGTGCAGACGCTGAACATCGACCGCATCGTGCAGGCGGCGTACCAGCCCCGGCAGGTCTTCCAGCCCGAGGCGCTCGCCGAACTCGCCCAGAGCATCCGCGAGAAGGGGGTGCTGCAGCCCCTGCTGGTGCGTCCGCGCGGCGACGCCTTCGAGATCGTGGCCGGCGAGCGGCGCTGGCGGGCCAGCCAGCTGGCCGGGCTGACCCAGCTGCCGGTGATCATCCGCGATCTGGGTGACCGGGATGCCCTGGAGATCGCCATCGTCGAGAACCTCCAGCGCGAGGATCTGGGGCCGCTGGAAGAGGCGCGGGCCTATCAGGCCCTGATCGACCATGGGCTGAACCAGGAGGGGGTGGCGCAGGCCGTCGGCAAGGGCCGCAGCACCGTGGCCAACGCCCTGCGGCTGCTCACGCTGCCGGCTCCGGCGCTGGGGGCCCTGGAGGCCGGGGACATCAGTGCCGGTCACGCCCGCGCCATTCTGGCCCAGCCGGAGGGAGACCGGCTGTGGGCCCTGGAGCAGATCCGGGCGCGCAACCTGAATGTCCGCGAGTCCGAGGGACTGCGGCGGGAGGCGAAAGCGCCGGTGCCGGTCAAGGTGAATCCGCCGCGTGCGTACCGCCAGGTCGAGCTGGATCTGAGCCGCCGCACCGGCACCCGCGTGAAGATCACCGGCAGCGACAAGGGCCGTGTGGAACTCAACTACGCCAGCCGTGAGGAACTTGACCGGATCCTGGAACTGCTGGGCTACAGCGCGGAGTAGCGGGAGACAGACAGGTGCGGCAACAGAACAGGGGAGAGGCCCGCAGGTCTCTCCCCTCCAGGTATGCGGCCGTCAGCGCCGGGTGCCCACCAGATAGATGTTCGGCCACGGACGGTAGGTCGAGCGCAGCACGTCCTGCCTGAAGGTCTTGCCCCCCCGGACGAACGACCGTGTGACCTCGATCACCGCGCCGGGAGCCGCCCAGTCCACCTGCCGGCGCTGTCCGGCCGCCAGTGAGCTGTCGGGAATCAGCCGGTCGGCGGGCGAAGGCGTCGACTTCAGGGTGCGGGGCTTGCCCAGTTCCACGGTGAAGTCGCGCGGCCGACCGAAGACGTCCACGCGCAGACTGGAGGTCGTGTCATCCCAGCCGGTCTGGAACCACAGCGCACCGCCCGTGTCATTGCGGAACTTCAGATCCAGGCTGGGCTGGTAGATGGTGGCGTCCAGTCCCTGCGGATCGTAGTAGTGCACCTGATACGAGTGGTTCTGCCGCTGCACGATCGGCAGGCCGGCGCCGTACAGCGCCCGGAACACCGTGGTACTGACCTGGCAGATGCCGCCGCCCACGCCGTCGGCGGTGCGTTCGCCGGCGATCACCAGCCCCGTCACGAACCCCGTCTTCACGGTGATCGGGCCGACCATCTCATTGAACGAGACCATGGACGTGTCCACCAGGCGGTCGTTGAAATGACGGGCGCCCACATGGATGTTCGTCACCCGGGCCGGGCTGCTGCCGTAGTAGTTCGTCTCGCCGCCGCTGAGATGCGCGGTCAGGCCCCGTGACCGGAAGTACTCCAGCGTCCGGCCCGGAGCCTTCTGGCCGGCCACGACCACCGCCGCCTTCACGCCGTTCGGTGCGGTCAGTGCCGCCAGGACGTTGCGCCGGGTGGCGTCCAGATCGATGGTCAGGCCATTTTTCTGCACGACGGCCCAGCCGTCCCACTGTTCCTCGAAGCGGGCATCCTGCGGTGTGATGGGCAGCGACGCCATGAAGGCCTTCAGGTCGGCCTCCAGGCTCTCGGTGATCTTGCCGCGTTCCCGGAGCTGGGCGGCCCGCGCTCCGGGAATGGTCAGCGTGCGCGAGAACGGTACGGTGCCCGCCTTCCCACCGATCAGCGCTGGCCATGTCGTCTCGACCGTGATCAGCAGCGGGGCCTGACTGATGGCCGGCCTGGCCTGAACCTGTGGCACCGGTGGCTGTGGCGCGGGCACAGGTTCCAGCGGGGCCGGTGCTGGTGGCGTGGGGACGGCCACGGGAGGCAGTTCAGGCGGCGTGGGTGCCGGCGGCTCCGTGACGGGCTCCGTCGGGGGTTCAGCCGTCGGTGGTTCGGCTGGCGGCTCCTGGGGGGGCGTCGGGGTCGCCACCGGGGGCAGGGCAGGGATCACGGGATCCTGGCCCTGCGCGGCCCCGGTGCACAGGAACAGGCCCAGGCTCAGGGCCAGCAGCGGTCTGAACGTCATGCCCGCGAGTATTTCACGCGGTCTTCCCACTGCGGTGAGCCGAGGCGCCGCTCACTGGGGGATGGGGGTCACCGCTGTCAGGTCGCGCGCGATGTCTGCCACCGCCAGATCGGCGTGGAAGCGTCCGTTCTCGATGAACACCTGGTTGGTGCGGCCCGCGAATCCTGCGCTGCCCACCACGTACAGGCCCGGCACACTGCTCTGGTAGTGCCCGTCGAGCACCAGGCACTGATCCGGCTGCGTGGCGAGGTGCAGCTCCGACAGGAACGACAGGTCGGGCCGGTACCCCGTCAGCGCGAAGGTGAAGTGGGTCGGCAGGATCCATGTCGTGCCGTCCTCGCGCTGCACGACCACGTGCTCCGGGTGGATCTCGACCACACGCGACCCGAAGTGCGCGGTGATGCTGCCTTCCTTGATCCGATTTTCGAGATCCGGGCGAACCCAGTACTTGATGGTGGACTTGAGTTCCGGGGCCCGCACGACCATCGTGACATTCACGCCCGAGCGCCACAGATCCAGCGCCGCGTCGGCGGCAGAGTTGCCCGCGCCGATCACGGTCACGTTCAGACCCATGAAGGGATGCGCCTCGGTGTAGTAGTGGTTGACGTTCTCGCTGTCCTCGCCGGGAATCCCGAGGTGCAGGGGGTTGTCGTAGTACCCGGTGGCGACCACCACGCGGCGGGCCTCGACCACTCCCGGCGTGCCGTCCCGCTGCTCGACCTCCAGCGTGAAGCCGGCCGGGGCCGCGTGCACCCGCGTGACCTCCGTGTACTGCTCGACGTTCAGGGCCTCGCGCTGGGTGACCAGCCGGTAGTACATCAGGGCGTCGCGGCGATCCGGTTTGTCGTGCCCGGTCACCATCGGATGGTTGCCGATCTCCAGTTCCGGCGCGGTCGTGAAGAAGGTCATGTAGGTCGGGTACTCGAAGATGGCGTTCACCACGCAGCCCTTCTCCAGCACCACGTAAGTCAGGCCGGCCCGCTTGCAGGCGATGGCAGCGGCCAGCCCCACCGGGCCGGCTCCGACGATGGCGACGTCAACAAGGGCACTCATGGGGGGCATTCTGGCAGGGGAGAGGCCGCCAGACCGTGACCCGGGTGCAGGCAGGCACCCTGCGACAGCCGTCAGTCCACCGCGCTCCGGACGAACATCAGGGCCATGCTGGAGGACGTCCCGCCCGGGATGTCGTCACCCTCGAATTCCCGGAACAGGCAGATCAGGCGGCGTCTGAATTTGCAGGCCCACTGGCGGCTCAGGCGCATCGTGCCGATGTTCGGCAGGACGGGCTCATCGCCCCGCCACAGGTGGGCGGCAGGGCCGGCAGCGTCGCCCATCCTCAGGTCGCGTGCGGTGACCCACAGGCCGCTGCGGCGGCCGGTCTGCGGCCCGAGGATGGTCAGGGCACTGCAGGTCGGCTGCCGCTCCCGCCTGCCCCTGCGGCGGGCCACGGCAGCGGGCTCGTCCACACCCCACTGATCCAGCGCAGGGTGCCGCAGGACGTCCTGGGCCGGATCTTCAGCGTGCTGCTCACCAGCGCCAGCCTGGGCATGACCCTGAGCGTGTTCGCGCTGAATGCCGCCGTGCTGCTGGCTGCAGTGGTGTGGACACTGGTGGTGCTGTCCGAGCAGCCCGCGTGATCAGATCCGGCACGCGGGAGCCGCGCCGCTCCCTGGGGCGCCCAGGCGGGTCAGGATCACATCCACCTCGGCGTGGCCGGCGGGCTGCGTGTCGGTGGCGGCGGCGTGCTTCGAGAGCACCTGCACGCGCACCGTCCCGAACCGGCGTTCGCTGTTCACGTCGGCGCTGCTCCCGGCACGCACCCTGTCCTCGATGAACGCCCGCAGGGCGCTCAGCTGGTCGGTGCCCACCGCGAAACATGCCGATGCCACGGTGGCGCCCATCCGGCCCGACAGTTTCGCGACGGGCGCAGTGTTCTGCGAGAGGCCCGCCACGCTGCCCACGTATGTCAGCTGCGCCCCGACCGCCGCCTTCGGGCCACCCAGGGTCAGGAACCACTCGCCCCCGTAGCCACCCGGGATCAGCTGCACACCCTGGGCGCCGCGCGGCAGCTCGGCCGCCGGCCGCGGCGTGGCGCCGCGGAACACGCCGTCGGCGTACAGCCGGGGCAGGAGGTCTGCAGGGGCCGCGCCGGTCTGGCCCAGCAACAGGAACGGTACCAGAACGCGGGTCATGGGGGCAGTGTAGGACACGGCACGCCCGCGCCCGGCCGTGTTGCTCCGGGCGCTGGCATCCCCGTCACACCGCTCAGGCCGTGTCGGCGACCGGCGCGGTCTGGCCAGCCCCGCGCTGGCTGACCAGCACTCCCAGGGCCAGCAGGATCAGGCCCGTGCTCGCGCCGAAGGTGCCCACGCCGCCTGTCCGGGCGTACAGCGGCCCGGCCGCCAGCGGTCCCGCCACCTGGGCGAGCGAACTGAAGCTCTGGGCTCCGCCCTGCACCCGGCCCTGGGCATCGGCCGGGGCCGCGTTCGAGAGCAGGGCGTTCACGCTGGCCGTGAAGATCCCCTCGCCGACTGCCAGACAGATGGTGGCGGCATACACCAGAGCAGCGGACGGCCACAGGGTCAGCATGGCCAGGCCGGCGGTGCCCACGGCCCCCACGGCCAGGCCCAGCTGCGCCACCCCCCGCTCTCCGAACCGGCGCAGCAGCAGCGGCAACAGCCCGCCCTGCGCGATGATGTCGCACACGCCGACCACCATGAACACGGTGCCCAGCTGGGTGGGGCCCCAGTGCAGGGCGTCGCGGCCCAGCAGGGCCAGGACGGTCTGCATGATCGTGAAGGGCAGCATGAACAGCACCGAAACGCTGACCAGCCGGCGCACGGCGGGGAAGGCGAGGGCGGCGCGCAGGCTGCTCAGGGGATTCAGGTGTGCGGCGTCGAAGTGCCGCTGCCGGCGCCCGGGGGCCAGGCTCTCGGGCAGGACGAAGGTGCCCCACAGCATGTTCAGGATGCACACGGCCGCCGCGACGAACATGGGCGCGGACAGACTGACCTGCGCCAGTGCCCCGCCGAGGGCCGGCCCGAGGATGAAGCCCGCGCCGATCACCGCGCCGATCTGTCCGAAGACCCTGCCACGGTCTTCCTCGGGCGTGACATCTGCCAGATAGCCGAACAGGGCGCTCATGCCGCCGGCGGTGGCGCCGTCGATGGCGCGGCCCAGGAACAGGATCCACAGGCTGCCTCCCACGCCAAAGAGCACGTACCCGAGGGCCGATCCCAGCAGGCTGAGGATCAGCACGGGCCGGCGGCCGTAGGCGTCGCTCAGGGCGCCCATGACCGGCGCGGACAGGAATGCCAGCAGGGCAAACACCGCGCCCAGCCAGCCGATCACGCTGGCCTGCCGCGAGACCTCGGGCACGTACTGCGTGACGATGAAGGGCAGCACCGGGAAGACCAGCGACATGCCGATGGAGAACAGGAACGCCGTGGTGAGCAGGAAGAGCAGCGGCGGACGGGGTGGAGGAGACGTGGTCATGCGGGCAGCGTAGGCGGGAGCCCGGACGCGGTGATTGCAGAAATGCGACAGCCGCCGCTCAGATCAGCGGCGGCAGCATCCGCACGTCGAGCACGGCGCCCACAGTCTCGTGCTCGTTCCGCTGTTCGCTGAGTCGGGCGAAGGCCCCAGGCGTCAGGCCGGCCAGGGCGCGGAATTCGCGGGTGAGATGCGCCTGATCCGAGAAACCCATGTCGTAGGCCAGGGCCGCCAGGGGTGTATCTGGAGCCCGGCGCAGTTGCAGACTCGAGAGTTCGAACCGGATCAGCCGGGCCAGGGTCTTGGCCCCGATCCCGACCTCCTGCTGGAACTGTCGTTCCAGTGTGCGGGTGCTGAGCCTGAGCGTGTCGGCCAGGTCGACCATGCGGCGCTGCCCATGGCTGTGGTACAGCTGGACGGCCGCCTGCACGCCCACGCCGGGGGCCCGGCCGCGCTCGGCGGCCAGGCGGAGCAGCCAGGCGTGCAGACAGCCGATGGCGGTCTCGGTGTCGCGGTTCGTGAGGGCCGCCATGACCTGCTGGGCGGTTCGCTGGGCGTGTGGCCCTGCGGCGCCGCCCAGCAGGTCGAGCGGGGGATCCGGGTAGCTCCAGCCGAACAGCTGCCGGGCCGCCCAGGGATAGAGTTCGACCCCCACCGCCCGGATCGGGCCGCTCGAGACCATCCGGGTGGGAATCAGCGACAGGCCGCTGAGCGACGCCTGTACGATCGGCATGACCCTGCCGTCCGGCCCGATCTCCCAGCCGCGCCCGACGAAGAACATGAGGTGGGCGGTGTGTTCCGGCAGGCTGACGCGCTGCGACTCCTGCGGATCATCGTCGTCGATCAGCAGATAGGCCTGCACCAGGTGCCGCAGTTCCGGTGAGGAGGGCAGCACGTGGTGCGACTTCATGTCCCCACTGTGGCAGACCCGTCCGCACCGCGCCTCCGCCGGATGGCCGGGGCCGCTGTCGTAAAAATGCAAGACACGCCCCGCTCAGCCCTCCGGGAGTTGCCGCAGTGTCCACACAGGCGAGAAGCGTACCCACAGCCACCCGGTCGCGGTCATGGCGGTGCCCACCCACAGCGCGGCGTTCAGGCCCATGTGCTGGCCCAGCACGCCGAACAGCAGCGCACCCAGCGGCAGCACGCCGTAGGTCACGGTGCGGTAGCTGGCGCTCATGCGGCCCAGCAGTTCCGGCGGGGTCAGCGCCTGGCGCAGGCTCAGGTGGTGGATCGAGGACGCGGCCACCCCCACGCCCTCCAGGGCGTACGCGAGCATCAGCAGTGGCACGGTGGTGGCGGGGGTTCCGTGGATGGCGGGCACGAGCAGCGGCGCGACGCATGCCAGCGCGGCGGCCAGCACCAGCGCCCGGCCGAAGCCCACTCGGACGGCGAGCGGCCCGGCGAGCAGCGATCCCAGCAGTGCCCCCACGCCGCCCGCCCCGAAGATCAGGCCCAGCTGCGCGGGACTCAGGTGCAGGTCGCGCGTGGCGTACAGCACGAACAGCGTGCCCAGCGCCTGCATCGCTCCGTTGAAGATCGCGGCCTCGATGACCATGGCGCGCAGCATCGGGTGGCGGACGACCAGTCCCAGGCCCTCGCGCACCTCGGTGAGCAGGTGAACCGGATGTCCGGCCCGCGCCGGGGCCACCTCGCGCTGCCGGATGGCCGAGATCCCCAGCGCGGCCAGCACATATGACGCGGCGTCGAGCAGCAGGGCGCCCGGTGCGCCCAGCCAGCCGATCAGCACGCCGGCCAGCCCCGGCCCGGCGATCTCCGCGACCGACGCGCTGGCCTGCAGGGAACTGTTGCCCTGCACGAGCCGGGCCGTGCCGACCAGCCCCGGCAGGTACGCCGAGTAGGACAGGTGGAACAGCACGTCCAGCGTGCCGGCGATCAGGGCCACCGGGTACAGCGTGTCCATACGCAGCCACCCCGCCGCCGCTCCGAGGGGGATCACGGCCAGCAGCGCGGCGCGGCCGGCGTTGGCCACGATCATCAGGGGGCGGCGGGCCCGGCGGTCGACCCACACGCCCAGCGGCAGCGCCAGCAGCAGGAAGGGCAGGAACTGCGCCGCGCCCAGCATGCCCATCTGTGCGGGCGTGGCGTCCAGCCGCGTGACCGCCGTCAGGGGCAGCGCCAGCGTGGTGATGGCTGTACCGAACAGCGAGACGGTCTCGCTCCCCCACAGCTTCAGGAAGTCCGGCTGGGCCCGCAGCGCGGGCGGATCGCTGCCCACGGTGGTCATGGAGCGGCCGTCCGGAGCTGCGTGGCCGTGTCGGTGGTGGGCGCCGGGGTCGTCGGAATGGCACTCGGCTGATCTGGCATGGACTCCTCCTGGCACTGATCGTGACCATAACCCTTAAAGATGTCTTCTGAGGTTACGACGGAGGCGGATTGTCCGCCATTGCGCCTTCGTTCACCCGCATGGTCGGTACAGTGGAGGCATGACCGCGCCCGCTGCCGCGTTCTCGTTCCTGGCCGAGCGGCTGTGCCTGGACTTCGCGAACACCGTGGACTGGCACGACACCGACCATCCCGGCGAACGGGTTCACACGCCCGCCGACGTGATCCGCTGGGCCGCCGAGGCCGGGGCCCTCGATGCCACCACGGCGGCGGCGCTCCACGCCCACGCAGCGGCCCATCCCCGCCGCGCCGCCGCGCTGCTGGCCCGCGCCCGTGCGCTGCGGGAGGTCATCTACCGTGTCTTTTCGGCGCTCAGCCACGGCCACTCCCCGCTCCCCGAGGATTTAGGAGCCCTGGACACCGCCCGGCTGGAGGCCGCCCGGCACCAGCGCCTCGTGCCGGATGGCCACCGATTCACCCTGACGTGGGACGCTCCCGGCGACGACCTGAACCGCGTGTGGTGGCCCGTGGCGCTGGACGCCGCCGACCTGCTGACCGGCGGCCCGCTGGAGCGCGTGCGGCAGTGCGCCGACGACCGCGGCTGCGGCTGGCTGTTTCTGGACACCAGCAAGGCCGGACGTCGCCGCTGGTGCAGCATGGAGGACTGCGGCAACCGCGCCAAGGCGCAGCGCCATCGCCAGCGCGCGACGGTGTGACGTTCCCCGCGTTCCCCGCTGTGTGACACGCCGCGCGGCCTACACTGAAGTGCTATGACCACCCGCAAAGAGTCGGACACCATGGGCACGCTGGACGTGGACGCCACCCGCTACTGGGGCGCCCAGACCGAGCGCAGCATTCACAACTTCCCGATCGGCCGGGACACCTTCGTGTGGGGCCGCCCCGTGATCCGGGCGCTGGGCATCCTGAAAAAGGGCGCCGCGCAGGCCAACGCCGATCTGGGCGAACTCCCCCGCGACGTGGCCGACCTGATCGTGCAGGCCGCCGACGAGGTGATCGCCGGGACGCTGGATGAGCACTTCCCCCTGGTGGTGTTCCAGACCGGCTCGGGCACGCAGAGCAACATGAACGCCAACGAGGTCATCTCCAACCGGGCCATCGAGATCGCGGGCGGCGAAATGGGCAGCAAGGCCCCGGTGCATCCCAACGACCACGTGAACCGGGGCCAGAGCAGCAACGACACCTTCCCGACCGCCATGCACATCGCCGTGGTGCTGGAACTGAACGAGCGGCTGTACGGCAGTGTGCAGAAGCTGCGTGACACGCTGGATGCCAAGGCGCAGCAGCACGCCGGGCTGGTCAAGGTGGGCCGCACGCACCTGCAGGACGCCACGCCGATCACGCTGGGCCAGGAAATCGGCGGCTGGGTCGCGCAGCTCGACTACGCGCTCGCGGAGGTGCGCCATGCGGGCGAGGGTCTGCTGGAACTCGCCATCGGCGGCACGGCGGTGGGTACCGGCCTGAACGCCCACCCGAAATTCGGTGATCTGGCCGCGCAGAAGTACAGCGAGGAGACCGGATTCACCTTCCGCAGCGCAGAGAACAAGTTCGCCGCCCTGAGCGCCCACGACGCCCTGGTGCAGACCTCGGCAGCCCTGCGGACGCTGGCGGGCGCCCTGATGAAGATGGCGAACGACGTGCGCTGGCTCGCCAGTGGCCCCCGCAACGGCATCGGCGAGATCGTGATTCCCGAGAACGAGCCCGGCAGCAGCATCATGCCCGGCAAGGTCAACCCCACCCAGTCCGAGGCCATGACCATGGTCGCCACCCGCGTCTTCGGCAACGACGCCACCGTGGCCTTCGCCGGGTCGCAGGGCAACTTCCAGCTGAACGTGTTCAAGCCGGTGATGGTACATGCCGTGCTGGAGAGCATCCGTCTGATCAGCGACGCCTGCCTTGCCTTCAACGACAACTGCGCGGTCGGCATTGAGCCTGCCTATGAGAAGATCGAGCATAACCTGAGCATCAACCTGATGCAGGTCACGGCCCTGAACAAGCACATCGGCTACGACAGGGCCGCCGCGATTGCCAAGAAGGCCCACAAGGAAGGCAGCAGCCTGAAGGAAGCCGCGCTGGCGCTGGGCTACGTCACGGACGAAGAGTTCGCGCAGTGGGTCATTCCGCTCGATATGACGCACAGCTGAGGGCAGGGAAGGCGAGAGGGGCGGCGCTGTCACGGTGCCGCCTCATGTGCATTCACTTCTGGAGCGCGTCCAGGCTACCTTCAGGTATGAATTCCACCGTCAATCTGGGAAACCTGGGCTCGGGCTTCGGCGTGCTGGCTGCGGCACTGATCCTCGCCTACGGGGTGTGGGTCGGTCGCCGCGACCTGGGGATGCGGGCCATGTGGGGCGTGCTGGCGGCCGTGTTGCTGACCTCGCTCCTGCCGCTGGTAATCTTCCGCACCAGTCTGGTCGGCCTGCTGGTGGGGGGAGTCGGCGGCACCTTCCTGTCCACCCTGGAAACGGTTCTGCTTGGCGTCGTCTCGACGGCGCTGGCCGTCCTGCCCCTGTACGTTGCCGTGAACTGGCTGGAGGTCATCCGCAGGGCATCAGACGGGGCTATGCACAGCAGGCTCTAGCAAAGGGCACCGCAACCACGTCTCAGCCGAATATTTTCAGATCGGGACGCAGCGCTTGACCTCCGCTGCATACCACGCTATATTTTCCCTATCACCGTCCGAGAAGGGCGGGTTTTTTGTTTTGATCCCTACGCAGACCCGCCACGCCCCTTGGTTGCCTTCCAGGTGCCGCCGTAGCGGTACTCGGGGTTGTTCTCGGCCTCGGCGTGTCGGCAGGGCGGGCACAGGAAGATCCAGCTCTCGGCCTCGCGGCGCACCACGCGGTACATCACCGGTCCGGGCTGGCCGCAGCGGGCGCAGGGCTTTTCACGCTGTCGGTGCGCCTCGGTCATGGAGGGCAGTGTAGAGAGGCCACGGCGCGGCGCGGTGAGGACAGCATGGAGCGGGTACCGGTTCAGCCGTCGAGCGGAATGAGCGTGATGGTGCCCGAGTCGGCGGCCCCGTCGATGGCGAGCACCTCCAGCCGGCACGGCACGTCGTCGCGGCCCAGTTCGCGCACCAGATAGGTCAGGGCGGCGCGGCGCATCAGCGCGAGCTTGCGCGGCGTGACGGACTCGGCGGCGCTGCCGTGGGTCTCCTGCCGGCGCTGCCGCACCTCTGTGAACACCAGCACGTCGCCGTCGCGGGTGACCAGATCGATCTCGCCGCCCGGAATGCGGTAGTTGCGGGCCACGATCTCGCGCCCCAGGGCACGCAGGTGAGCCTCGGCCCGGTCTTCCGCGTCTGCGCCCTTCATGGATCTATGCCAGCCACGCGGCCCAGCCGGTGAAGTCCGGCACGGCCAGCGACGCGCCGGCCTCCAGCAGCGCCGCTCCGGGGGCGGTGGTCGTGAGCGCCACCACCCGGCAGCCGGCTCCGGCGGCGCTGCGCACGCCGTTGACGGCGTCCTCGTGGGCCAGGCAGTCGGCGGCGTCCAGGCCCAGCCGGGCCGCACCCAGCAGGAAGGGTTCGGGGTGCGGCTTGCCGCGTGACACGTCCTCGCCGGTCACACGGGTCACGAAGCGCTGGCCGAAGCCCAGCTGTTCCATCCCGAAGGCGACGTTGGGCAGGCCCGCGCTGGTCACGAGCGAGAACGGAATGCCCCGCGCGTCCAGGGCGTCCAGATACGCGCTCAGGCCCGCCACCTCGATCAGGGCACCGGCGGCCAGTTCGCGGTAGCGGCCCTCCTTGGCGTCCTCGAATCTGGCGGCGAGCACGGCATCGGGGTAGCTGCCGGTCAGGCGCTCGATGATCTCGGGGTTGCGGCCACCATCGACCTTGGTGTCCAGATCCTCCTCGGTCAGGTGCAGGTTCAGCACGCTGCGGGCCGTCTCCGACCACGCCTGCCGGTGGTGGTGGTTGTTCGCGGTGAGCACGCCGTCCATGTCGAACAGCACGCCCGAGGGTCGCCAGGGCCAGGAATCCTTCATGCGCCCAGTGTCGTGCACCGGGGGCCCGGTGTGCCCGCGTCATGTACACGCGGCAGGCACGGCCGCACCTTCACCCGCCTTCCGGCCCGTGACCCAGTTCGGTCAGGAGGTCGCGGTACAGCCGGGCAGCCTCGGCGCGCACCTCGTCCAGCGTGGCGTCCTCGGGGCAGAGGTCCACGGCGGCGTCCAGTGCCTGGGCCAGCACGGCGGCGTAGACCGGCCAGCGGCCACGGGGGGCGGTTCCGGCGTCGTCCGGCACGCCGTCCAACACCCGCAGGGCGGCCTCGGCAGCGGCCCGCTCGGCGTCCTTCTTGCTGCGGGCCTGACCGCCCGTGCCCAGCGGCTGGCCACCCACGAGCACCCGCGCGTGGAAGGTCAGGTCATGGGGCGGGCCGCTGGGCAGCGCCTCGAAGACCGGGGCACCGAGGCCCTGGGCCGCCAGCCGCGCGATCAGGTCACCCTTGGCATTCATGACCCAGAGCGTACCGTGCTCTGGCCGCGCTACGCTCCCGGCATGCCCAGCCCACACCCGCTGCGCCTGCTGGCCCTGCTGACCCTGACGTGTGGCGTCGCCCACGCCGAGCCGGTGCAGCCGGGACAGGCCTGGACGCTGAGCGCCACCACCGCCGACGGTGAGACCTTCCGCACCACCCTGCGCCTGACCGCCGCGCCGCCCACCGGCACCCCGGCCACCTACCGCGCCGACCGGGGCGTGCTGCTGCTGGACACGGCCCGGCGCACCCTGGTCGCCCTGGATCTGCTGGATGCCCGTGCCGGCGGTCTGGGCCTGGCCTGCGTGGTGGCTGGCCCCCTGGACGCCCCGGTGCTGTCGGGCGTCCTCGCCACCGGCACGCTGTCCGAGTTGCCCGCCCGGCTGGAGGCCGCGCTGGCGCTGAGTGGCGTGGCCCGCACCCCCGCCGACCGGGACGCGGCCCGCCGCGAACTGCGCCTGGGCACCTGCACCCTGACGCGCGGGCCGTAACGGGGCTCAGCGCACCCGTTCGATCACCAGGGCCGTCGCATTGTCCGGTGCGCCCGACGCCAGCGCCAGGGCGATCAGGCGGTCGACGAGTTCCTGTACCGGCAACGTATCCAGCAGCGGGAACAGCTCCGCGTCCGGCACCTCGCCCCACACGCCGTCGCTGACGAGCAGCACGCGGTCGCCCGGCACGAGTGTCAGCGGCTCGTCCAGCGTCTGCACGTAGTTCTCCTGCGGCACGCGCAGGCTGCCCAGCGACCGCAGCACCTTGTTGCGCTCGGGGCTGACCTGCGCCTCCTCGGGTGTCATCTGGCCCGAGGCGACCATGGCCGCCACATACGAGTGGTCGCGGCTCAGCTGCCGCACCGCGCCGCCCTGGCGCAGATACGCACGGGTGTCGCCCACGTGGCCCAGGTGCAGCGCCGCGCCGCGCAGTTCGACCCCGCTGATGGTGCAGCCGCCGTCGCGCCCGGCCATGGCGGTCAGGACGGCGGCGTTCGCGTCCCAGACCATCTCGGGCAGGGTAGAGCGCTCCGAACCCAGGAAACCCCGCACCGCCGCCGCGCTGGCGACCTCGCCCGCCGCCATGCCGCCCATGCCATCGGACACGCAGGCCCGCAGCACGAGTTCGGACGCACCGTGCAGACCGAGCTGCCGCCACGTGAAGCCGTAGCTGTCCTCGTTGGTGGGCCGCTCCGGGTTCAGGCCCACGTCGGTCGCTGCCGCCACGTGGTACGCCGGAAGGGGCGGCGCGGTCAGGGTCTTCAGGGTGGCGAGGACGCCGGCCGGGGTCAGGCGTTCCTCCGGTGGCCCCAGCATCCCGCGCAGCAGCTGCGGCACCCCGCCCACGGTCATGGCCCCCAGCACCGCGTCCGAGGCGCCTTCCGGCGGGAGGGTGCGCCCGGTCAGCCAGCGGTACAGCAGCGCTCCCAGCACCGCCACGCCGCTGCGTGGGTCGGCGGGCTGGCCCGCCAGCACCTCGGGCGGCGTGATGCCCTCGCGCACGGCGACCTGGGGCACGTCGCCCACGCGCGCCAGCCGGGGCGGAAAGCGCAGGCGCACGCCCTGCGGCGTCACGCGCGGCGCGTCCGGGTCGAGATCCACGACCACCAGCCCCTGCCGCTCCAGTGCGAACAGCAGCTGAGTCAGCTCGCGCAGGGAGGCCAGGGCGGTCGGCACTGCCAGCGGCGCGGCGATCGGCTCGCCCGCCACCGGCTCCAGCACGTGCAGCGCTCCCGACCGGGTGAAGCGGGGCAGCGCCCGGTGGGCCTGGGCCGTGGCCCACAGCGGTTCCGGTCGGGCGTAGACGTCCACGCTCGGCCCGCTGCCCACCGGACTGGCGACGAACCACCCGCGCCCCAGTTCCTCGTTCAGGTGGTAGCCGTCCAGCACGTCCCCCACCACCGGCCCGGAGACCGGCGCACTGGGCGCGTAGACCTCCTCCTCCAGATCGTCCGAGACGCCGGACGGCATGGCGGCGGGAGCGGGCGGTGGTGCGGTGGGCTCTGGAATCGCCGCAGCCACGGGCTGCTGGGCGGGAGCGGCCGGCGGCTCGACCACAGCAGGCTCTACCGGGGCGACGGACACCGCCCCCTCGTCTGGAGATGACGTCTCCGTGACTGGGCTGGCTGTCAGAAGGTCGTCGGCTCCCGGCTCCGGCGTGCCGTTCACAGAAATCGGAGATTCGGCCGGTTCAGCCTGTGCCGCCGCATCCCGCCCATCTGCCTCCAGCACGGCATCCCCATCCACCACGGCCACCGGGCCACCGGGATCAAAGGTGCTCAGCTCCGGCTCGGCGGCCTGCACGTCTCCGGCAGCGTCCTTCTTCGCGAACAGGTCGCGCAGGGTCGCGGTCGTGTCGTTCCAGTCGGGCGTTCCCGCGTCGTCCGGGGTGGTCATCAGCCCTGGTGGAAGGTCAGCATCAGGTTCCCGAACGCGACCTCGTCACCGTCCGCCAGCGCGGCCGGTTCCTGAAGGCGGGGCGAGAACGCACTCTCGCCGGACTTCTTGACGTACACGCCGTTGGTCGAGCCCAGGTCGCGCACCATCCACGCCCCGTTCTCGCGGTACAGCTCGGCGTGGCGTCGGCTGATGTGCTCCTGGCCGCCCATGCCGGTCAGGTCGATGTCCACCGGCCCGCTGGAGGCGTCGAAGCGCCCCACGACCAGCCGCTCGCCCTGGAGTGGGATGAACTCGCCCGTGGGTGCCCCGTACTTCTTGATGCCCAACTTCGCGGGCGCGTCCGACGGGGCCGGGGCGGTGGGAGCGGGCATGGCGGCGGCCACGGGCACGGGGCCTGCACCGTCCTGGGCGGCGGGCGGGGTGAGGTCGCCGTCGGGGGTCACGGCCTCCTGCATGGGGAGCGGGGCGGGCGTGGCCTCGGCGGCTGGAGCGCTGTCGGCTGAGGTGTCAGTGAGGCTGTCGGCGGGGGCGCTGTCCATCGGTGCAGCGGGGATCTCGGCCGCGGCCAGGGGCATCTCGGTCGTCCCACTGCCGGTCTCGGGCAGGGGCATGTCCGGCAGGCCGGTGTCGGTGGTGGCGGGAGCCGCGTTCTCGACGGCCGGGGTGGGCGCGGCGGTCTGCGGGGCGCTCAGCTCGACGCCGCAGCCCTCGCAGTAGGTGGTGCCATCGGGATTGACGGTGCCGCAGACGGTGCAGGTGATGGACATGGGTGTTCCTCCAGGGGCGAGAAGCGGAGAGCGGGAGCGGGTCAGAAGGAAATGCGGCGGATCAGCCGCAGGACGAAGAGCGAGAGGACGGCCGCCATGACCCCCAGCGCCGCGACGGTGGGCCAGTGCAGCGCCGCGCCGTTCGCGTACAGGACGGCCAGCGCCGCCGTGCCGGCCGGCAACGCCAGCGGCAGCGCCAGCCACGCCACCTGCCCGGCCACGAAGCCCGCCGCCGCGCCGATCAGCCCGGCGACCAGCAGGCCCGGCGTGCCGAGCTGCCCGATGGCCGGAAGCAGGGCGGGCAACTGCACCAGCCCGGTCACGCCCCCCAGCCCCACGCACAGCGCGACCAGCAGGATGCGCGGCAGCGGCGTAGGGCGCGGAGGCAGCGGGATGTTCGCTGGAGGCGGTGCGGCGGGCGGCTTCGGCGCGACCTTGACTGGCTGGGCCGGGGTAGGGCTGGACATCACCACCGGAGCCGGAGGTGGAGTGGGCGCTGGCGTGGGGCGCGGGGCAGGGGCAGGCGTCGGCGCAGGCCGGGCCGCCGGAGCCGGCTGAGGTTGAGGACGGGGCACGGGCGTCGGCTGCGGCGCCGGCTGGGGGCGCGGGGCGGGCTGCGGGGCGGGTGCAGTCTGCGTCGGCGCTGGAGCAGGACGCGGCGCGGCGGTCGCCTGGGGCGGCCCGATCAGCAGTTCTTCCAGGGCGCGGGCGGTCTGGGGGCGTTCCTCGACGCGCAGGGCCATGGACTTCTCGATGGCGCGGCGCAGCGGGGCGGGGGTGCCCGCCGGCAGCGGCGGGAGCGGCGTGCCCAGCATCAGGTCGGTCGCGGCGGGCGGCATCTGGCCGGTCAGGGCGTGGTGCAGGGTGGCTCCCAGCGAGTAGATGTCGGTGTACGGGCCGTACCGGGCGCTGTTGCCGTACTGCTCCAGCGGCGCGTAGCCGGGCGTGACCAGCCGCGTGTGGCTGACCGTGCGGCCCGGCGCATAGGCCCGCACCGAGCCGAAGTCGATCAGCACGATCCGCCCGGTCTTGTGCAGGAAGACGTTGTCGGGCTTGATATCGCGGTGAAGCAGACCCGCGCCGTGGACGTGTTCCAGGGTCTTCGCCAGCGAGCGGGCGACCTCCAGTGCGACCTGCGGGGGCAGCGGGCCGCGCTTCTCGATCAGGCCGCCCAGGGTCTCGCCCTCCAGGAATTCCATCACCAGATACGCGGTGCTGTTCTCCTCGAAGTAGTTCAGTACCCGCACGATGCCCGGATCGTTGAAGCGGGCCAGCACCTTGGCCTCTTCCAGGAAACGCTGCTTGGTCTCCTGAAATTCGGCCGGACTGAGGTTCCCCGGTGGGATCACGGCCGCCACCCGCCGCTGCGAGCCGTCCACGAACAGTTCCTTGACGGCCACCCGCAGGCCCAGCCGCACGTCCTGCGCGTCGTAGGTGATGCCGAAGCCGCCGCGCCCCAGCACGCGGCTCAGGACGTACTGCCCGCCCGCCAGCGTGCAGCCCGCCGGCAGGGCCAGCGCCGCCGTGACCGCCTTGGCGGCGGCCGACGCCGCGCCGGGCGTGAGCGGGGCCCCGCAGGTGCGGCACACGGTGTCCGCTGCTCCCACGGGCGACCCGCACACCGGGCAGGCCGTGCTGCTCACACGCCGCCCGGAGGATCGGATCGGCCGTGCCCCACCACCGGAGCCGGCAGAACGCTCTGCACCGTGTGGCTCAAGCGCCCGTCATCCTCCGGATGTCCTCGTCGGAGGGCAGGCCCCCGTCCGAGGACTTCAGGGTCTGGGTCTTGGCCCCCAGACGCATGGTCTTGGCGGTGCCCAGGCTGATGGTCTTGCTGCTGCCCAGTTCCCCGATGGCCCGGTCGAGCACCTGTGTCATCGCGCCGTTCCCGAGGCGCTGGGTCATGCTGCGGGCCAGTTCCAGGGTCTTGGCGGCCTGGGCCGGGTCGCTCCTGGCCTCGCGGGTGGCCTGCGCGACCAGTCCCTCGATGTTGCGCTGCTGCACCCACTGCATCACGCCGGGATCGACGCGGGCGGCCATGGCCTCGTCGCCCGTGAACTCCACGACCACGTCCAGCGGTGGGATCTCGCCCCGGTAGTTCGCGCCGGGTACCTGGTATGTGAGGCCCAGCTGGGCCAGCCGCATCCGCGCCGTGGGGCGGGCGGGCAGCGTGAACTCGAGTACATAGGTCGCGCCGATCCCGGCCTCGACGTTCCCGAGCTGCAGCGGGCCATCGACCTGCGCCACATCGGTCTGGGTGGGCTGCACCCGTGTCACGCGATCCAGCACCACGTCTTTCACGGTACGCACGCTCAGGGCGACGTTCGTGACGACCTCGTTGGCCGCCTGCTTCAGGTCGCCCAGCAGCGCCTGCGGCAGTTCCGTGGCCCGCACCGCCGGCGGCTGCGGGTTATCGGTGTCGGGCACCACGTCGATGGGCTGGCCCTGGGTACGATCCGTGATCAGGGTGAGCAGCTCGGTGTTGACCTCGTCGCCCACGCCGACCGTCGTCACGGGGATCTGGAGGCCAGCCAGTACGCCCGCCTGCTCCTCGACGACCGGTGCGTCGAAGGCCTGTCCGTCGGTCAGGAGCACCATCCGGCGGCTGCCATGTTCGCCCTGGAGCAGCTTCGCGCCGGCCTGCATGCCCAGGCCCATGTTCGTGCCGCCCGAGTACCAGTCCAGCCGCTCCACGCCCGCCAGCAGCCGTTTCGTGTCGCTCGCGGGCGTGAAGGGAACGAGTACGTCGGCCATGTCGTCGAACTTCACCAGCGCGATCCGGTCCGCGGGGCGCAGCAGGTCGGACTCGATGATGCCGGTCAGGGCCTCGGTGAGCAGTTCCAGTTTGTTCCGCGCGCCCTTCACGATCTCGTACTTCTTGCCGTCCACGGTGGTGGTGCGGCCAGTGGTTCCGGTCGGCTCGGTCACGACCTCGCGCATGGAGCCGCTGGTGTCCACGACGAACACCACGCTCAGGTCGGGCCGGGCCGCCTGCGCCTGCGCCGTCGGGGTGACGGTCAGGGTCAGGAACAGCTTCTGTCCGGCCGTCTGGGCGAGCAGGAACTCCCGGTGGGGCTGAACTCTGGCATCAAGCATGCGTTCTCCTTCGTTCACCGCCCATTATGGGCAGTCCAGCTGAATGGTTCCCGAATGCGGGCTGAACCGAGCTCACGCCAGCGCGGCCAGCAGCGCTCCAGGGTCTGGCCACACGACCTCCCGCCCCGGCCAGCCGTCGACATCGTCCTCGCGGGTGGCCACCTCCCGTCCGCCGCGCACCCCGTACCACGCGCGCACCGGGTTGCCCTCCAGCGTGGCGAGCCCCACGCTCCGCGCCCCGGCGGCCTGCACGCCCTCCACGGCGGCCCGCAGCAGCGCACGGCCGTGCCCCTGTCCGCGCGACGCCGGGCGGACAGGCAGCGCCATGACCTCGGCGTCCGTCCCGTGGGACGGGCCGCACCGCGCCAGGACGTAGCCCGCGATCTCGCCGGCGTCCTCCGCGACGAGCAGGAGATCGTCCGGGTACTGCGCAGGCCACGGCCGCCAGTCGCCGGTCTGTGCCTCCACCGTCACGCCGTCCCAGAAGCCTGGCGGGACGTGGGGCGCGTGGTCGAGACGGCAGGTGCAGACCTGCACGGCCGCGACGGCCGGAGCATCGGCCACGGTGAACGGGCGCACGCTGGACATGATCGCCAGTGTGCGCCCGTCCGGGAGCGGAACGGATCGTCCGGTTGGCCTACGCCTGGGGCTGCAGTTCCACCTTGATCCAGCCGGGCTGGCGCTGGTCGAAGGCCTCGTAGGCCTCGATGGCGCTGTCCATGTGCTCGTGCTGCGTGATGACCTTCGTGGGATCGACCACGCCCGCGGCCACGTACTCCAGCAGCTTCGGGATATAGGTGCGGTGGTTGCAGTTGCCCATGCGCACGGTCAGGTTCTTGTTCATGGCCTTGCCCAGCGGGTAGCTCTCGACGCTCGGCGAGTACACGCCGATGATGCCGATCTGCCCGGCCTTGCGCACCATCCCGACCGCCCATTCGGCCGCCTGGGTGGGCGCGTCGCCCGGCACCCACTGGCCGTTCTCCGGCTTGGCGTCCGGCGCGACCGTCTCCACCGTCTCCTCGTCCTGCTTCGCCTTCTTGGCATCGGGCTTCGCGGGGCCGCCGTGGGCATGCTGGGCATCCACGCCGACGGCGTCGATCACGCAGTCCGCACCGGTCTTGCCGGTCAGGCGCAGGACGGCCTCGACCGGGTCTTCGTGCTCGAAGTTGATGGTCTCGGCGCCGTTCGTGCGGGCCATCGCCAGGCGGTCGTCCAGGCGATCCACGGCGATGATCCGCGTGGCCCCCTGCAACTTCGCGCTGATGATCGCAAACTGCCCGACCGGGCCGCAGCCCAGCACCACGACCACGCTGCCGGTCTTCACGCCGGCCAGCTCTGCACCGAAATACGCCGTGGGGAAGATGTCGGACAGCAGGATGGCCTGCTCGTCGGACACGTTGTCCGGCAGCTTGATCAGGCTGGAATTGGCGTACAGCGCCCGCAGCTTCTCGGCCTGCATGCCCTGGAGGGGGCCGGAGTCCTTGGGGCCGCCATAGAAGGCGGTGCCGGCGTCCGGGCCGTTGGGGTTGGCGTTGTCGCACTGCGCGGTGTTGCCCTCGCGGCACTGCGGACAGTACCCGCACGACACCGTGGAGGGAATCACCACGCGGTCGCCGGGGGCGAAGTTCCGCACGTCCGCGCCGACTTCCTCGATCACGCCCACGCCCTCGTGACCCAGGATCGTGCCCGGCACCATGCCGCTCATGGTGCCCCGGATGAAGTGCAGGTCGGTGCCGCAGATCGCGCTGGCGGTCAGCCGCACGATGGCGTCGGTGGGCTCCTGGATGGTCGGTTCGGGAACGTCGTCCACGCGGATGTCGCCGATCCCGTGCCAGACCACGGCCTTCATGGTGCTGCGTTTCGCTGTGCTCATGGTGCCTCCTGTCGCCTGCGTCGGGCAGGCGTGTCGCGCACCATTGTTCCGGCTGTGGCGTCGCCGCACGTCCGCCACCGGTTCACACGGACTTGGTGAAGTCCTGTGCGCACATTGAGCGTCCTGCCAGAAGGTGTCATGACCACAGTCCGTCCGTGCCCCCTATCCTGGGTGATATGCCCATCACACCGCAGATGCCCGGTACCGCCGGGGCGTGGCTCGCGCGGCTGGACGACCTGTGGCGTCACCGGGAACATGACCGGTCGAACCATCCGGCCGTGCTCGGGCAGGTGCGCGCGTGGCTGGCCGGGCAGCCGGACGCGCCGCTGGTCATGGTGGCCGAACGGGTGCTCAGCGCGTATGCGAGCTGGCGCTCGGGCCTCATGGTCGAGACCCTGGAATCCCTTCAGCCTGTGCTGGCCCGGCCCGGCGCCCACGACGTGTGGGCGTGCCGGGCCATGAACATCCGGATCGCGCTGGGGTTCGAGGTCGGCGAGATGGCCCAGAGCATGTCCCTGGTCGAGGGCCAGCTCGCGCTGTGCCGGGCCCTGGGCGAGACCGAGATCGAGGCCTGTACCCTGCACGACATCGGCGTGATGCACAACGACCGGGGAACACAGCAGGGCCGCCCCTACCTGCAGCAGGCGCTCGAGAGTTTCCGGGCAGCGCAGAACGTCGGCGGACAGGCCTTCACGCACCTGAACCTCGCCGTGGCGGCCACGCAGAGCGGCCGGCCGGAGGACGCCCGCGAGCAGCTGGAACGTGCCATGCAGCTGGCCCAGCGGCATGGCCTGCCGTACGTCCACAGCATGGCGCTGGCCCAGCAGGGTGCGCTGGACACGGCCACGGCTCCGGCGCGGGCCGAGGCGCGGCTGCGGGAAGCGCTGCGGCGCCAGGTGCAGTACGGTGACCGGCCCATGTGGGAGGCCGTGGAGCCCCTGGCCCGCCTGCTGGCCGCGCAGGGCCGGCTCACGGACAGCCTTGACCTGCTCCACACCTTCGTCGCCGATGCCCAGGCCGCTCAGCTGCGGGGCATGGTCATGCAGGCCCACGCCCTGCTGGCCGACCTGTACGAGGCGCAGGGCACACCGGCCGAGGCGCTGCGCCACCTGCGGGCCCACGTGCAGCTGCTGCGGACGCTGCGCCAGGACGAGCATGAACAGCGCGTCAGCGCCCTGGAGGTCATGCACCGCACCGAGTTGATGCGCGCCCAGGCCGAGGCCGGGCAGCGCCGCGCCGAGGAACTCGGCCGCCTGAGCCACACCGACGACCTGACCGGCCTCCCCAACCGCCGCCACCTGCTCGACACCGGTGCGGCCCTGCTGCGCGAGCGTCCGGGTGCAGTGGCGATCATCGACATCGACCACTTCAAGGCCGTGAACGACCGGCATGGCCACGAGACCGGTGACCGCGTGCTGCACGCCTTCGCCACCCGCCTGCGGCAGGAACTGCCCTTGGCCTTCGTGGCCCGCAGCGGCGGCGAGGAGTTCGTCGCCCTGTTTCCCGGCCTCTCCCCACACGATGCCTGCACCCTGCTGGACGATGTGCTGGACGATGTGCGGACGGCAACCACCCTGGCCGATGACCTGCCCCGCGTGACCTTCACCGCCGGCGTGGCCTGCTGTCCGGACGGTGACCTGAAAGCCGCCCTGCGCCGCGCCGACCTTCTGCTCTACCAGGGCAAGACCGGCGGGCGCGACTGCGTGATCTCGGATGGGGAGCGGACGGCGTGACAGAGCCGCAGGCGTCGGAGAGTTCCCTCCGACGCCTGCGAGGAGCTGAACCCTACCGCCGCCCCCTCGACCTCACCTTCTGCCCCGGCACGGTCGCCTGCTTGAATTCCTTGCCCTGCAACTTCGCCTCGATGGCGCGGATCTGGTCGCGCAGGCTGGCGGCCCGCTCGAAGTCCAGATCCTCACTGGCCTGCCACATGTCCAGTTCCAGATCGGTGAGCTGCGCAGCCAGAGTGTCGCGATCCGTGCCCACGGTCTCGGAGCTGATCTCGCTGGGCTGTTCCTCGCCCCGGATGACGTTGCGCACGCCCTTGATGATCGTGGTCGGCGTGATGCCGTGTTCCTCGTTGAAGGCGGTCTGCTTCTCACGGCGGCGGCGGGTCTCGTCCATCGCGTACTGCATGGCGGGTGTGACGGTATCGCCGTACAGGATCACCTCGCCGTTCAGGTTGCGGGCGGCGCGGCCGATGGTCTGGATCAGGGCCCGCTCGCTCCTCAGGAAGCCGGGTTTGTCGGCGTCGAGGATCGCCACCAGCGACACCTCCGGGAGATCCAGTCCCTCCCGCAGCAGGTTGATGCCCACCAGCACGTCGTAGTGCCCCAGCCGCAGGTCGCGAATGATGACCTGACGTTCCACGCTGTCGATATCGCTGTGCATGTAGCGGGCCTTCACGCCCTTCTCCAGCAGGTACTCGGTCAGATCCTCGGACATGCGTTTGGTGAGGGTCGTGACCAGGGTGCGCTCGCCGATGGCGGCCCGCTCGCGCACGCGGCCCAGCAGATCCTCGATCTGGCCCTGGATCGGGCGCACCGTGACCGGCGGATCGACCAGCCCGGTCGGGCGGATGATCTGATCCGCAATGCTGTCACTGACCTCGCGCTCGAAGGGGCCCGGCGTGGCCGACACGAACACGACCTGCCCAGTCTTGCCCATGAACTCGTCGAAGTTCAGCGGGCGGTTGTCCATGGCACTGGGCAGGCGGAAGCCGTAGTCCACCAGCGTCTGCTTCCTGGCCCGGTCGCCGTTCGCCATCCCGCCGATCTGCGGCACCGTCACGTGCGACTCGTCGATGAACGTCACGAAGTCGTCGTTGAAGTAGTCCAGCATGGTGTACGGCGTCATGCCGGCTGCCCGCCCGTCGATGTGCCGCGAGTAGTTCTCGATGCCCGAGCAGTAGCCCAGCACCTTGAGCATCTCCAGGTCGTACAGCGTGCGTTCCTTGAGGCGCTGGGCCTCCAGCAGTTTGCCCGTGCTCTTGAAGTACTCCAGCCGCTCCTCGAGCTCCTGCTGGATGGTCACGATGGCCCGCTCGATGTTCCCTGCGCTCGACACGTAGTGCTTGGCGGGGTAGACCACCGTCGCGTCCAGTTCCGCCAGCCGGTCGCCGGTCAGCGGGTGCACCACGCTGATGCGCTCGACGTCGTCGCCCCACAGCTCGATCCGCAGCGGCTGCTCGTCGTACGCGGGCCACACCTCGATCATCTCGCCCTTGGCGCGGAAGCGGCCGGGCATCATCTCGATGTCGTTGCGCTCGTACTGCATGTTCACCAGCCGCCCCAGGATCTCGTCCCGACTGACCGCAGCCCCCTTCTTCAGGATCAGGTTCAGCGCCGTGTACTCCTTCGGGTCGCCCAGGCCGTAAATGCAGCTCACCGACGCCACCACGATGGTGTCCCGCCGGGTGAGCAGCGAGCGCGTGGTGGAGTGCCGCAGCCGCTCGATCTCCTGGTTGATGCTGGCGTCCTTCTCGATGAACAGATCTTTGCCCGGCACGTACGCTTCGGGCTGGTAGTAGTCGTAGTAGCTGATGAAGAACTCGACCGCCGCGTCCGGGAAGAACTCGCGGAACTCACTGGCAAGCTGCGCGGTCAGGATCTTGTTCGGGGCCATGATCAGGGCCGGGCGCTGCGTCTCCTCGATGACTTTTGCGACGGAGTACGTTTTCCCCGTGCCCGTCGCGCCGAGCAGCGTCTGGAAGCGCAGGCCGGAGTCCAGGCCGTCCACCAGGGACTTGATCGCGGTGGGCTGGTCGCCCGCCGGCGTGTAGTCGGATTTCACCTTGAGCATGGAACCTCCGGGAGGGCAGGGGAGAGCGGCCGCACGTGCCGAACGAATCTCCATATTTTACGCCCCGGACGTAAGGGGAATGTAGGCCGGATGGCTCACGTCGACTTGAGCGTTCCTTCGCTCGCCCACGCGCGACACTGGAGGCATGCGACCACGTCAGCGCCCACGCGGCGGCAGGGCAGCCCTGGCCCCCGCCCTCGCCGCGCTGCTCTGCGCTTGCTACCCGCCGACCGTGGCCCCCGGTGACCTGCCGCCGGGCGGGCTGGACTACGTGCGCACGGTCGCGTGGGGCAGCGTGGAGGCGTACGAGCAGGAGTACGCCCGGCACGCGGGCACGCCGCAGGCCCGGCCCGGCGTGGACTGGTTCCGCAACGGCTGCGCCGACCACCTGACACTGGGCCACGTGCGCGACTTCACGGCCGCGTGCGGGCAGCACGACTTCGGGTACCGCAACCTGCGCCTGCACGCCGCCACGCGCACCGCCGCCGACCGCCGGCGGACGGACGACGTGCTGTACGCCCACATGCGCGAGGTCTGCGCCGCGAAGGACGTCGGGCAGCGGCCGTCATGCGAGTGGACGGCCGCTGCGCTGTACCGCATGGTGCGCGTGTTCGGCGGCCTCTACTTCATCGGCCGCTGAGGGCCCGGGGCCGCTCCGCCCGGTTCGCAGGACGCCAGGAACGCCCTCACCTCGCGGTCGCCCGCCAGCACCACGAGCCGCAGTCCGGGCACCGTCCGGAGCTGCGCCAGCTGCCACGCGGCCTGCGGCGGGAAGCCCCAGATGTCGAGCAGCAGCGCTCGCGAGGGCCACTTCGGCGGGTGGCCGCCGTGCGGGTATCGGCCCAGACGCTCGCGCCAGAACGCCCGCCATATGCATTGCCAGCGGGGCGGGTTCAGAAAGATGACCGTGTCGGCGCGGTAGGCCCGCTGGAGCAGGGTACTGGAGAAGTTGCCATCCACAATCCAGCGCTCGCCCTCCAGCGCGTGCTGCAGACGTTCCAGCCACAGTCCACGTTCGACCGGCACCCAGCCACGCACAAAATACAGATCGTCCAGATGCACCAGGGGCAGCCCGGTGCGCCGCGCCAGCTCCAGCGCGAGCGTGCTCTTGCCCGAACCGGGACTGCCGACGATCAAGACGCGCCGCATGGGGGAGGGCATGGGGGGCAGTGTGGCGCGCGGGCGGGGCCGGGGCATACGCCGGATGGCTGATGTCGCCCACCCCCCACCGCCCGGGCCTACACTCGCTGTCGTATGCGCTCCCGCCCCGCCGCCCTGATCTTCATCCTGCTGACCGCCCTGATCGACATCGTGGGGATCGGGATCATCATCCCGGTGCTGCCGGGGCTGGTGAAGGAACTGGCGGGCTCGGAGGTCGCGGGGGCGCGCACCATCGGGGTGCTCACGGCCGCCTACGCGGTCATGCAGTTCATCTTCGCGCCGATCCTGGGGGTGCTCAGCGACCGCTTCGGGCGGCGGCCGGTGCTGCTGTTCGCCCTGACGGGCATGGGCCTGGACTACCTGCTGCTGGCCTTCGCGCCGAACCTCGCGTGGCTGTTCGTGGGTCGCGTGATCGCCGGGATCACCGGCGCGAGCCTCACGGTCGCCAACGCGTACATCGCGGACGTCTCCGCGCCGGAGGAGCGCGCGAAGAACTTCGGGCTGCTGGGCGCGATGTTCGGCGTGGGCTTCATCCTGGGCCCGGCGCTGGGCGGCTTCCTGGGCGAGTACGGCCTGCGCGTGCCGTTCCTGGCGGCGGCCGCGCTGACGGGCCTGAACGTGCTGTACGGCCTGTTCGTGCTGCCCGAGTCGCTGCCCGCGAGCAGTCGGGGCAAGGCCATGCGCCGCAGCGACCTCAACCCCCTGCTGCCGCTGCGGGCGCTGGGCGAGTACCCGATCCTGCGCTCGCTGGCGCTGGTGTTCGTGCTGCTGGGCCTGGCGGGCCAGACGATCTTCAGCACGTGGGTGCTGTACACCGAGGGCACCCTGAGCTGGACACCCGCCCAGAACGGCGTGGCCCTCGCGTTCTTCGGGCTGCTGACCGCCGCGGTGCAGGGCGGCCTGATCGGGCCGTTCATGGCCCGCTTCGGGGAGCGGCGCACCATCATGACCGGCCTCGTGTCGTCCACGCTGGAGTTCCTGGTGCTCAGCGTGGCGCGCAGCGGGGCGCTGCTGTATGCGTCACTGGTCGTGGGCGCGCTGGGCGGCCTCGCGAACCCGGCCATCCAGGGCCTGATCTCCAAGCAGGTGGACGAAACCGAACAGGGCCGCGTGCAGGGCGCGATCACCAGCCTGAACTCGCTGGTCGCGGTCGTCGGGCCGATCCTCGCCACGAACGTGTACGCGCTGGGCGTGGGCCGCAGTTTCCACGGCTCGGCATTCCTGATGGGGGCCGTGCTGTCGCTGGCCGGCACCCTGCTGATGCTGAACGTGCTGCGCGGCATTCCCGGCACCGGGCGCGGCGAGGTGTCGGGCCGCGTGGTGGGCTGAGGCGCGGGGTGACCGCCCACCTTCCAGCGCGGCTGGCCCGGTCGACCGCCCCGGCTGCCGGTATGGCAGTGGGCCGGCCATGTCACGGCGTGTCCTGAAGCGCCGGCTGCTCAGCCTGTCGGCTGGCGAGGGCATGGCCATCCTGGTGTTCGCGTGGCTGTACTCGCGGGCTGCGCCGCCTGCCGGATCTGGCGTGCTGTACGCCTTCGTGGTGCTGGAATTCCTGCTGCTCCAGGGTTCGGTGTACTGGGCCACGTGGCTGTGGTGGCCCGCTCGCCCCGACCGCGCCGGTGTGGTGCGGGTGTATCGGGCTCTGCGGCCGGTGAACGTCGCGCTGCTGCTCGGCCTGCTGCCCGCCGTGTGGCTGGACGGCCCGCACCGCCTCGCGGCGACTGCGCTCGGTGCGTTCGCGGCAGCGGAGTACGTCAACTACTTCCAGCGCCGACTATCGTACCCGCTGCCCGAGTTCCTGCGGAGGCTCGTGGGCCTGCGTTTCGGCCCGTCCCTGCTGTCCCGGGAGCTGCGGCGCTGAGCCGCGCGCAGGACAGCGGACGGGTGTTCGCTCAGCTCCCCCCGGCCGCGCCCAGCACGTCCTCGGCCACGCTCAGGAAGGCGCGCACGACCGGGCTGCGGCCCTCGCTGCGGCTCCACACGGCCACGATCTCCACGATGGGCGCGCCCTCGATGGGGCGGTACACCACGCCGGGCAGGCTCAGGCGGCTGAAGAACTCGATGGGCAGGAACACCCCGATGCCCGCCGCGACCAGCGACAGCAGCGTGGGCACCTCGATCGCCTCCTGCACCACGTGCGGCGTGAAGCCCGCCGACGCGCACCAGCGCATCACCTGATCGAAGTACGTCGCGCGGATCTGGCGCGGGAAGAACACGAAGGACTCGCCCTGCAGGTCGCTGATCTTCAGCTTCCGCCTGCGGGCCAGGGCGTGCTCGGCCGGCAGCGCCGCCACCAGCGGCTGCCGCCACAGAGGGCGCGAGTCCAGGCTGGGGTCGCGCACCGGCAGCAGCATCAGGCCCACGTCGATCTGCCCGCCCCGCAGCGCCGCCTCCTGCTCCTGCGCGGTCAGCTCGCGCAGATCCACGCTGACGTTCGGGAACAGCTCCCGGAACCGCCGCACGATCTCCGGCAGGCCCCCGAACGCGAGCCCGCTCACGAAGCCGATGGTCAGGCGGCCCACCTCGCCCCGCGCCGCCCGGCGGGCCCGCTCGACCGTCTGGCCGGCCAGCGCCAGCGTCTGCCGCGCCCCGATCAGAAACTCCTGCCCGGCCGGCGTGAGCTGCACCCGGCGCGTCGTGCGCAGCACCAGCGGCACGCCCACCTCGTCCTCCAGGTTCCGGATGGAGTTCGACAGCGCCTGCTGCACCACGAACACCCGCTCCGCCGCCCGCCCGAAGTGCTCCTCCTCGGCCAGCGCGACGAAATGCCTCAGGTGCCTGAGCTCGATCATGCGTGCCCCCACGGTAGCAGGGCGCGTAGCATGACCGGCGTGTCCGCCGCCGCCCCCACCCGCCCCGCCGTGACCACCGCCGTCCTGATCGCGCTGGGCGTGGTGTACCTTGTGTGGGGCAGCACGTACTTCGCCATCAAGGTCGCCATCGGCAGCATTCCGCCGCTGGGCATGCTCGCCGTGCGCTTCCTGGTCGCTGGGGCGCTGCTGTACGGCGTCCTGCGGTGGCGTGGTCTGCCCGCCCCCACCCGGCAGCAGTGGGGGTGGAGCGCCGTGATCGGCACGCTGCTCCTCGGCGGGGGCACCGGCTTCGTCACGCTGGCTGAACGCGACGCCAGCTCCAGCGTCGCCGCCCTGATGATCGCCGTCTCGCCGCTCTTCGCCGCCCTCTTCGCCTCCCTGTGGGGCGAGAAGACCACCCGGCGCGAGTGGCTCGGCATCGGCGTGGGGCTCATCGGGATCGTCCTGCTGAACCTCGGCGAGCTGCGCGCCACGCCCACCGCCGCCCTGCTGCTGATCCTCGCGCCCATCTGCTGGACGTTCGGCAGCCAGTGGTCACGGCACCTGACCCTCCCCGCCGGCATGATGAACAGCGCCGCGCAGATGCTCACCGGCGGGGCCGTCCTGACCGTCCTGAGCCTGCTGTTCCGCGAACCGTGGGGCACGCCCACCACCGCGAGCATGTGGGCCGTCGCGTACCTGATCGTGTTCGGCGGCGTCCTCGCGTACTCCGCGTACACGTACCTCGTCGCGCACGCCCGGCCCGCGCTGGCCACGAGCTACGCGTACGTGAACCCGGTCGTGGCGATCCTGCTGGGCGTGTTCGTGGGCGGGGAGCACGTCGGGCCGCTGGGTTGGGTGGCGCTGGGGGTCATCGTGGCGGGGGTCGTGCTGGTGGCGTGGCCGGGGGAGAAGCGGTAGGGCGTCCAGATTCCCCACCCCCCAGCCCCCTACCCCGGAGGGGCAGGGGGAGCGGCGCTGCGCTGGGCATATGGTCGCCATTTCCGGCGAGCGGGCCTTCGTGGAGGATTCGTTGGCGTGGGGCGGCGTCCCTGCCTCTCGTGGTCACGCCGTCAGCGCCCGCGCGCTGCGCGCCCATGAGCGGATAAGCCTACGTTGACGGAGCAAGAGGAGCGAAGGGCCGCCCCTGAGCGGATGGGGCCACATGCGATGGCATTCGGTCAGTGGCAGGGTGGGAGCCTCGTCTTTTTCCCTCTCCCCTCGTGGGAGAGGGAGGGAGGCGCGCAGCGCCGGAAGGGTGAGGGGGCCACCGGGCACCCTTCCCCGAATCCAGTTACCCTGCCGACTCCCTCTCCCAAGGGGAGAGGGCTGGGGTGAGGGGGCGTCCGCTCGGCCCCAACTCCGCCTCCCGCCATTCACCAGCCCGTGTGGTGGATCATGTGAGAATGCCCTGTTGGAAGTGGGCAATGGGGAAGCCTAGACTGCTTTCATGACGACATCTCCGCCGAACCGGCCGCCCCGTACCGGTCTTCCTGCCCAGCAGCGGCAGCAGCTGAACGAGGTCGAGAAGAAGGAATGGCTCGACTCGCTGGCGTACGTGTTCGCCGACGCGGGCGACAACCGCGCGGCGGAGCTGCTGGAGGAACTCGATCACTACGCGTACTTCCACGGCGCGCCGATCACCTTCAAGCAGAACACGCCGTACATCAACACCATCGACGCCGACCAGCAGCCGGAGTACCCGGGCGACCCGGAGATCGAGCGGAAGATCCGCAACATCATCCGCTGGAACGCCGTGGTCATGGTCATCAAGGCGAACAAGAAGAGTGATGGCATCGGCGGGCACCTCTCGACGTACGCCAGCGCGGCCGAGCTGCTGGAGGTGGGCTTCAACCACTTCTTCCGCGGGCACGGCGCGGGGCAGGATCGCGACCTGATCTTCTACCAGGGTCACGCGAGCCCCGGCGTGTACGCCCGCTCGTTCCTGGAGGGCCGTTTCGACGAGGCCCGCATGAACCGCTTCCGCCGCGAGCTCCAGCCGGACGGCGCGGGCCTGAGCTCCTACCCGCACCCGTGGCTGATGCCCGACTACTGGGAGTTCCCGACGGTCAGCATGGGCCTGGGCCCCATCCAGGCGATCTACCAGGCGCGGTTTATCAAGTATCTGGAGAACCGCGAACTGAAGCCGAAGGGCGACGCGAAGGTCTGGGCGTTCCTGGGCGACGGCGAGATGGACGAGCCGCAGAGCATCGGCGCGATCCGCTTCGCCGCGTACGAGAACCTCGACAACCTGATCTTCGTGCTGAACGCCAACCTCCAGCGCCTCGACGGGCCGGTGCGCGCGAACTCCAAGGTCATCCAGGAGTTCGAGGCGCTGTTCCGCGGCGCGGGCTGGAACGTGATCAAAGTCATCTGGGACAGCAAGTGGGACGAATTGCTCCAGAAGGACTACAACGGCACCATCGTCAAGCGTTTCGAACTGCTCGTGGACGGCGAGTCGCAGCGCTACGCGGCCTTCGGCGGCAAGGAGCTGCGCGAGAAGTTCTTCAACACGCCCGAGCTCAAGGCCCTGATCGAGGGCTGGAGCGACGCCGACCTGGAACTCCTGAACCGCGGCGGGCACGACATCCACAAGATCTACGCGGCGTACGCGTCGGCCGTGAAGCACAAGGGCAGCCCGACCATCATCATCCCGCGCACCATCAAGGGCTACGGCCTCGGCGAGAGCGCCCAGGCGCGCAACGTGGCGCACCAGGTCAAGAAGCTGGACTTTTCCACCCTGAAGGATCTGCGCGACCTGCTGGAACTCCCGCTGACCGACGAGCAGGTCGAGCACATGGAGTACTACCACCCCGGCCCGGACAGCGCCGAGGTGAAGTACGCCCTGGAACGCCGCGCGGCGCTCGGCGGCACCATTCCCGCCCGCAGGGTCGAGTACCCGCACCCCACCATCCCGAACGGCGAGTTCTACGAGGAGTTCGCCAAGGGCAGCGGCGACCGGCAGGTGAGCACGACCATGGCGGCCGTGCAGATCATCTCCAAGCTGCTGCGCGACAAGGAGATCGGCAAGTACATCGTGCCGATCGTGCCCGACGAGGCCCGCACCTTCGGCATGGACGCCCTGGTGCCGCGCATCGGCATCTACAGCCCGCGCGGGCAGACGTACACGCCCGTCGACTCCGGCTCGCTCATGGCATACAAGGAGAGCGTCAACGGCCAGATGCTCGAGGAAGGCATCACCGAGGACGGCGCGATGTCGTCGTGGATCGCGGCGGGCACCGCGTACGCGCACCACGGCGTGCCGACCATTCCGTTCTTCGTGCTGTACTCGATGTTCGGCATGCAGCGCGTCGGCGACCTCGTGTGGGCCGCCGCCGACCAGCGCGCCCGCGGCTTCATCCTGGGCGCGACCGCCGGGCGCACCACCCTGGCGGGCGAGGGCCTCCAGCACCAGGACGGCAACAGCCACCTGCAGGCGTACGTCGTGCCGAATCTCAAGACCTACGACCCGGCCTTCGCGTACGAACTCGCCGTGATCGTCGAGAGCGGCATCCAGCGCATGTACGTGGACGGCATCGACGAGTTCTACTACGTCACCATCGACAACGAGAACGAGGTGCAGCCGGCCATGCCCGACGACGGGCGCAGCCACGAGGAGATCCGCGAGGGCATCGTGCGCGGCCTGTACCGCTACCAGAAGAGCGGCAACACCAAGGCCAAGCTGCGCGCGCAGCTCCTGGCGGGCGGCCCGGCCATGGGCGCGGCTCAGGAGGCCGTCAAGGCGCTCGAAGCCTACGGCGTCGCCGCCGACCTGTGGTCGGTCACGAGCTACAAGGAACTCCACCAGGACGCCCTGCTCGCCCAGCGCCACAACATGCTGCACCCCACCGCCGAGCCCCGCGTGCCCTACGTGGCCCAGCAGCTGAGCCGCGAGAACGCCCCCGGCGTCCTGATCTCCGTCAGCGACTACATGAAGCTCGGCGCGGACGGCCTGAACGGGCACCTCGACCGCAAGCTGTGGACGCTCGGCACCGACGGCTTCGGCCGCTCGGAAGCCCGCGAGGAACTGCGCGACTTCTTCGAGGTGGACACCAAGCACGTCGTCCTGGCCACCCTGTACGCCCTCCAGCGCGACGGCAAGATCAAGGGTGACGTGGTCGCCAAGGCGATCGCCGACCTGGGCATCGACCCGGAACGCGACGCGCCGGTGCTGCGCTGAACGCCCGCCGAGGGCTGAGAGCCGAGAGCACAGACCTCGCTTCGGCTCAAGCCATCCCGGCCCTCTGCTCTCTGCCTCCCGCTCTCTGCATTCTCCGAAGGAGAACCCATGGCCACTGAACTGAAACTGCCCGACGTGGGCGACAACATCGAACAGGGAACGGTCGTGACCGTGCTCGTGAAGCCCGGCGACACCATCAACGCGGGCGACCCCATCATCGAGATCGAGACCGACAAGGCCGTCGTGGAGGTGCCCGCCGAGGCGGGCGGCACGGTGGAGGCGGTGAGCGTGAAGGTGGGCGACACCGTGAAGGTCGGCGGCGTCATTGCCACACTGGGCGGCGACACTGCGGGAGCCCCCGCTGGCGTGCCGGCCGCGTCGCCCAGCCAGGGCGGCGGCGATCAGGCCGCGCAGGCGGAGAGCACCGGCACGTCCAGCGACGGCGGGCAGGCGAAGGACGTGGCCCAGGCGCAACAGGCCGCGCAGAAGGAACAGGCCGGGACAACCTCTCCTGCGGCCAGCGCCTCTGCCGCCGCGCCTGCTGCTCCCAGCGCTCAGCCCCCCTCAGCGGGCGCACAGATCACGCTGCCGGACGTGGGCGACAACATCGAGCAGGGCACGGTCGTCACGGTGCTCGTGAAGGAAGGCGACACGGTCAGCGAGGGCCAGCCCGTCATCGAGATCGAGACGGACAAGGCGGTCGTGGAGGTGCCCGCCAACGCCGGCGGCACCGTGCAGAGCGTGGCCGTGAAGGTCGGCGACACCGTGAAGGTGGGCGGCGTGATCGCCACGCTGGGTGGTGGCAGCGCTCCGGCGAGCGCGCCCGCCCCGGCCGCTGCTCCCGCACCCGCCCCCGCGGCTCCGGCTGCTCCCGCCCAGCCCGCCGCCGTGAGCACGGGCGAGCAGCCCGCCGCGCAGTTCCCGAAGGCGCAGGGCACGCAGAACCCGCAGACCTTCGACGGTCGCACCGTGGTGCCCGCCGCGCCCAGCGTCCGCCGCCTGGCGCGCGAGATCGGCGTGGACATCCACGCGGTTCACGGCACCGGGATCGCCGGCCGCATTTCAGAGGAGGACGTGCGCCGCACGGGCGGCACGCCCACCGTGACCGCGCCCGCCGCCGCTGCCGGTCAGGTCGCCGCGCCCGCCGCCGCTGCTCCGGCCGTGGCCGCCATGCCCCTTCCGAACTTCGAGAAGTGGGGCACCGTCACCCGCGAGGACATGAGCGGCATCCGCAGGGCCACCGTGCGCTCCATGACCGCCAGCACCCTCATCCCCATGGTCACGCACTTCGACAAGGCTGACGTGACCGAGATGGAGGAGACGCGCAAACGCTTTGGCGCGCGCGTGGAGAAGGCCGGCGGCAAGCTGACCATGACCCACATCCTGATGAAGGTCGTGGCGAACGCCCTGCGCAAGTTCCCCAAGTTCGGCGCGAGCCTCGACCTCGACGCGCAGCAGGTCATCTTCAAGGACTACGTGAACATCGGCGTGGCCGTCGACACGCCTGTAGGCCTGCTCGTGCCGGTGGTCAAGGACGCCGACCGCAAGAGCATCACGGAACTCGTGCTGGAACTCTCGGAACTCGCCGGCCGCGCCCGCGACCGCAAGCTCAAGCCCGACGAGATGCAGGGCGCGACCTTCACGATCTCGAACCTCGGCGGCATCGGTGGGCATGCCTTTACCCCCATCGTGAACAGCCCCGAGGTCGCGATCCTCGGCGTCAGCCGCGGCGGCATGGAGCCGGTGTGGAACAAGGAGAAGGGCGAGTTTGAGCCGCGCAACATGCTGCCGCTCAGCCTGACCTACGACCACCGCCTGATCGACGGCGCAGACGCCGCCCGCTTCGTGCGCTTCATCTGCGAGAGCCTGGAAGACCCGTTCCTGATCTCGCTGTAAAGCGGGCAGAAGGCAGCAGAGAACCCCCGTCCGAGTGGCGGGGGTTCTGTCTGTTACCGGGCGCTCAGCACGCGACAGGAGCCGTCTGCATAGGTGGTGGCTCCGCCCGTCTTGATATTGGCTTTGAGCGTGCTCTGCCCGCTGCCCAGTGGCACCTGACAGTACGCATCATCAAAGCGTCCCAGCCGGAGTGCCCTGAATGATGCGTGGCTGCGACCGTCCCTGTACTTCATCAGGGTGATATCGCCAGACTCTGCGCCTCGTACGTTCACACTGATCGTGGTCATGGTTTCAAGGCTTCCACAGTTGGCAGCACAGGCGCGTGGAACGCCCTCCTGAGTGACAAGGAACGTCCCTGACTCGCGCTGACCGTCCAGTGTGAACTCGATGTCCCACTGTTGGCCCACTAGAATCCGATCGACTCCGATGCTGCTGGAAGTGGTCGTCGGCGCACAGCCGATCACAAAGGTGGCTATAGAGAGGAGGATTACGTTTCGCATTCCGTGCAGCGTAGCCTAGAACTGATTGCCCCCTCGCCTAACATGTGGCGAGGGGGCTGGTCATTATCTGGCCTGAGCCTTACAGCACGCCCCGGACGACCTTGATGACGTTCTCGACGCTGAAGCCGAACTTTTCGAAGAGCACCTTGGCGGGGGCGGACGCGCCGAAGGTGTCCATGCCGATCACGGGGCCGCCCTGCGTCCACTCGTACCACGGCTGCTTGCTGGCGGCCTCGATGGCCACGCGCTTCACGCCGGGGGTGAGCACCTGATCGCGGTAGGCCTGATCCTGCTCGCGGAAGACCTCCATGCACGGCATGGAGACCACACGGGCCCCGATGCCCTCGGCCTTCAGGGCCTGCGCCGCGTCGATGGCCAGGCTGACCTCACTGCCCGAGGCGATCAGGATGACCTGGGCGCTGCCGCCCTCGGCGTCGTGGACGACATACGCGCCCTTCTTCACGCCGGCATGGTTGCGCGGCAGGATGGGCAGATCCTGGCGGGACAGGGCCAGGGCGGTCGGCCCCTTGTCGTACTCCAGGGCCATGGCCCACGCAGCGGCGGTCTCGTTGGCGTCGGCGGGGCGGATCACGTGGGCACCGGGTACGGCACGCAGCATGGCGAGCTGGTCGATCGGCTGGTGCGTGGGGCCGTCCTCGCCCAGACCGATCGAGTCGTGGGTCAGGACGTACGTGACGGGCTGCATCTGGATGGCCGACAGGCGGAACGCGGGCTTGAGGTAGTCCGCGAACACCAGGAAGGTGCCCACCAGGGGGCGCAGACCGCCGAACAGGCTCAGGCCGTTGCCGGCGGCGGCCATGCCGAACTCGCGGACGCCGAAGTACACGTTGCGCCCGGCATAGTTGTCGTGGTCGAGCACGCCGCCGTCCGTGATGGTCGTCTTGGTGCTGCCGGACAGGTCGGCGCTGCCGCCCATCAGACCCGGGATCACCTTCGCCAGGGCATTGATGACCTCGCCGCTGGCGCTGCGGGTGGCGATGGCCTTGCCGCCGACCTCGTAGCTGGGCAGCGCCTCGCTCAGGTTGGCGGGCAGTTCGCGGGCCAGCAGGGCATCAACTTCCCTGCCCAGATCCGGGTGCGCGGCGCGGTAGCCGTCCATCAGGGCATTCCACTCGCTCTCCAGCGTCGCGCCGCGCTCCGTGGCGTTCATGTGGGCGGCGACCTCGTCGGGCACGGTGAAGGGCGGGTAGTCCCAGCCCAGGGCCTGCTTGGTCGCGGTGACGCCGGCCTCGCCCAGCGGCTCGCCGTGGGCCTTGCTGGTGCCGGCCTTGGGGCTGCCGAAGCCGATCACGGTACGCACCTGGATCAGCGTGGGCTGCGAGGTGTTGTTCTTCGCCACCGTGATCGCCTGCCGGATCTCGTCCAGGTTGTTGCCGTCCTCGACCCTCAGGACTTCCCAGCCGTAGGAGCGGTAGCGCTCGGCGGTGTCCTCGGACTCGGCCTTGTCGGTGGCGGTGTCGAGCTGCACCTGGTTGTCGTCGTGCAGCCAGATCAGCCGGCCCAGTTTCAGGTGTCCGGCCAGCGCGGCCGACTCGTGGTTCACGCCTTCCTGCAGGTCACCGTCCCCGAGGATCGAGTAGATGTGGCTGTCGAAGATGGGGAAGTCCGGACGGTTGTAGCGGGCGGCGAGGTGTGCCTGCGCCATCGCCATGCCGACGGTCATCGCGGCGCCCTGACCCAGTGGGCCGGTGGTGGCGTCCAGGCCGGGCGTGTGGAAGAACTCCGGATGGCCCGGCGTCTTGCTGCCCCACTGCCGGAAGTCCTTGAGCTCCTGCAGCGGCATGTCGTAGCCGGTCAGATGCAGCAGCGAGTAGATCAGCATGCTGGCGTGCCCGGCCGACAGCACGAAGCGGTCACGCCCGGCCCACTCGGGATTCTGCGGGTTGAAGCGCAGGAAGTCCTGCCAGACCACGTAGGCCATCGGGGCGGCCCCCAGTGGCGCGCCGGGGTGACCGCTGTTGGCGGCCTGCACCCCGTCGATGGACAGCGTGCGGATGGTGTTGACACTCAGCTGCGGCACGTCAGTTGACATGCCACCATCCTACCCCGGCCCAGGTTGGTGTACCGCGTACACTTATAGACCGGAGTCCTGACCGTCCGGTGACACGTTGCCCATCGTGGACTCATCCAGCGCTGTTCTCAGCGCCCCTGCCGAGACCCCTGCTTCCAGCAGGTTGCGCGTGTGCTGCTGCCAGCGGAGCAGGGCCTCGCGGGTGTCCAGAGTGCCGCTCCATGCCGCCCTGGCGACCGTCGTCCCGGCCCCGGCGCGGTTCTCGGTCAGCCCATCGTGTTTCAGGGCCGTGTAGGTCTTTGCCACGGTGTTCACGGCCAGCCCCAGATCGGCGGCCAGTGCGCGCACGGTGGGCAGAGGATCGCCGGGACGCAGTATGCCGCGCTCGATGGCGTGGGCCAGGGCGGCGTGGAGCTGTGCGTAGGGGGGACGCGACCCGTTCGGCTCGAGGCCGGCCCGGAGCAGGCCAAGCAGTTCGCCGTCATTCGTCATGGTGCCCTGACCATACGGCCTGCCGCCGCAGACAGACATGGCGCGCCCCCACCATTCGGTCGGTGGGGGCGCGGGGTGGGTTGGGGCTGGGGGAGTCTCAGTCCCTCCGGTCTGAAGTGCGAACACACCACGGCGTTCTCGTTCCGGTATGAGCATAATACGTCTAATGCGTAATCCTGTCAACTCCCTCTGTGAATGCTGCCTGAGTACGGATGGTGAGGGAAGTCAATATTCACCGTGTGGTGCTGGTGTTCCGCTGAGGCGGACGACGTATATGCAGCCACTGCGCCATTCGGCCTATGGTTCGGGTTCGCCTTCCCCTGCCCCGTCGGCGCACCATGACGCCATGCCTGATCCCACACCGATTGCCACGGACACGTCCTTCACGCTACGCCCCTTCCAGAACGCGGACTCCGGGGCTGTCGCCCAGCTCGTCACCGACGCCATGCGCGGCCACTGGACATATGCGCCGGAGCAGTTCCGGGAGAGCGCCGATCCGCTGTGCCGAGATCTGGTGGCCCTGCACGGCGAGCAGGTGGTCGCCACCGCGCACCTGTCGCCCTTCGGCACGGCCACCCCGGACGCCCTGCGGCTCGACCTGGCCGGCGAGGGCCGGGCCTTCACGCCGCTGTACCTGGCCGTGCTGGCCGATCTCCCGGCCGGGTTCACGCGCCTGCTGGGCGTGACCCGCGAGGACTTCCACGAGATCATGCACTTCTTCCACGCCGCCGGCTTCCGCAATGCGTGGCAGTCCTGGGGAGCGCACCTCGATCTGACGGCCTTCGACCCGGCCCCCTTCCAGTCGCTGGAGGAACGCTTGTTCGTGGCGGGTTACGAGACCGAGCAGCTGAGTCCGGACGCCCCGGATGCCGACTGGGACGCCCTGCACGCCCTGTATCTGGCCGGTATCCGTGACGCGCCCCGCAATCCCACCACCACGCCCGAGCCCCTCTCGCGGGATGACCTGCGGGACACCGTACGGCGCGAGGAGGCCGCCTTCGTCACGCGCTGGCGCGATGAGATCGTCGCCAGTACCCGCCTGACCCCGCACGGGCACGAGGTCGAGAGCGAACACACTGTCACGCACCCGCAGCACCGGGGGCGGGGACTCGCCACCGCGCTCAAGGGGCAGGCGCTCGCATGGGCGCGCGCGCAGGGGCATACCCATGCGGGCACCGGTGGCACGGTGCTGAACCTGCCCATGCTGCGCGTGAATACCCGCCTCGGCTATGTCACCGGTCCGATGTGGGTCACGTGGGAACGGCGCGTCTGACGGTGCTGTGGTTCCGGCCCCCGCCGACCCCCCCGGAACGGTCGGGCAGGTGAACTGAACCGCGTTCAATTCAGACCGTATCATGAGAACATGCCGGTGGAAGATCCACCCGAGCGGCACCTGGATCGTGTGCGACTCAGGGGCTACATCGTCATATGCCTGAGTGGGGTGGTCGCGTTCAGTGCACTGACCGTACTGTCCAGCAGTACAGAGATCCAGCGGTACATCTATGCCGCGAGTGCTGCCGGAAATCTGCTGCTGCTGCTGGGCGTGCTGACCTCCCGCATCCGGGCCCAGCAGGTCGACACGATCCTCGGGTGGGGGGCCGACATCGGAGCGGCCGTCACGGTGTGGGCGGTGAGCCGGAACCTCGGCCCGATGAGCGGGCAGACGGTCGCCTTTTTCGGGATCTTTCTGGTCGTGTGGTTCGGCGTGCTGCCCCTGAGAACCGCGTCTGTCCGGGCGGCGCTGCTGGTGGGTGCCGTCGCCGTGATCGGAGCAGTGCGCAGCCCGCCAGAGCCTGTGCCCGTGATCGTTTTCGCGTTGCTGGCCCTGCTGGTCGGTCAGATGACGGCCAGTGGGCGAGTCATCCGCCATGAGGCCAGCGAGAAGGCCCACTACGCCAACCTGGCCATGACCGACATGCTCACCGGGCTGCTGAACCGGCGTGCCCTGCATGGCGCGATGAACGCCTACTACGCCGGCGGGACGCGGGGCGCCGGCCGCACCCAGCGGACGCAGCTGGGGATCCTGCTGCTCGACTTGGACCACTTCAAGAACATCAACGACAGCTACGGCCACGATGTCGGCGACAGTGTGCTCCAGCACGTGGCGGGCGTCCTGCGGGCGTGTGCCGGCCCGGACGATCAGGTGGCCCGCTGGGGCGGCGAGGAATTCCTGATGCTGGTCATCACAGACGAGCGGGCAGACCTGGAACGCCGCGCCACCCAGATCATCGCCACCCTGCGGGCCATCCACAGCGGGCTGCCGCCCGTGACCGTGAGTATCGGCATCGCGCATGTCAGCGAGGCCAAGGATGTGGACAACCTGCTGCGCCTGGCGGATCGCCGCCTGTACCGGGCCAAGCGCAGCGGCCGCGACCGCGTGAACAAGGACACGCTGATCCGCCTTCCGGACGAGGGCTGATCAGCGGCGCTGTGTCGGGGGCACGTACTGCGCCGCGCCGCCCGCTGCGTCGAAGGCGGCCCGCAGCGCGGGCAGCGGCAGGGTGGGTACACTGTCCGGATCGCCCGGCAGGGTGCGGGCATAGACCTCCAGCACGTCGGAGTAGCCGTCGCCGTCGGCGTCTCCCTCGGCCTTCAGGACGGTGTACAGCACGTCCGGGAATCTTGCCTTCCCCCCCGCACGGGCATCGGTCACGAAAGCGGCCTGAAGCGCTCTGCCGAACGGATTCCACGGTGCCCCGCCCGAGTCCCTGACATGGCAGAAGGTGCAGGCCATGACCCGTCGGTCGAGTTCCCACAGGGGATTGCCCGCGTCGTAGTGCAGCTGCGGGATGGCCTGGAGACGGAACTTCGGCATGGCAGACGCCACGGGCACGGACGCGGCCACCAGCGCCGCCAGGACACCCGGCAGCAGCCATGCGGGCCGGGTCACGCGACCCACGCGGGCCCCGTGAAGTCCCCGTTCAGGATGACTCGGGCGTCCAGCCCCAGCCAGCGGGTCAGGGCGCTGGCATACACGCCCCGGAAGTCCTGCCGGTAGCGGATATCGCCGTCGGCCAGATCCTCCAGATCCGGGCTGCTGCCGTGGATGCCGCCCCGGACGCCCCGGCCCAGCGCGAACATCACGCTGCCCTGGCCGTGATCCGTGCCGGCCGAGTCGTTCTCCGCGACCCGGCGGCCGAACTCCGAGAAGCCCATCACGATCACGTCGTCCGCGAGGCCCTGCCGCTCTAGATCGGAGTGGAAGGCCGCGAGGCCACCGGCCAGATCCGAGAGCAGCTCGTCCTGCTCGGCCCGCTGTCCGGCGTGGGTGTCGAAACTGCCCAGCGACACGTACAGCACGCGCTGGCCCACCCCGGCCGCGATCAGGCGGGCGGTGTCGCGCAGCTGGCCCGCGAACTTCGTGTCGGGGTAGGTGGCTCCGGCGCGGTACTTCTTCACGTTCTCCTGCACGCGGGCGGTGTTCTTCATCATCTGCTGGGTGGCCTGCACCAGGTACGCCGCCTCGCCGCTGCGGGGGCTCTCCAGCAGCTGACTGAAGGGAGTGTTCAGGCCCTGCGGGAGCCTGAGCTGGAAGCTGTCCACCCCGTCGATGCTGGGCAGGCTGAAGTCGGCGGCCCGCAGCGCCTGCGGCGTACTGGCACCGATGTTGCTGGCGCAGAAGGGATCGCCGATGGTCTGCGCGATCCGCCCGATCCAGCCGTCGGCCTGCGCCTGGGCGGGATCGGCCGTGTGCCAGATCGCCATGCTGGCGAAGTGGCTGCGGTTGGGGTTCGGGTAGCCCACATTCTCCATCCACGCGAACGTCCCGCCGTCCCACAGCGGCATCAGGGGCTTCAGGGCCGGGTGCATGCCCAGGTCGCCGGTCAGGGTCAGCACGTCCTTCTTCGGGATGGCGATGGTCGGCCGCGCCGCGTAGTACGCGCCGTTGCTGTACGGGATCAGCGTGTTCAGGCCGTCGTTCCCGCCGGTCAGCTGGATCACGACCAGGGTCTTCGTGCCGCCTGCCTGCGCCGCTGCCCGCGCCAGGAAGCCCGGCATGCCGGACGTGGCGGCCACGGCCAGCGCGGAGAGTTTCAGGAAATCACGTCGGTCGGTCATGGGTGCTCCTTGGGGGCCTGAAGGCGGATGGCAGATGGCCGGACGGAGAGCTGTTGGCCTTCAGCGTTCCCTTCACGCCAGCTGGAATTCGGGGCTGACCAGTGCCAGATACGTGCGCTGGCGGGCGTTCAGGGACTTCAGGGCGGCCGGGGCGCGGTCGCTGCCCAGCAGGGCCAGGTCGGACGGCGCGGTGTCCAGTGTGGGCGCGGCCTTGCCCAGGGTCAGGGCCGCCGCCACCTGGAGGCGCAGCAGCAGGGTCGAGTCGTTGATCCACTCGCGCCCACCATCCCAGCCCTTCACGTTGTCGGGCTGAAGCAGCAGTTGCCCCATGCGACCGGCGGTCTGCGTGAGGTTCAGCAGCGCCTTCGGCTCCAGCTTCGGCTGGCCCATGGTGCGCAGCGCACCCACCACGAACTCGACCGGCGAGCGGATGATCCGGGCGCGGCTGGCGTAGAACTCGGCGCTGGACAGCAGCTCGGTCAGCACCGCGTTCACGTCGCCGTCCGTGCGCCGCCACGTCTCGGCGCTGCCCTGCACGGCCCGCTCGTCCGGCGTGTCGGCCAGGAAGGCCCGGTGCAGCTTGCGGGCCACGAACACGGCCGTCTGCGGGTGGGTGGCGGCAATCCGCACGATGTCCTCGGGGCTCAGGTTCCCGCTGCGGCCCAGGTAGGTCTTGCGGCCGGCGTCGTGCTGCCTCGCAGTGAACGTGAAGACCTGCGGCTCCAGAAAGTTTTTGTTGCCGCGCCCACCCGTGAACGTCCAGCCGCTCAGGGCACGGGCCCCCTCGCGCACGTCCTGTTCGGTGTAGTGCCCGATGCCCGTGGTGAACAGCTCCATGAGTTCCCGGCTGAAGTTCTCGTTGGGCTTGCCCTTCCTGTTCTGGTCGTTGTCGAGGTAGCGCAGCATGGCCGGCGTCTGTGCGACCGCCAGCGCGAGGCGCGTGAAGTCCGGCGTGGCCGCGTGCTGGCGCAGCACCTTCAGGTAGCCGGCCAGCGCGGACTGGTTGCGCACCTTGTCGGTCCCGATCACGAAGTGGTTGCTCCACATCAGGGCCAGCTTCTCGCGCAGCGGGTGCGGGCCGTAGGTCAGCTCGTACAGCCACGCGGCGCGGGTGAGCTGGATCATCGCGCCCGGCGTGGCCCCGGTGGCGGGGTCAAAGGGGCTGGCCGGGGCGAGCGACTGGTCGAAGGCCAGCGCCTCCCGCGCCACATCGGCCGCCCGGCGGCCGACCAGGGCACGGATCTGGGCGTCGGTCGCGCCGAAGGCCGTGCGGCGCAGGACATGCGCGGCATCCTCGGCGCTCAGTGTCTTGGTGTAGGGCGTCAGGGTCATGAGGCTCCTTGGTGGGCAGCGGCGCGGCCCTTATTCCTTGGAGGCGGCCGGAGCCACGAAAGTTCCCAGGCCTGAGGGGTCGACGCCACGAATGCCCGCCAGTGCTGTTACCAGCGCGTCCTGCGGCAGGTTCCCGACCAGCCACACGAAGCCGGTGCCCACCCGCCGGGACGCCACACCCGGCGCGGCCTTCACGTTCCGGGGAGCCGTGACCAGCGCCAGCACATTCACGCCGTCCGTCAGCGCGATGCTCAGGCCGCCGTCCGCCCGGCCCGTCACGCCCGAGGGCTCGAAGCCCGGCGGGACGCTCAGCCCCGGCAGCGCGCGCCGCACCGCCGCCGCCAGACCGGGGGGGCGAGACAGCGGCTGGGCCGCCACCTTCACCGGGGTCGCGTTCACGGTCACGAACGCGGCGCGGCGGGCCAGTCCGCCGTCAGCTGTGCGTTCCTCGTAGGCCAGGGGGATGTTCCACACCTGATCCACCCACAGCGCCCAGCGGGCTGCGCCGGCCGCCTTCGGGGTCAGGTCATAGCGGGTGGTCGCCCGGCCCGCGACCGCCCCGCCGTCCATCCCCGTGACCGTGAAATTCCGGGCGATCAGCCCCGGCATGAACGCCACCGCCGGCAGCCGTCGGGCCGTGCGGGTCGGTACGGTGCGGGGCGGAAACAGCACCGTGATCTGGACGTCACCCCGCGCCTCCAGCGTGCGGGCGCGGCGCAGGGCCGCGAGCAGGTCGTCGGCCGGGGCCGCGTCCGCGTGAACTCCCAGCAGGGCCGCGACCAGCAGACCGGCGCGCCTCACCAGCCGTCCCCGGCGGCCGACTGGTAGGCGTCGTAAGCCGCGCTGGCGGGCAGGGCAGTGTCGGGGCGCAGCACCAGCAGCCCCGTGACCATCGCCGCCGACGCCAGCAGCGCCGAGATCCACCCCGCCCGTACCGTGCGCGTCTGTGCCTGCTGCTGCACCTGCTCCTGGGCCAGCCGCTGCCGGTGCCCGCTCAGGAACCGCGCCGCCGCGCCCCGGTCGGCGTCCGTCTCGACCCGCGCCGAGGCGAACAGGTCATCGAGTTCGTGGTCAGTCATGGTCTGTTCCTATCGGTAGCCTTCTGCCCTCTGCCGTCAGCCATCCGCTCTCCGCTCTCTGCCCCCTCATGGCCTGACCCCCGCCCGTGACAGCCACTCTCGCAGGGCAGCGCGGCCCCGGTTGATGCGGCTCTTCACCGTCCCCAGCTCCACGCCGGTGACCTCGGCGATCTCGGCGTAGTCCAGCCCCGAGAGTTCGCGCAGGCTCACGGCCTCGCGCTGTTCGCGGGGCAGGGTCTGCAACGCCTGGGCCAGTCGCCCGCGCAGGTCGGCCTGTTCGCCGGCGTGGGCCGGGTCGTGCGGCGCGGCGGGTTCGGGAGTGTCGTCGAAGGGGATGTCCTGGCGGGCCTTCAGCGCCCTGTAACAGGCGTTCAGGGTGATGCGGTGCAGCCACGTGCCGAACTGCGCGTCGCCCCGGAACCCGCCCAGGCCCCGGTGGACGGCGATGAACACGTCCTGCACCACGTCGTCCGCCGCGCCCGGCCCGACGTTCACAGCCGCCAAGCGGTGCACCGCCGCCGCGTGCCGGGTCACCAGCGCCTCGAAGGCGTGGTCGTCCCGCACGGCCAGGCGCACGAGATCGGCATCGCACAGGGGGGCGTAGTCGTCATTCAAGGTCACCTCATACCTTAGAGGTGGCCGGGCCACGAAAAGTTCCACGGGGAGGGGAGACAGTGCTCAGCCTGCCGCCCTCCCCCCTGGTTCCCTCAGTCCCGATCCCAGCTCGGGTCGCCCGGCGAGGTCTGGACGAAGGCCATCAGGTCGTCGTATCTGCAGGTCGCCAGTCCCACCATGCGGTCGGCCCCGCCGTAGTAGACGTAGACCTCCGACTCGCCCTGATCGTTGGTCACGACCGGGTTGGCGCACGAGAAACACACGTTGGGCACGTCGCCCCGGATCTCCCAGGTCTCGGTGGGTTCCATCAGGAAGGTGCGCGGGCGCGAGAGGACGCGGCTGGGGTCGTCCAGATCCAGCAGCGCCGCCGAGAGCCGGTAGACGTGCAGGTCGTCGTAGGCGTGGTACAGCACCAGCCAGCCGTGCGGCGTCTCGATGGGCACGCCGCCGGCCCCGATGCGCTTCTCGTCCCAGCCGAGGTTCTGGGGCCGGGGCGACATCACGATTTTATGGCTGTCCCAGTTCACCAGATCGTCGGAGTAGGCGATCCAGATGTGCGGCGGGCGGCGGTGGAACATGGCGTAGCGCCCACCGATCTTGCGCGGGAAGACCACGTGATCCTTGTTGTGCTCGCCCCGGATGACCGGCCCCAGCCGCTCCCACGAGATCAGGTTGTGTGACCGGGCCAGGCAGGGCATGATGCCGTGCGCCGAGAACGCCGTGTAGGCCATGTAGAAGCACTGGTCGTCCTCGTGCCACGTCACGCGGGGGTCTTCCACGCCGCGCGCCTCGTAGGGCTCCTGCGGGGCGAGCACCGGGCGCTCCAGCTTGTTCCAGTGCAGGCCGTCCTCCGAGACCGCGTAGCCGATGCTGGACACGTAATCCACGCCCTGGGCCCGGTAGTGCATGTGAAAGAGCCCACCGTGCTGCACGACCGCCGCGTTGAAGACGTTGACGGCCTCCCACGCCTTCAGGGGATCGGGCCGCAGCACCGGACTGCGCGGGTGGCGGCGCAGCATAAAGCGTCCGGAACCGTCAACGTGAAGCGTGAGGGTGGGATTGAAGACATGCTGGGTCATGGGGACTCCGGGCGGGGGAGAGGGCGGAGAACGGTGGCCGGCGCGGGCGCCAGATTGGGGAGACCAGGGCATGGTGGCGTCCGTCGGCATGAGAAGGGGCCAGGACGGGATGGAGGTCTCTACCTCCCGTCCGGCCAGTCCACCACCGCCCGCCCGATCACCCGGTCACCGCCGCCGTAATAGATCTCCATCCGGCCACCGCGGATCACCAGTCCCTCGGCAAAGACCACGTTGGGCACGGTGCCGGTCTTCTCCCACGCGGTCTGCACCGTCAGGATCGGCTGCTCGCTGCGGGCCAGCACCACGCCGGGGTCGAAGCGGTCGAACAGCGCCGCGCCCACCGCATACACGTTGTTCCGGTCGCGCCCGTTGTAGATCAGCAGGATGCCGCGCTCGGTCAGGATCGGCGGTGGGCCGGGCTCCACGCCGCCCTCGTCCCACGTGCCGGGTCGGGGGCGCAGCACCGGGGTGTCCTCGGGTGTCCAGCTGTTCCGATCTGGTGAGGTCGCCAGTCGGATCTCCCGGTCGCCGAAGTACATGAAGTTCAGGCCGTTCACGGGCCGGTCGAGCATGGCCCCCGCCTTGCTCCAGCCGGTCTTGAAGAGCGGCCCCTGGCGTGTCCAGGTCTTCAGGTCAGCCGAGGTCGCCACGTTCAGCCGCGCCGTCGAGCGCCCGTCGAAGGCGGTGTAGGTCAGGTGGAACGCGCCTCCGATCCTCACCAGCCGGGGATCTTCCACGCCGCCCGCTTCCTCCGGGGTGGCCGGTTCGAATACCGGCCGGTCATCCCGCGTGAAGGTCACGCCGTCCGTCGAGCGGGCCAGTCCCAGCCGCGACACGCCCTGGCGATCCTGCGCCCGGTAGAGCATCACGTAGTCCTTGCCTTCGTGGATCACGGCCGGGTTGAACACCGCCATCCCCTCCCAGCCGTCGCCGCGTGGCTCCAGGATCGGGCGGGCGGGATCGCGGGTCAGCGGGCCGGGGAGTCCGGTGGCAGGCCGGGCTGGAGGTGGCGCCGGGGCTGCGCTCAGCAGGGTCAGGGACAGCAGGACGGGGAATGCCCGGATCACGGACGCGCCTCCAGCGTCAGCCCGAAGACGTGCATGGTGGTCTGCTCCGGCAGCACGATCTCGCGCAGCTCCTTATCGGGGTTCACGGCGAGCTTCTGCGCGTAGACGGTGCAGCGGAGGGTCTCAAGTTGTCCGTTGCCACCGCGCCGCGCCGGATACGTCGCCGCCACGGGCTCGCTGTATTGCGGGCCGCCGCACCAGTCGCTCAGGGCGAGGTCGCGGGACTCCTCGGTGCCATCGGCGTAGCGCAGGCGCACCGTCGCGCGGTAGTTGCCGTGGTCGGCCATGCCCAGCACGTGCAGCGCCGCGTAGCGTCCGGTCGGCACTGTCAGCGTCTGTCCGCGCAGGGTCACGACGTTCTTCGGCGCTTTCCAGTCGGGAAACCGCAGGGGCACGCCCCCCACGGTCAGCAGGTCGCCGGCCGCCGGCCCCCGTTCGGCCGGGAAGGTGGCCCCGAACTCGCCCCCGGGATTGTCGAGGTTGCCCCGCAGCGGCTGATCGGAGGTCGTGAAGGCGTCGGTGTCCACGGCCGGAGTCAGGATCAGCGGGAAGAAGTTGCCCACCCTGGGTTCAGCTGTCAGCGTCACGGCCGGCCCGCCTGCGTTCCCCGTCTGCGGCAGCGGCCCGGCCTGCGCCCAGGTCGCCAGCGCGAAGCCGTAGGCCGGCAGCTCGCGCCCTGCCACCGGGCGGCCCTGCCGGTCGTACACGTTGACCATCGCCCCGGCCGGGATCTGCTTCAGGTCGAGGTTCTGAGCCGCGTCGCTCCAGCTCTTGGCCAGCAGCACGCGCTCGCCCACCCGGCCCAGCAGGGTGTAGGCCAGGTTGGGAAACAGCCACACGGCGTCGGCCTGAAGTGCTTTATCCGTGCTCGACAGCGCCAGGGTGCCGCCTGCCGTCAGGCTGAGCCGGCCCAGTTTGGTGACGGTGGACACGTCTCGCGGGAAGGTCAGCGAGGCACCCAGCGTGCCCAGCCGCACCCCCGCGCCCGCCGGCCCCGCCGCGATCATCTGGGCCAGATACGGGCCGGTCATCCCCGCCGGCACCTTCAGCGTCAGGCTGGTGCCGGGGGGCAGCAGCGCGACCTTGCCGCCGCTGGCGCGGGAAGTGTTCCTCGTCTCGGGCGGGCTGCCGAAGTCGCTGCCGGACTCGGCCTCGATCAGCTCGTCCGTGACCCGTTCCAGGCGGGTCAGGTTCAGCTTCGCCTGCGCGGCCGGGCGGTTCTGCGCCCCCAGCAGCGCCAGCAGCCCGGTCACGGTGCTCTCGGCCCCCGAGGAGGCGTTGGTGTAGCCCCGTTCCAGGCCGTCCAGGACGCGCCCGCTGGCGGGATCGTACAGGGGCAGCTTCTGCTCGTTCTGGCCCAGCAGCCAGCCCACGGTCACGCCGCCCAGCCCGTTCCACACGCCCTCGCCGGTCACGTCGGCCAGCGCGAACAGGCCCGAGGCGATGGATTCCATGCCGTAGGCGATCTGCGGGTACAGGTCGGGGGCCGGTGTGAAGCCCTCCACCGGCCCGCGCGAGACCAGCAGCGCCGTGAAGGCCTGCCCCGCCGCTGTGCGGGCGGCGTCGATATACGCGGGTTTGTTCAGGGCGCGGCCCGCCAGCGCCAGAGCCTGCACCTGCCGCGCCCCCCAGGCGTGCCAGTTCCACGGGTCGTTGGTGTCGGGCAGCGGCAGGTTCCACGGGTAGGTGTCGGGAGCACCGGGGGCGTAGGCGGCAATGCCCTCAGCCAGTTGGCTCAGCAGGGTGCGGGCCTCAGTGTTCCCTGGCGTCGCCCGCACGTATTCTGCCAGCCCCACGGCCAGGATCGAGGCGATGTCCGCCCCGCCCAGCGGCAGCCAGTCGGGGGCCTTGATTCCGGCACCCAGGTCTTTGAACTGCCCGTATTTTGGTGTGGTGCCCTTCAGGAAGGCGGCCACGCTCCGGTTCAGCGCCGCCTCCAGCTCGCGGGCATACGCTGGGTCGCTCGTGCGGAAGGCCAGCACGCCCTCGGCCAGCGCCCACACGCCCCGCGCCGCCCAGAAGCCCGCACTCTTGCGCGAGGTCGGGCCGTCGCGGTTGATGCGCCCGTTGGGAAAGACGAAGTTGTAGAACTCACCGTCCTCGGCCTGGAGCGCCAGCACGGTGCCCAGCAGCTCGCGGCCCTTGCGCAGACTCTCCGGCGAGGCGTTCTGCACCCCGTCGCGCAGGTAGACCACCGCCGCCCGTGCCACGTCGTCCAGATCGACCAGTCCCTCGTCATCGTCGCCCACCTGCACGAACTTACCGGGAGCCTTGGGATCGGGCGCGGCGTAGATGGCGAGGCCGGTGTGCGCCCTGCCCTCAATCTGGAAGCCCGGAATGAGCAGGAAATCCAGATGCGCGAGGTTGGGGCGCAGCGGGGCAGCGGTCTGGGCATGTGCGACTCCGAGCAGCAGCGCAGACAGCACGGCCAGCCGCACTGGAGTGCGCTGGAACGTCACTCCAGGCACCTCAGGGCTTGCTGAGCGAGATTGAGGCGAGGTCGGCGGCGCGTTTCTCCAGATAGCCCACGGCGGCGTTCGCGTCGGCCGCCGCGTAGGGCTCGTACAGGTAGTGCCACGTGAAGGTGTCGCCGGGATACAGGTGCGAGACCCAGGGGTCGGGCTGGGTGGCCAGGGCCGCCCCCGCCTCGGTCTTCTTCAGCTCGTCCGGGAGCCACTTGAAGAAACCGGTGCGGAACTCGCCGGACTCGAACTGCCACTGGTCGCCCTGCACGAAGGTCGTCCAGTCCTTCGCCAGCGCGGGTGTCCCGTACGCCAGCTCGGCCACGCCCATCTTGGCGGTCGTCGAGTAGTTGGTGCGCCACGCCTCGGGCGAGACGAAGAGGTACGGGGCTCCCCAGAAGGCCGGGCGCAGGTTGCCGCTCAGTTTGTAGCTCACGTAGTTCTTGCCACCCACCTTCAGCAGGGCATTCCGGTCTTTGTCCCCGAAATAGACGTCGGGCGTCTGCTTCGTGAATTCGGCGTAGCCCACGCGGCGGAACAGCGGCGTGATGTGCAGGGCGTCGGGGTCGAGTTCGCTCATCAGGCGGGTCGCCTGGTGCTCCAGCTTCATCATGTCGGCGTAGCCGCGCGACACCACCGTGGAGGTCACGTCCACCATGCCGCCCGCGTACACCCGTGACACCAGCGTCTGCTCCAGGCCCACGAAATCCGGGCTGCTCAGGCGCGACACGACCACGGTGCGCACCGGCCCCGGCTTCAGCACGGCCACCGACTTCACGTCCATGCCGCTCAGGGTGGTCTTGCCCTCCAGATACGCGCCCAGCGCCTTGTCCTTCCAGAAGGTCGAGTTGTTGAAGCCCTCCACGCGCAGGTTGCCGATCTCGTCGGCCATCACGCCGCCCTGCGCGTTCAGGATGCGGGTCAGGCCCTTGGGCGTCACCTCGACCTTCAGCGTGCCCGCTGCGATGGTCTGGTTGTCGCCGGTCTTGGTCACGGTCATGGTGGCCGGATAGGTCGGCGCGGCGGCCTCGGTGTCGGACACCTTCAGCGTGACCGGGCCGCTGGCCAGGAAGGCCAGTTCGTCGGGGCCAGAGATGCGCCCGTTGCCGTCCAGATCGTCGATCTGGTAGGGCACTTCCCGCGTGCCCGCGAGCACCCTCAGCGAGTTCCAGTTCACGGCGAAGTCGGCCCCCAGCGTGTCGCGCACCCGCAGCAGCGTCATGCTGACCGGCACCGGCTGGCCGGCGGTGGCCGTCACGGGCACGTTCAGGGTGCGCTCGGCCGCCAGCGCGGAGGAGGCGAGGGTCAGGGCGGACAGGACGAGCAGGGTTCGGGTCATGGGGAGCCTCCAGGGAAGAGTGGGTTCAGAATCCGGAGAGGATGTCGCGGGCCTTCTGGCCGGCGCGTTTCACGGCCTCGGTGGGGTCGCCGCGTCCGTAGACCACGGCGCTCTCGTACTCGCGCGAGATGGCATCGAAGACCTCGACGAGGCTCTTGGTGTCGTCCACGCCACGGGTCAGCGGAGCCTGCCGCACGAACTTGCTCAGCAGCGGCTGCGCGGCGATGATCGACTTGAACTGCGCGTCAGTTTCCAGGCCCTCGCGGTAGGGGATCTGGCCGGTGGTCTTCATGAACAGGGCGTCGTTGTTCTTGCTGAGCACGAACTTGATGAACTTCCACGCCAGCGCCGGATCCTTGCTGGTCGTGAACACCGCGATGTTCTTGGGGTCGCCGTAGGTGTAGACCTTCTGGCCCTTCATGCGGTCGGGCACCGGCGGCGGCAGCAGGTCGATCTTCATGCCCTTGGGCGCGTTCTGGGCGTAAAAGGGCAGTGTGAACGGCCCGGCGGTCTCCAGCAGCGACTCGCCCTCGAAGAAGCGGTTGGCGGCCGTGCGGGTGCGCGGGGCCAGGCCCTCCTTGAACAGCGTGGCCAGGAAGCCGAAGACCTCCTGCCCCGGCTGCGCGTCGAAGATCACCTTGCCGCTCTTGTCCAGCAGCGTCTTGCCGCCCGACGCCGCGATGTACAGCGTGTAGAAGTCGAAGAAGCGCTGCCACCATGTCGCGTCCACCGTGGGCGCGTACAGGAACTTCTTGCCGCCCCACTTGGCCTTGACCTTACGTGCCGCCGCCAGGAATCCCGAATACGTCGCCAGATCGGCCGGCTTGATCCCGGCCTCGGCCAGCAGCGCGGTGTTGTAGGCCAGCAGCGTCGGGTTGGACTTCCAGGGAATCTGGTAGATGTTGCCGCCGGCGCTGGTGTAGGCCTCCAGCACGTCCGCGCCGCTGCGGTCGGTCATGAAGCTCTTGAAATCCGGCAGCTTGTTGTGCGCGTACAGCCCACCCGCCGACACGAACTGGCTGATCGCGCCGGGGTAGATGTTGGCCGCCACGTCCGGCGTCGTCTTCCCGGCAATCGCCGCCAGCAGCACCTCCTCCGATGACCGGGAGGCCGGGAGGGGCTGCATCTTGACCGGCGTGGACGGGTTGGCCTTGTTCCACGCGGCCACGATCTGCTTGGCGAACTCGATCTCCTCGGGGTTGGAGGACGGCCAGAAGGTCAGACCCTGGGCGCCGGCCAGACCCAGCATCAGCGGAACAGACACGGCGAGGTGGCGGAGGACGCGGGATGTGGTCATGGGTGGGGCTCCTTTCGCGTGGGGGCGGGATGTGTTCCGTGGGTTCTCGAGAGAGGGCTCTCTGTGGGAGGGGGTGAACGGGCATGGCGGCCCAGACGGCGTCTCCTGACCCTCCCGCCAGCCATTTACCGAAAACCTCCGCCCAATGGCCTCCAGCCCCCTCATCCCTTGATCCCCGTGGACGTGATGCCTTCGAGGTAGTAGCGCTGGAAGATCATGTAGATGACGATCATGGGCAGCACCCCGATCAGGCTGGACGCCATGACCGCACCGAACTGGCCGCCCGCCTGCCCGCCGATGGCGTAGGTCGTGACCATCTGGGTCAGGGTCATCAGGCCTTCCTCGCGGTTGACGATGGCGGGCCACAGGAAGTCGTTCCAGCCGCCCATGAAGGTGAAGAGCCCCACGGTCACGATGGTCGGCAGCGACACCGGCCACAGGATCCGGAACAGGATGGTCAGTTCGCTGGCGCCGTCTATCCGGGCAGCGTCGATCAGATCCTGTGGGATGGTCTTGAAGGTCTGGCGGAACATGAAGATGCCGAAGGCACTCATCATTCCGGGCAGGATCAGCGCGGCGTAGGAATCGGGCAGGCCCAGGCGCACGATCAGCAGGTACAGCGGGATCAGCAGCAGCTGTCCCGGAATCATCATGGTCAGCAGGATGACGTTGAACACGAACTCGCGCCCGCGCCATTCCAGCCGCGACAGCGCGTAGCCGACGATCGACGAGAACAGCAGCACCGAGACCGTGATCGTGCCGTACACGAACACCGAATTCAGGATCGCCCGGCCGATGGGAATCTGCGTGAATACGGCCTGGAAGTTGCCCAGCGTGGGCTCGCTGGGAATCAGGTTCAGGCCGTACTGCTCGCGCGGTGACTTGAGCGCCGTCGAGACCATGAACAGGAACGGCAGCACGAAGGAGAACGCGCCCAGCAGCAGCAGCGCCCAGAACAGCGCCTGACGGGCGGGGATGGACAGGCGCTCCAGCCGGGCACGGGCAGGGGTGGCCGTCATCAGTACGTCAGCTCCTGCTCGACAAAGCGGCGTTGCAGGAAGGTGACCAGGAAGATGATGGCCGCCAGCACCACGCCGATGGTCGCGGCGTAGCCCATGCGCAGGAACTGGAAGGCCTCGCGGTACAGCAGCAGCACCACCGACAGCGTGGAGTCGATCGGGCCGCCGCCGGTCATCACGTAGGGCTCGACGAACAGGCTGAAGCCCCCGATGGTCGAGAGGATCACCACCAGCAGCATGGCCGGGTTCAGCAGCGGCAGCGTGATGTAGCGGAAGCGCTGCCACGCGGTCGCGCCGTTCAGGCTCGCTTCCTCGTACAGGGCGGCGGGAATGGCCTGGAGGCCCGCCAGGAAGATCATCAGGTAGTACCCGACGTTTTTCCAGGTCGCCATGATGGCGATGCTCGGCATGGCCCACTCGGGCGTGGTCAGCCAGCCCACAGGCGAGACCTTCAGGGTCGCCAGAAAGCCGTTGAGCAGCCCGTCGTCGGCGTACAGCCGCGTCCAGATGATCGCAATGATCGCCCCGGAGGTCACATAGGGCAGGAAGAAGGCCGTGCGGAAAAAACCTCGCATGGGCAGCTTCTCGTTCAGGATGACCGCCAGCAGCAGCGCCAGCGCGATCTGGAGCGGAATGTGGATCGACAGGAAGACCAGCGTGTTCTTCAGGGCCGTGAAGAACAGGTCGTCGCCCAGCAGCCGCTGGAAGTTGGCGCCGCCCACGAAGGGCTTGTCCGCACTGACGATGTCCCAGCGGTGAACCGTCAGGTAGAACGCGAACAGCAGCGGGTACGCGGTGAAGACCGCGAAATGGATGACGTAGGGGGCGGCGAAGAGGTAGCCCAGCGGGTTGGAGCGGGGCCGTCGGCGGCGTCCGGGCAGGGCAGCTCCAAGCGGTGACCGCGTGCTCTGGTTGAGAACCGGCTCATGCATGACGTGGCCTCCGGCGGCCGGCGTGTGCCGGTGCCCCTGCGTTCAGCTCCGATAGCGGGTTGTCGATGTGCGGGCTCTGCGTCAGTATGCTCGCGCCGCTGCGAGATCCGGCGCAGACTTAACGCTCACTCAAGGGTGATGGGCGCTGTGGTGAACACCTGTCTGGCCGCCGGTTCCGATCCGTCCCCGCGCGGTGGCCCCTTCCTAGCCGCGCCGGCCGGTGTGCACCTCGACCTTCGCCGCCAGCGTGCGGTAGAACGCCGGGCGCTGCAGGTACGCCAGGTGCCCGGCCTGCACGTTGCTGCCCAGCGGAAAAGCCGTGTCGTGAACGCCCGGCACCATGTCCGCTGCCGGAAAACTCAGGAGGTCACTCTCGCTCCAGACATTCCAGAAGTACCCCAGGTGGGGCCCGGCGGTGGGCGAGGCCGGGCCGCCGGCCATCAGGCCCAGTTCCACGAACGGCCCCACCTGGCTGCCGGCCGCGCACCAGAAGTCCACCCGCACGTCCCGCAATTCCGGCGCCGCGGGCAGGAAGGCCCCCAGCACGTCGTACAGCAGCACCCCGCCCAGGCTGTGCGTGAGCACGACCAGCGGCTCCCCACTGTCCAGCCGCGAGGCGTGGGCACGGGCCAGGGCGTCCAGCACCCGCTGCACGATGGGGCCAGGGGCGCCGGGCGTTCCCCGCCGGTCGAGATACACCAGCAGGTCGCCCAGGAAGATCGGCACGAACGACGTGATGGGCCGACGTACCGTCAGCAGCGCCCGCGACAGGTTGCGCTGCCGCTGCACGACCAGCGGCGCCGGCAGGTGGGGCCGCCGGATGGGAGGCATGGCCGGAGTCCGCGCCAGGGCGGCGGCCTCCAGAAAGGGCCACGCCTGGGCCGGCGGCAGGCCGCGCGCGACCTCGATCAGGTTGGCGTCCCGCGCCACGCTCCATGCCGCGCGGATCACGTCCGGCCACGCGCCGGCGGGAGTGCGGGAGAGCAGCCGCGCCTCCAGCGTTTCGCCCAGCGCGTCGCCGTGTGGCAGGTCACGGTCTGCCGGGGCGGGTGGTGGCGTGGGCGGCGCGTGGTGGGCGCCCAGGTCGCCCCAGTACACCGGCGCGATGTCCACCCCGTCCGGGTCTGCTGGGCGCAGCACGGGCGCGACCGTGTCCCGCAGGGCCGCGAGCATGGCCGGCCACCGCAGCCCCTGGGTGACCCGCCGCACCGACGCCCACTCCGGGTCGTGCTCCTCGCGGACTGCAACTCCGTGGATGAACAGCACCGGCATGGGTTCAGAGTACCTGTGGCCACCCGTTAGACTGCCGGTATGACGGCCCGCACCCTGTCCCGCTCGGCGGAGGACTACCTCAAGCACCTGTATGTGCTGGGGCAGGCCGGCAAGGTGAACACGCAGGCACTCGCCACGGCCCTGGAGGTTGCGCCCGCCAGCGTGACCGGCATGCTGCGCAAGCTGTCCGAACAGGGACTGGTGTCGCACGCACCTTACCAGGGGGCCCAGCTGACCGCCGAGGGCGAGCGCGTGGCGCTGGAGGTGCTCAGGCACCACCGGCTGCTCGAACTGTTCCTGCACCGCGCCCTGGGCGTGCCGCTCGACGAGGTGCACGAGGAGGCCGAGCGGCTGGAACACGCCCTGAGCGAGAAGCTGGAGGCCCGCATCGCCGCGTGGCTGGGGGATCCGACCCACGATCCGCACGGCGACCCGATCCCCACCCTGGACGGCGAACTCCCCACCCGCGCCGAGCGGCGGCTGTCGCAGCTCGCGCCCGGCGACGTGGGCACCGTGGCCCGCGTCCCCGACGGCGACGCCGGACAGCTGCGGGCGCTCGTCGAGGCCGGGCTGACTCCCGGCGCGGCCCTGGAGCTTCAGGCCGTGGACGCCGCGCTGGGCACCCTGACCCTCTCGCTGTCTGGTCGCCCACTGACCGTGTCCCTGGGTGTGGCCGCGCAGGTGCACGTGCACGCGCCTCCGCGGCGTGCCCCCCGGTGAGCCGCGAGGCGCTGAAGGCCCGGCGGCGCACCCAGGCCCGCACCCGTGCCCTGCGCTGGAGCCTGGTGCTGCTGGTCGTGGTCGTCGGGGCCGGAGTGGCGTGGCTGGCGCAGACCCCGGATTCACCGGTCGGGCGCCGCCCCACCCCGCCACGCGCCACGCTGACCGGCGCGGCCACCGTCATCGACGGCGACACGCTGGACATCGCCGGGACGCGGGTACGCCTGTACGGCATCGATGCGCCCGAGTCGGCGCAGACCTGCCGCCGCGCTGGCCGAACCTACGCCTGCGGGCAGGAGGCAGTCACCGCGCTGCGCGGGCTGCTGGGAGGCCAGGCTGTCACGTGTCAGCGCCGGGACACCGACCGTTACGGGCGCACCGTCGCCGTGTGCCGGGTCGGCGGCACGGACGTGAACGCCTGGATGGTGTCGCGCGGACATGCCCTGGCGTACCGGGAGTACGGCACCGATTACGTGCCCCAGGAGAACGAGGCCCGGAAGGCAAAGCGCGGCATGCACGCCGGCACCTACGTGAATCCCGCCGACTACCGCAGCGGCGACACGACGCCTGCCACGGCTGCGGCTCCAGCGCGGCGCACGCCCTACGCCTCGTGTGCCCAGGCCCGCGCGGCCGGACGTACGCCCGTCCTGCGAGGCGAGGGCGGCTACAACGTCAAGCTCGACGGCGACGGAGACGGGAAGATGTGCGAGTAGGTGCGGGTGGTCAGAGTGAGCGGGAAAGCAGGGTCAGCACCCGCCGCAGGTGATCCAGATGGGCACCCGCCCACTCGGTCTTGTCCTCAACGGCCCCCTGGATGCCGTCCACGTAGCCCAGCGCCCGGAACAGCTCGCCGCAGATCAGTGCGTCCGCGAACAGGGAGCGCAGATCCTCCGGGGGAGCGCAGTCCGTCCAGGCCTCCAGGTACGTGTCGCGGGCGGCGTCCAGCACCGCGCCATGCTGGCTCCAATCGCCGCTGACCTGTTCGTAGGGGAAGAAGTACGCCGGGTTCACGTCCAGAAAGGGGTGGGTCAAGCACACATCCGACCAGTCGAGCAGGGTGAGGCGGCCGTCCTGCGTCAGCAGGTTCCCGCCGTGCAGGTCACCATGCCCCAGCGTGCGCGGGATGGGACTGGCCGCCAGTCGGCGCAGGGCGGCCTCCAGCTGCGGCCGTGCCCGGCGCAGCGTGGCGGCCTCGTCGTCGCTCAGGCCGCCGTCCTGGCCGGGCAGCAGCATGTCGTCGGAGTGCAGGTGCTCCAGCCACGACAGCACGTACTCCGGCCCCCGGTCGCGCAGCGTCCAGCCGGGCAGATGCGGAATGCTTGAGCGCTGGAGCCCGGCCACGTGCGTCATCACGGCGTTCAGGTCAGGCGCGCGGCTCACCTCGTCCCCGGCATCCTCCAGCAGCAGGAAGCCCCGCTCCCGGTCGGCGGCCAGCACGGGCGGCGCGGCCCCCTCCAGTTCGCGGGCCAGCAGCGGCGTGACTTCGACCTCGCGCCCGAAAAAGGCCGGCACGGCCTTGAAATACACCGGCCCCGCCGCCGTGGGCACCCGCCACAGCAGACTGATCTGCCAGTGCTTGAGCACGGCCGGCTCCCCGCTGCGTTCCCGCCCCTGGGCGGTCAGTTCCTCGTCCAGCCACGCCAGCGCGGCCGCGTGCCAGCCGGGATGCGTCCACGGCACGTTCGACGGTGGCGTCCGGGCCGCCGTGATCCAGGCCCGCTGCATGTCACTCCACGCCCCGTCCGGCCGCCAGTCCAGCGCTGCGCCGTCGTCGGCATGCAGGTGCCACACCACGTCGGCGCGGCGCACGCCATCGACCTCGCCGTGGGACTGGAAGTGCAGCCGGCGCAGCAGGACGCCGGGCCAGCCCGCTCCGTGCGCCGCCTCGCGCACGTTTGCGCCGAAGTACGTCATCTGATCGGTGCTCAGCGTCTGAAGAGCCGCCCGGTCGCCCTGCGTGAACAGCAGGTGCAGCGTCGTCTCGCGGCGGGGCGTCGGCGCAGAGGTCATGCCGCTCAGCGTGTCACGGCGGGCACCACGCGCACATCGGCAGGATGGCCGGGTGGCTCAGCGGCTGTTGATGCCCTGGAACACCCGGTCGTAGGTGCCGGTCGCCACGGCGTCGCGCAGGAAGCGCACGTTCTGCACACAGATCTCGGGGGCCTCCGGCTGCGTCTCCATGATCTGCATGACCTCGGCGATATACGCGTCCAGCGGCATGCTATGGGGGCTGTCGCGGTGGCCGGGCATCAGATCCGTGCCGACGGCCGGCGGCGTGAGTTCCAGCACCTGCGCGGGCGTGTCCCGCAGCTGATGCCGCAGCGACTCGGTGTACGAGTGGATCGCGGCCTTGGTGGCGCTGTAGGTCGGCGTGGCGGCCAGCGGCACCGAGGCCAGTCCGGACGACACGTTCACGATCACCGGTCGTGGCTGTGCCAGCAGGTGCGGCAGCAGGGCGTGCGTCAGCCGGATCGGCCCCAGCAGGTTGGTGGTCACGGTATGCTCGGCCACCGCCGTGTCGGTCGCCGTCAGGATGTCCTCGGCCTGCATGATGCCGGCGTTGTTGATCAGGACGTTCAGGACGGGGTGCTCGGCAGTGACACGCGCAGCCAGGGCCGCGATGGACGCCGGATCGGTCACGTCCAGCACGTACGGGTGCAGCCCCGGGTGCGCCGCGACGGCCTCGTCCAGCGTGCGCTGGCGGCGTCCGGCGATCAGCACGGTATTGCCGCGTTCGTGGAAGGCCTGCGCCAGTCCCAGGCCGATGCCCGAGGCCCCGCCGGTGATCAGGATGGTGTTGCCGGTCATGTGCATGGTGGGCTCCTTGTCGTGCTTACAGCAGGGGAGAGTGGGCGGTGGGCACGAGGCGGGTGACGTGGGGTTCAGCGGCCAGCAGATGGCCGTGCCGCGCCAGCAGCGCGCGCCAGGTGTCGGTGTCGTACACGGCGGCGTACAGTTCCTGGCGCTGTGCCTCGCTGTCGAAGCGGCGGATCCAGCAGTAGGTGTCGGGGTCGGTGTCGTCCGTGAAGGACGCGACGTAGGTCATGCCCTGCGCGGTCTGGTAGGGCAGGATCTCGCCCTGCATGACCTGCACCCAGGTGTCGCGCTGGCCGGGCCGTGTGGTGTACCGGCGGAACTCGTAGAACATGGCACCTCCTGGTGGCAGCGGACAGGTGGTCGGCCCGGCTGCAGACCGAGCATAGATACGACACTCTCTGTTGGGAAGTAGGCACCCGGAAGTTCTATACTTTCCCTGTGGAAAGTCATGCCATGGACGGCGTGCCGCGCCCGGCCGGCACCCCGTGGCCCAAGGCCACCCCGGATGTCGAGGCGCTGGTGCGCGAGATGATCGGCCGGGTGGCCGACAAGTGGACACTCCTGATCCTGGAGGTGCTGGAGGAACACGGCACGCTGCGCTTCACGCAGGTCGGCGAGCACGTGGGCGGGATCAGCCAGAAGATGCTGACCAAGACCCTGCGGCAGATGGAATCCGACGGGCTGCTCACGCGCACCGTGTACCCGGTGATCCCGCCCCGCGTGGACTACACCCTGACCCCACTGGGCCTGAGCCTGAGCGAGGCCTTCTGCGCGGTGTGGGAGTGGGCCGAGGCCCACCACGCCGAGGTGATGGCCGCCCGGCAGACCTTCGCTGCACAGGCCGGCACGCCAGAATGGATGCATGATCCGCAGCTTCCGTCAGTCCAGGACAGGCCGTGAACAGACCGGCCAGTCTCTCCATCCGGTCTCGCCTCCAGATCACCGGAACTCCCTATGAGCGACCGTGACCTGAACTTCGCCCAGGAGATCCTGAAGGGCCGCTCGTGGCGCGACGTGCCCGACGACGAGGTGCTGGCCCAGGCCGAGCGGCTGCTGGACGGCTGGATGGGGAACGAGCACCGCATGGAACGCCCGAAGCTGTACGACCACTACGCGCTGCTGCTGCTCGCCCTGACGCGGCAGGTGCGGGCGCTCGAGACCCGCGTGGCGGAGCTGGAGGCGCACAGGGACGGCCGCCCGTGATCCGCGTGAAGATCTGCGGCACCACGTCCGTCCACGACGCGCTGCTCAGTGCCGAGGCCGGTGCAGACGCGCTGGGCTTCATCTTCGCGCCGGTCAGCAAGCGGCTCGTGTCGGCGCAGGTGGCCCGCGAGGCCAGCCTGAGCGTCGGCCCCGTCGTGGCGCGGGTGGGCGTGTTCCTGAACCAGGGGCTGGACGAGGTGCTCCGCACGGCCGAGGCCGCCCGCATGAGCGCCGTGCAGCTTCACGGCCCGCTGTCAAGACTTTACGTCCAGCAGGTCGCCGCGTATTATCCCGTTCTGCGCGTCGTGCGCCCCGCCGATCTGGCGGCGGAAGCGGGCGTGTGGACGGGCATTTCCGGCGTCACCCTGATGCTGGACGCGCCTGAACCGGGGGGCGGCGTGCCGCTGGACTGGGAGGCCCTGCGCCCCCACTTCCCGCCCGGTGCGTGGCTGGCCGGTGGCCTCGGTCCCGCGAACGTCGCCCGGGCGATCCAGGCCCTGCGCCCTGCGGCCGTGGACGCCGTGAGCCGCCTGGAAGTGTCGCCGGGCCGGAAGGATCCAGACGCTGTGCGCGCCTTTGTGCAGACCGTCCGGACAGCCGAAAGCGAGAGTTATCCACAGTGAAACGGCAGCCTGTGGATAACTCTGGAACAGCTGAAGGTCATGTCGCGGGGTCGTCTCCTGTTCGTTCCAGACAGGCTTTTGCCGCTCGGAGGCGGCGGTCGGGACTGGGGTTATCCACAGGTTGTCCACACCCATTGTGGATAAGCCTGTGGATAACTTTCGGCCCAGATGGTGCCCAGGATTAAAATTCAGCGGTCTCCACGCCGTCCAGCCCGAACCACTCTGCGATGACCCGGCCTCCCCCCACCACGTCCGCCGGGGAGCCGAGGTTGACCCCCGTTCCGGTGAACGGCACGCGGGCCTGGGTGTGGCTCTTGACCGACAGGTCTTCCAGATTGCCGTGATCGCTGCTCAGCGCCACCCGCGCGCCGGCGTCCAGCAGACCGGTCAACAGGGCGTCGATCCGCGCCAGGTAGGCCCGGCCAGCGATCAGTGCGTCTCCGGGCACGGGCTCGGTGCCCTCGTGCCCCAGCAGGTCGCTGAACCACAGGTCGGCCGCGACCAGGTCGTGCGTCCGGGCAGCGGCGGCCAGGCTGCTGCCCACCCGGATGACCGCGTCCAGCGGCTCCACCGGCGTCCACGGCGCCCGGAAGGCGAGGCCCAGCGTGGCCCCCACCCCCGGCACGCCCGGCGGATTCAGCGGCAGTCCCGCCGCCCGGAACGAGTACGGAAAACAGCCCATGCGGTTGCGGCGCGGCGACGTGGCCTGAGACTCGAAATACGCGGGCACGTAGTGGTTTGCCAGCGCCACGTGTGCCCCGGCCTGGGCCAGCCGCACCGGCAGCGACGAGGCCGCGAGCAGCCGCTGCAGCGTCGGCCCCGGGTGCGGGCCGTAGTGCTCGCCCATCAGGCGGACGGCGTCCATACCGGTCAGCCAGCAACTCTGCCCGGTGCCGGACTGCGGCAGGCCCGGTACACCCAGTGTGGCGTCCAGGGCATGTCCGGCATCCACCAGCGGGCGCAGTGTGGGCAGCTCCTGCTCCCACACACTGCCGGGCAGCGCGTCCGCCGGGTGCCCCACCCCGTCCAGCGCCAGCCACACGATGCCGCTCACGGGGGCAGGATAGCCGCTGGCGGCGGCGTCGACCGGGTCGACCGGCTCAGGGTCTGGCCGTCAGCCCGCGTCAGCCCTCCATGCGAAGACGTCCACGCCGGTTCCGTCCGGGTCGGTCACCGTCGCGTAACGCTGGCCCCATGGGGCGTCGAAGGGCTCCGGGGCATCGTACCCGGCGGCCCGCAGGCGGGTCATGGCGTCGTCCACTCCGGCGGGCGACGTGGCCTGCACCCCGATGCCGATCCGGCCCCCGGCGTCCGGGCGAATCCAGCCGGGGTTCAGCCCGCGCATCAGCGCCTCGGTCTCCCACGCGATCCGCAGCCCGCCGACCTCGATCTCGACGTGGCCCTGTGCCGTGTCCACGTCCTCCGGGATGGGCAGGCCCAGCGTGCGGTAGAAGGCCAGCGACCGGGCCATGTCGGACACGAGGATGCTCACGTAGTTCAGGGTCATGCGGCACGCTCCCGGTCTGGCGTGAAGGCGGAACGGCTGCGCAGGTAGATGCCCCACTGGCCCTGCTGCTCGCCGTACCTGTCGGCAATGGCCCACAGCTGCTGCGGGCTCAGGTCACCGTACATGGGCCGGGCCGCCCGCAGGAGTTCTTGCAGCAGAGGGGTTCCGGTGTTCCCGTACAGGCGTTCCACGCGCCCCAGCCCGCGCAGCAGGACAAAGAGCGCACTCCACTCCCCGATGCCGGGGAGGCCCAGCAGCCAGTCCCGCACTCCGTCGTACGGGGCGGCGGCCAGGTCGGCAGTCTGCACCCCCTGGAACGCCTGCGTGACCGCGTGCAGGCTCCGGGCCTTGCGCTCGTTCGGGATCAGGGCGTGGAAGTCTTCGGGGCTCAGCCCAGCCAGATCGCCCGGCTCCGGGAAGGCCGGGTGATCCTCCCACGTGCCCCCGTGCGCGTCCGAAAGCGTCCGCTTCATGCGCCGCGCCTGAGCCAGCGGCTGGCGCTGCGTGAGCACCGCCCAGCATGCGACCTCGAAGGGTGTTAGGAAGCGCGGCTGGTGGAAACCGTGCAGCGCCCGGACGACGGGCCCCATCGCGTCGTCCGGCCCAGCCAGCGTATAGAAGGGCTTCAGATCCACGTCCGCCCCCAGGAAGAAGGCGATCCGCTCGCGCAGTGCCTGCACCTGGGCAGCCTCCAGGGGGCGTTCCGGATGCAGGCTCACGTCCAGCCCCCCGCCGCCCGCACGCACCACAAAGCCCACGGTCTGCCCGTGCAGGCGCGTGGCCCCCCGCAGCTCGCTGACCGTATCCTGCTCGCCCTGCGTGGGTGGAAAGCCGGTCAGGAAAGTCAGCGTGTGGCTGAAGTCGAAGGGCGGCATGACTGGCAACGTCAGCGTGACCACGCTCATGCCGGCGCCTGCCAGAAGCCGAGCTGGTGCCCGTCGGGCGACTGCGCCGTGAATGTCCGCCCGAAGGGCATGTCGTGCAGCGGCTCGCTGATGGTCGCGCCGCGCCCCGCCACCTGGTCGTGGTAGGCCTGCACGTCGGGCACCGTGAAGTACACGGTCACACCCGTACCCAGCGGCGGCTGTAGTACTGGACTCGTCCGCAGGGCCAGCCCGGCCCCGCCCGACGGTACAAAGGCGTTCGCGCCGGGGCGTTCCTCGGTGACCTCGAAGCCGAGCACATCTGTGAAGAAGGCCAGGGCGGCGGCGTAGTCGGCGGTGTGCAGCGTCACGAAGCTCAGGTCTGTCTTCATGCCTCCATGCTGCCGGGGGCCAGTGACAGCCCTATGTCAGGAGCAACATGGTGAGATGGGCACCATCAGACTGGATGTATGTTACGCTGTGAACAGAATCAGGAGGCCCGAATCATGTCCTACACCGTGAATGTCCTCGACGAGACCACCGCGAGACCCCAGCCCATCCCCGCCCTGACGCTGGACTTCGAGACCGAGACCGTGAGTGTGCGCGAACTGATCCGCCGCCGCGTGTACGACGAGGTCTCCACGTACAACGCCGGGAATCAGGAATGCTTCCGGGGGCTGGTCGTGCCCGAGGGGATGGAACGCGAGCTGAACAGCCCCGGCCTGGCGCGCTCACGCCGCATCGACTGGGAGCAGCAGTCGGCCCGCGCCGTGGAGGCGTTCACCCGTGGCGGCATCATCATCCTGATCGGCGACCGGCAGGCCGAGGCGCTGGACGAGCCCGTGACGCTGCGGCTGGGGCACCCGCTGGACGTGACGTTTATCAAGTTGGTGCCGTTGGTGGGGGGGTAGGGGGATGGCCCTCTTCATGTCCAGCGGCCCCAGCGGCTACGAGATCAACGGGCAGGTCGTCCCGGAACGATATTTCAAGGCCTTCAAGGAGCTGAGCACACAGGTAAGTTACCCGCGAGAAGCTGAAATTACTCGCCTGAACGCCTTACTCGAAAGTGAGGAACTCCGCCACCCTCAATGGATACATCTGATCTGGCTTGCGATTGAAGATAAAGCCGACATCTTAGAGCCTGGTTTGGTGATTTCCGCTCGCCTAGCAGCCTGGATGCGTGTCAATCCAACTCCATTAACTTTGTTACGAGAACTGCGAGAGCTTTCCCAGCCTGCGCACGACTTGATTCTACGGAAACTTCGTGAAATCGAGGTCGGGGCACTATCTGCACCCACACTCAGGGCGTCGGTGATTGAGGCGTTGATCCTACTCGACAGGCTGAACGACCTTGAAGTCGCGCTGACCACGGCGAAGGGTCAGGAGGCGGCAGACCTCTGGCTTGCTGTCCTGCAAGAGCGTGCCAGGCAGGATATTTATGATGATCAACCACAGAGAGAGCCTTTGCCGTTGCCACCTGTTCCTGCGGGGCAGAATCGATACCTACTCCAGCGTGTTCTGAGCCTGCAAAACCTACCTCATCAGGGCACAGACGGGGTGACGTCAGGTATGCGAGGCGCTGTAAGGGCGTGGGATCGAGTGGTAAGAATGATGCTGAAACCGCTTGTCCAACAATTGGACGGCGAGGAATTGGCAGCTGTGATCCGAACACAGATGGAACCGTTCGCCAGTCCTCTGGTTTATTACGGCCAATGGTCGGGTAACGAGAGCTATCTCCATCCTCTCGTGGAGCAGGCATTCAGGCAGAACCGAATGACTCCGCTCGGTCTCGCGGCTGCCAGAAGATCTGCAATGGTCTCCTACTGGGGGCCAACCGCCGAGAAATACCCGTGGTGGGCACTCGTTGCGAACACCCTCACCCCCGAACTCAACCCCGGCGAGGCGTGGTCGGACGCCTTCCTGACCCGCCTGGACACTCTTCCCGCCGAGCAGCGGCAGCCCTGGCCCGCGCTGGTGGCCTTCGCGCGCACGGCGTCTGCGGGGAAGCCCACGGCGAAATGGCTGAAAGACGCCGAGAAGCACCTGAACGCCGTCGGCGCGGCGCCGTTCCGCGAGGTGCTGACGGCCGCGCTGCCGCTGCTGCCCCGGCCGCGTACCTTTCGCCTGAATCCCGTCCAGTACGGCGGCGATCCAAACCTGATGCTCGACGAATTCAACGCGCTGTCGCTCAAGGGCCTGCTGTGGATGGTGCCCCTGGTGGCCGACGACGCACTGATCCGGGTGGTGGCCGGCGTGGTGGAATCGGCGCTGAAGAAGGTGCCGGGCGTCGGCCCCCGTGCGCCGAAGATCGCCAACGCTGCGGTGTATGCCCTGTCGCGCACCGAGTCCGGCGCGGCCCTGTCGGCACTGGCGCGGCTGGCGACGACCGTGACCTTCAAGGGGACCTTGAAGGAAGTACAGAAGGGGCTGGACGTGGTGGCGGAGCGCCTGAACGTCACGCCGGACGAGCTGCTGGAACTGGGCGTACCCACCCTGGGCCTGACGGCAGTGGGCGAGCGCACGGACATGCTGGGCGACGTGGAGGCGCGGCTGACCATGGACGCGGCCGGTGCCCACCTGGGCTTCAGCCGGGACGGCAAGACCATGAAAAGCGTCCCGGCAGCTGTGAAGAAGGACTACGCCGAGGAACTGGCCGACCTGAAGGCCGCGCAGAAGGAGGCCGAGAAGTCCGTGGTGGCGCTGTCGCAGCGGCTCGACACTCTGATGATCCAGCCGCGCATGTGGGCCGGCGAGGCGTGGCTGGAGCGCTACCTGAACCACCCGCTGGCCGGCACGGTGGCGCGGCGGCTGATCTGGGTGGTGGACGGCGTGCCCGCGCTGTGGGCGGATGGTGAGATGCGGAACGTACAGGGAGAGAGCGTTCCCATCCTGCCGACCGCTGTAATCCGGCTGTGGCATCCTCTCGGGCGGGCGGTGGAGGAGGTGCTGGCGTGGCGTCGCCGGCTGGAAACGCTGGACATCCGCCAGCCGTTCAAGCAGGCGTGGCGCGAGGTCTACGTGCTGACCGACGCCGAGCGGCGCACGAATACGTATTCCAACCGCTTCGCGGGGCACATCCTGCGCCAGCACCAGTTCCACGCGCTGGCGGCGCTGCGCGGCTGGCGCAACCGGCTGCGGCTGATGGTAGACGATTCGTACCCGCCCGCCATGCGCGACCTACTCGCGTACGGCCTGCGGGCGGAATACTGGATCGAGGGCGTGGGCGAGAACTATGGCGAGGACAGCACCGAGTCCGGCAGTTACCTGCGCCTGAGTACCGATCAGGTGCGTTTCTACCCGCAGGGCGCTCCCGAGAACCACGCGCACGCCGGGGGCGGCGGGTACACCATGTGGGTGAACCAGACGCAGCAGCCCGTGGCCCCGCTGCCGCTCTCTCAGATTCCGCCCCTGGCGCTGTCGGAGGTGCTGCGCGACGTCGATCTGTTCGTGGGCGTGGCCTCGGTGGGCAATGATCCCACGTGGCAGGACGGCGGCCCCGGCGGACGTTTCCGTGAATACTGGCAGTCCTACTCGTTTGGCGAACTCACTGAGACGGCCAAGACCCGCGCCGCGTACCTGGAACGCCTGATCCCGCGCCTGAAGATCAGAGACCGCCTGACCCTGGACGGCCGCTTCCTGCGCGTGCAGGGCAACCGCCGCGCGTACCGGATTCACCTGGGCTCGGCCAACATCCTGATGGAGCCCAACGACCAGTACCTGTGCATCATCCCCGGTGGGAAGGGCAGCGGCCTCGACGTGGAGTTCGACGGTGACCGGGTGCTGTCGCTGGTGCTGTCCAAGGCGTTCCTGCTGGCCGACGACACGGCGATTACCGACCCGGTGATCCTCCAGCAGCTGGGGCGCTGAATAGTCCCCCTGGGACGGATAGGGCCGACGTCACGCCGGCGTCTGGTGGAACGTCAGGGTGTGACCGTCCGGCGTGCGGACGCTGAACATCCGCCCGAAGGGGCCGTCCTGCGGGGGCTGGATGACCTGTGCGCCCGCTGCCGCGATCCGGGCATGGTACGCATCGGCGTCCGGCACCCCGAACCACACGCTGACGCCTGCGCCGAGGTGATCCTGCGGTTCGTGCGGCAGGGGCTCACGGACAGCCAGCGTCGCTCCACCAGCCTGAGTGAAGACCGCCGCAGTGGGCGGGCCAGAGGTGGTCTCGAAGCCCAGAACCCCGGTGTAGTACTGGCGGGCGGCGGTGAGGTCGGTGGTGTGCAGGGCGATGAAATCGAGATTCGTGTGCATGGTGGTGCCTCCTGACGTCATGCTGCCGGGGGCCAGTGACAGCCCTATGTCAGGAGCGGTGTCACAGCGGTGTTCAGTTCCACCCCGGGGCTGAACTGATGCCCCTCGCTTCCACGTCCAACCGCTGCCGTGTCCGTCACTCCCCCTGAACCCTGCTGTCAGGAGCCTGCGAGCATACCCCGCGCCTCGGCCTGCACCAGTTCCCTCAGACCGTCCGGCTCCAGCACGCGCACGTCCGCGCCCCAGGACAGCACCCACGCCAGCACGTCCCGCCCGTCCCGCACGCGCAGGGTGACCTCCAGCCCGCCTCGCGCGGGCGTCACGGCGTGCTGAAAGAAACTCGGCCGCTCGCGCAGGGCCCGCTCCGATCCGGCGGGAAACTGCAGGCGCACGGTCACGTTCCGCCCCTCCCGGTCAGGTTCCGGGCCGGTGCGCCACGCAGGGTCGCGGTCGAAGGTCGTGGCCTCGACCGTCAGGTGCTCGATGCGGCTCAGGCGGAAGGTGCGCCGGTCGCTGCGCGCGGGATCGTAGGCCCCCAGCAGCCACGCGCCGTGCAGGTAGACCAGAGACAGCGGGAAGACCTGCCTCCCTCCGGGATCGCCGCCGGGTTTGTGGTACGTGAAGCCCACCACACGCCCGCCCAGCACCGCGCCGCGCAGCACGCGCAGGAGTTCGGCGTCTGCGCCCTCGTCGGGCGGTACCACGCGCAGGCGGCCACGCAGATCCTCGACCTCTCCGCGCCGACCGTCCGGCAGGGCCGCCGTCAGTTTCTTCTGCGCCGACTGCGCCGCCGCGCGGTATTCGGCGTCGAAGGCGGCACTCACGGCCTCTGCCCCCAGCGAGAGCATCACCGCCTCGGGCACGCTCAGGTGCAGCGGCGGCAGGAAATATCCCGGCATCAGCGAGTAGCCGCGTCCCGGCACGCTGAGCACCGGCACGCCGGCCTCGTTCAGGGCCAGCACGTCCCGGTACACGGTGCGCTCGCTGATGCCGAACTGCCGGGCCAGGGCGGCAGCGGTCGTCCACTCGCGGCCCTGGAGTTCCAGCACCACGGCCAGCAGGCGATCCGTGCGGTTCATGAAAGACAGTATGGCCGGGTGGGTCTGAACGTCGAACTGGGTCGCGTCCCGACCTCCCTACCGCGCCGCCCTCGGGTCGAACACGTCCCGCAGGCCATCCCCGAGCAGGTTGAAGGCCAGCACGGTCAGCAGGATCGCCACGGCGGGCGCACTCGACGCCCACGGGGCGGGGCCGATGTAGTTGCGCGTCTCGCTGACCATCGCGCCCCATTCGGGCGTGGGGGGCTGCGCCCCGAAGCCGATGAACCCCAGCCCGGCGGCGGTCAGGATGGCGCTGCCCACGTCGAAACTGCCCTGCACGAGCAGCGGGGCCAGCGCGTTGGGCAGCAGGTGCCGCACGGCGATGCGGCCCTGGGTCGAGCCAAGCGCACGGGCGGCCTCGACGAATTCCCGCTCGCGCAGGGCGAGCACCTGGGCACGGATGAGCCGCGCGTAGGTGGGCCACGACACCAGCGCCACCGCGATCATCACGTTCGTCAGGCTCGGCCCCAGCGCGGCCGAGATCGCCATGGCGAGGATCAGGCTGGGAAAGGCCAGGAAGATGTCGGTCACGCGCATCAGGCCCTCGTCCCACCAGCCGCCGCGCAGGCCCGCCACGAGGCCCACCGCCGATCCGACCAGCAGCGACGCCAGCATGACGCTGACGCCCAGACCCAGCGAGATCCGCGCCCCGTTCAGCACGCGGGCCAGCACGTCCCGCCCCAGCTGATCAGTGCCCAGCGGATGTGCTCCAGACGGCGCCTGGAGCCGCGCCCCGAGGTTCTGCGCCGCCGGGTCGCCCGTCAGCGCCGGCCCGAGCAGCGCCGCGGTGACCAGCAGGGCCAGCAGCACCAGCCCGACCATCGCGCCCGGATTGCGCCGGAAGCGCCGCCAGTTCGCGTTGCCAGTGGCGGCTGGCAGGGTGGACTCTGTTGGAAGGGGGGTGGCCGTCACGAGAAGCTGATCCTGGGGTCGAACAAGGCGTACAGCAGATCGACCAGCAGGTTCACGACCGAGTACGCCAGCCCCGCGATCAGCGTGACCCCCATGACCGCCGGGAAGTCCAGGCTGATGGCCGACGTGGTCGCGTAGCCGCCGATGCCCGGCCACGAGAAGATCGTCTCGGTCAGCACCGCCCCCGTGAGCAGCGACCCGAACAGCGTGCCCAGCACCGTCAGGATCGGCAGCGAGGCGTTGCGCATGGCGTGCCGCGCGATCACCCGGGCACGGGTCAGCCCCTTGGCCCGTGCCGTGCGGATGTAGTCCTGCCCGAGCACCTCCAGCAGCGCCGAGCGGGTCATGCGGGTCAGCAGCGCCGCCGAGAACATGCCCAGCACCAGCCCCGGCAGCAGCAGGTGCCGCAGCGCGTCCACGAAGACCTCGCGGTCACCGACCAGCAGGGAATCGATGGTCACCAGCCCGGTCTTCACGGGCGGCGGCAGGCTGTAGGCGTCCAGCCGCCCTGGCCCCGGCAGCCATCCCAGCTTCTCGTGGAACACGTTCAGGGCCAGGATCGCCAGCCAGTACACCGGGGTCGCCCCGCCCAGCAGCGCGAAGGTGCGGGCCAGCAGATCCGGCCACCGGCCCTGCGTCAGCGCCGCCACGATGCCCAGCGGCACCCCGATCAGCACCGCGAACACCACCGCGCCCAGCGTCAGTTCGAAGGTGGCCGGGAAGAACTGCCGCAGGTCGGCCGTGATCGAGTTCTGGGTCCGCAGCGACGCTCCCAGGTCGCCGCGCACGAGGTTCCCCATATACACCCCGTACTGCACCACCAGCGGTCTGTCCAGCCCGTTCTTCACCCGGAATTCCTGGAGCTGCTCCTCGCGCGCGTTGTTGCCCAGCGCCGCCGCTGCCGGATCGGCGGGCAGGGCGTGTGAGATCACGAAGGCCGCGAGCGACACGCCCCACAGCACGAACACCATCAGCGCCACGCGCCGCACGATATAGACGAGCAAAGGGGCTCCTTATGGGGCGGCTGAGGCTGCGGGTGAACCCCTCAGTCACCTGCGGTGACAACTCCCCTGGGGGGGAGCCAACGAGCAGATCCTTGCCTCCCTCTGGGGGGAGGTGCCCGAAGGGCGGAGGGGTTCGCCCTCAGCTCAACCGTGACTACTTCTTGCTGATCTTCTCGAACTGCACGTCACCGTTGGCGTTCTGGTTGAAGCCGCTGACGCTCTGCTGGATCACGATGGGCCGGCTGGGCTGGTACAGGATCGCGAAGGGGCCGTCCTTGACCACCAGCGCGGTGAGCTGCTTGTAGAGGTTCAGGCGCTTGGTCGCGTCCGTCTCGATGGCGGCGCTCTGGGCGAGTTTGCTGGCAGCGGCGTTCTGCCAGCCGTTGCGCCACGCCAGGGACTTGGCGTTGTAGTCGCTCAGAGGGGTGCCGTTCCCATCGGCGTCGGGGTAGTCCGGGCTCCACGAGACCTGGATCAGCGGGGCCTTCTGGGCGCGGTAGGCGGTCAGCAGCTCACTGTTCACCATCTGCTTGATGTTCAGCTTGATGCCCACCTTGGCGAGGTCGGCCTGGATCTTGGCGGCCAGATCCGCGCAGGGCACCCCGCCCGCGCATGAGCCGGTGCTGACCATGAAGTCCACGCTGAAGCCGCCTTCCTTGCCCGCCGCCTTCAGGAGTTCCTTCGCCTTTTCGGGGTTATAGGGGTAGTAGATCTTGGGGTCAGAGCCCGCCAGCCCGATGGGAATGATGGTCTGCGTCTTGCGGCCCAGGCCCTGGAGCAGCCCACTGATGATGCCGTCCTGGTCGATGGCGTAGCGCACGGCCTCGCGCACGCGGGCGTCCTCGAGGGGCATGCCCTTGGCCGAGTTCATGCCCAGGTACGCCAGCAGGAAGGAGTCGGCCTTCTGCGTCCTGAACTTCGTGCCGGCGGCCACGGCCTTGAAGGCGTCCGGCGTGTAGTTCATCGCCACATCGATCTCGCCGGAGTTGGCGGCAGCCTGCTGGGCGCTGGATTCCAGCATGTAGCGCAGGATCACACGCTTGATGGTGGGCGAGCGGCGGAACGCATTCGGGTTCGCGTCCAGCGCGACCTGGGCGCTGCGATCCCAGCGGTTCAGCACGAACGGCCCGCTGCCCGCCGAATGATCCTTGAGCCATGCTGTCCCGTAGTCCCCGCCCTGTTCGTGGGCCTTTGCCTCGGTCGAGTCGATCACGCCGCCGATATTGAAGGTCAGCAGCGCCAGCACGATGTTCGGGTTGGCGGTCTTGGGGATGTCCATCACGACCGTTTTCGCGTCTGGCGCCGTCACGCTGCCGACCTTCAGGTTCGCCACGTCGGTGTACAGGAAGCTCGACGGCGTCTTCAGGTTGATGACGCGGTTCACCGAGTACACCACGTCGGCCGCCGTCACGGGCCGCCCGGTGCTGAACTTCGCGTCCCGCAGCTTGAAGGTCAGGCGCGAGCCGGTGGCAGTCGGCGTGACCGTCCAGCTGCTCGCCAGCCGGGGCTTCAGGGTCGTGAGGTTGTTGCCCTCGTACGCCACCAGCGTGTCGTACAGGTTCCCCGTGACCAGCGAACCACTGAACTCGTACGACACGCCGGGATCCAGGGTGATCAGGTCACTGAAGTCCCCGCCGATCACCAGCGTGCTCTGGCGGGAGGTCTGCGCGGCGGCCGTGGCCAGCAGGCTCAGAGAGAGGGCGGCGGTCAGGGCAGCTTTCATCGAGTGACGCATACGGTACCCCCACGGTTCAGACACCAGAACTCAGGAATGCTCCACTTCACGTTCTTCAGACCCAGCTCACGGACACGGTCATTCTGGCACCTCCACCGGGGGTGTCCAGGCCAACGGGGAGTGGTGCGATCCACCCGTTACGCTGACTGAACCCACGCTGCTATGCCGCATGACCCTCTGGAGCACGTCATCGAACCCCTGTACGCCGCCTTCCGCCGCGTGCCGAAGCCGCCGCAGGTCGCCGGTGAGCCCTGGGAACTGACCGACCACTACCGCCGGTTCCTGCTCCGGGAACCTCTGCGCACGCTCACGGCCACCCACTTCCGAGACTATCTGTTCGTCATGCACGCTGCGCACGTGGGGCCGTGGTCGGAGTTCGCATACTTCCTGCCCCGGCTGCTGGAGCTGGTGGCACAGGGCGAGATCGATGACTTCAACTCGGAGTCCATTCTCAGGGTGGTGCGGGCCGCACTGGAAGATCACAGATTCACGCCGGCTCAGGCCGAGGCGGTGCGTGCTGTCCTCGCGCTGTCGGGCGGGGGGTTCGCAGACGTGGAAGATGACCCGGTCGCGCGGCTGGGCATACTCAGGCAGGAGGACACGTGAATCTCGCGCAGGCAATCGCACAGCTCTATATGGCCTTCGCTGATGTGCCAAAGCCAGTCACGCTGGACGGCTGTCCCTGCTGCACTGATCCGGCCCATCTGCACCGTATGGTCAGCACACCGCTCCGATTGCTGACCGTGGATGACCTCGCCAAGTACGGGGTCAAGGCCACCACCACGATTGGCGATGGAAGAGATTACCTGTATTTCCTGCCCAGACTTCTGGAAGCGGTCAGCGCGGAAGTCATCGGGTGTGATGCCGAGATCATCCTGGGTCGCCTGCGGAGCGGTGGATGCCCGCTGACCGTGCAGCAGCACGAGGCCGTCAGCGACTTCCTCCACGCATGGTGGGCTGAACTGCTGACAAGCGAGGACAATGTCTGTTTCAAAGTGAACGCTGTCCTGACCTCCGTCCACCTGTTCGGGGAGCCGTGGGCCTCGTTCCTGCGGGAATGGGACACCGCGCCACTGCCCCAGGCGATCCATCAGCTGGCGTGGTTCATCAAATCCGACGTTCATGCCATGGACGATGTCAGGCAGTTCAATGCGTTTCTGGACACTGCTGCTGAGCAGGAACTCGCCGCGCTGAGGAGCTGGTTGCTTCGCCCCGAGATAGCCAGACGCCTTGAAGTTGCCTTCTTTGCAGACCCGGACGGCCCAGTGGCGCAGGACATCAGCGACGCTTTGCTGTACCTGGGAAATCCGTCATGACCCCCGATCACCGCCTCCCGGTTGGCACCCACGTGACCCTCCGCACCGTACACGGAGAGAAGCTGGTGGGCGCGGCGGGCATCATCCTGAGGCAGCCGCCCGGCGATGGCCCCAGTGTCTACGCCGTGCAGTTCCCCGACGGCGTGGTGCTGGAGATCAACCGCGTGCATCTGGCCGTGCGCCGGAGCGAGCTCGAAGCCCTGCCGGAGCCGGGCACCGATCTGTGGCCTTATGTGCAGTACCGCTGCGTGATGGGCAGCCGCGCCTTCGGCCTGGACACCGACGCCAGCGATACCGACCTGCGCGGCTTTTTTCTGCCGCCCGCCCGGCTGCACTGGGGGCTGGCCGACCTGCCCGAGCAACTGGAGCGCCACTCGGAACACACCGAGGAGGTCTCCTGGGAGACCCGCAAGTTCGTGCGGCTGGCGCTCAGGGCCAACCCGAACGTGCTGGAGTGCCTGTATTCGCCGCTGCCGCTGACCGTGACCGAACAGGCGCAGGCGCTGCTGGACATCCGGGGGGCGTTCCTGAGCCGATTGCTGTACCAGACCTACAACGGCTACGTGCAGGGCCAGTTCCGGCGGCTGGAGCAGGGCCGCCGCGCCCACGGCGACATCCGCCCCAAGCACGTGATGCACCTGCTGCGGCTGCTGCTGAGCGGCATCCACGCCCTGCGAACCGGCGAGATCATGGTGAACGTGGGCGAGCACAAAGGTATGCTGCTGGCCGTCAAAAGCGGGCAGATGGACTGGGCCGAGGCGAACCGCTGGCGGCTGGAGCTGCACGCGGAATTCGATCGGGCGTTTGAGCGCACAACGCTGCCCGAGCGTCCCGATTTCGAGACGGTCGAGGCATGGCTGATCGCCGCGAGGCGGGCGGCGGTGGGCTGGTCGGGGTAGGCCGGGACGCCTACGGAGTGTGCGCGGTGTGCGGACGCGGCGGGGACGTGGGGCCGGGCAGACTGCGGAGCGGTGGAGAGTCTTCCGCCGGAAATCACCATCAATACTCTAAGGAACCCCGTATGGCTGAACGTCAGGTGGTCAAGGAACACGCCCGCCTCTTTCCCCATCCGAACGCCGAGCGGCTGGAGCTGTGCAAGGTGGGCGCCTTCCAGCTCGTGGTGCGCCGGGGCGAGTACCGCGACGGCGACGTCATCATCGTCGCGCCGGAGCGCTCGCTGTTGCCGCCGCACTACGCGCAGCTGTACGTCAGCGCCGACACGGGCGCGTCGTATCTGCACGGCCCCGAGAAGAACCGGGTCGGATCGGTGCGGCTGCGCGGCGAGCTGTCGCAGGGCGTGATCATTCCCGGCGAGGGGCTGGAGGGACTGCCCTTCGGCGAGGATCTGTCGGCCGCCCTGGGCATCACCTTCTGGGAGCCGCCGATCCCGGCGAACATGGCGGGGGCCGTGGCCCCGCTGCCGGTGGCCCGGCACTACCAGCACCACGACGTCGAGCAGTTCGGCATCTATGCCGACGAGTTTCAGGGCGGCGAGCCGGTCGTCGTGACCGAGAAGCTGCACGGCTCGCAGGGAGTGTACTTCCGTACCGGCGGCGTGTGGTACGTGACCAGCAAGGGCCTATCGCGCAGTGGTCTGTCGCTGCTGGACAGCGCCGCCAACGTGTACTGGCAGGCGGCGGGCAACGTGGGCCTGTTCGCGGCGGCCGACGCGGCTGTCCCGGACGGCGAGCTGCAGGTCTTTGCCGAGGTCATCCCGGTGCAGAAGGGCTTCGGCTACGGGCAGCAGAAACCGACCCTGCGGGTCTTCAAGCTCAGCGTGGCCGGGCAGGTGCAGCCCCGTGCCGACTGGCCCGAGTGGTTCCAGACCTACGGCGTTCCCGTGCTGTACGAGGGGGCCTACGACCCGGAGCACATCCGCAGCCTGCGCGGCGGGCTGGAGACCGTGTCGGGCTCGGGCCTGCACATCCGCGAGGGCCTAGTGCTCACGCCAGCCGTGCCGCGCCCCAGTGGCGACGGCAGCGACCTGAGCGTCAAACTCGTCTCGGACGCCTACGCCCGCAAGGAAACCGGCGAGGAGCTGAGCTGAGGATGGAGTCGCCACCGGAAGGATTCATGCTGAACATCATCGATATCGAGGCCACGTGCTGGGATGGCCCGCCACCCGCCGGGCAGACGAACGAGATCATCGAGATCGGCGTGTGCGTGCTGGATATGCAGAGTCTGGAACGGGTCGAGCGGCGGAGCGTCCTCGTGCGCCCAGAGCGTTCCGAGGTCAGTGCTTTCTGCACCGAACTCACGGGCCTGACGCCGGCCGAGGTCGTGGGCGGCATCAGCTTCCGGGAGGCGTGCGAGGAACTGCGCCGGACGTTCCACACGGACTCCCGCCCGTGGGCCAGCTGGGGCGACTACGACCGCAAGCAGTTCCAGCTGCAGTGCGCGGCGTCCGGCGTGCCATATCCGTTCAGCTCCCGGCATACCAACGCCAAGAAGGTGTATACCGAGGCTCACGGGCTCAGAAAACGGCCCGGCATGGCGCAGGCGCTGGCCGCCGCCGGGTTGCCCCTGGAAGGCCGACACCACCGGGGCGTGGATGACGCCTGGAACATCGCGGCGCTGGTCGCGGGCCTGATCCGGGAGGAACAATGGACACCCTGACCTTCCCGCCACAACTCCAAGCTGCCGCTCACGACCACCCGTACCCGCTGCTGTTCGCCACGGTCAGCGGGGCGCACCTGTACGGCTTTCCCAGCCCAGACAGCGACTGGGATCTGCGCGGCGTGCATGTGCTGCCTGTGCGGGACGTACTGGGTCTGGAGGATGTGCCAGAGACGTACTCGCTGGAACGGGATGACGGGCAGGTGGAACTCGACCTCGTCACCCACGACGCCCGCAAGTTCGCCCGCCTGCTGCTGACGCGCAACGGCTACGTGCTGGAGCAGCTGCTGTCGCCGCTGGTGGTTCACACGTCGGCGGCGCACGCGGAACTGGTGGCCCTGGCCCCCGGCGTGCTGACGCGCTGGCACGCGCACCACTACCTGGGCTTCACGGCGAACCAGTGGAAGCTGCTGCACAAGGAGGCCGTACCCCGCGTCAAGCCGCTGCTGTACGCCTTCCGCACGGTGCTGACCGGCCTGCACCTGATGCGTTCGGGGGTGGTCGAGGCGAATCTGGAGGTGCTGAACGGGGATGCGCGGCTGCCGTTTTTAGATGACCTGATCGCCTTGAAGCGGAACGGAGCCGAGCAGGAACCGCTGCCCGCGCCACTGGAGACCTACCGCGCCGAGCATGAGCGGCTGGTTCAGGCGCTGGAGGCGGCGAAGGACAGCACGCACCTCCCGGACGCCGTGCCGGAGGACGTGCGCCGCGCCGTCAGCGACTGGGTGGTGCGGGTGCGGCTGGGATCGGGCTGAGGCTCACGGCTGCACGTCGAAGGTCTGCACCCGGCTGACCAGCGTCTTGCCGCCGCTGCCACTGGCCGTCACGGTCAGGGTGTGTCGGCCGGGGGGCAGGTCGGCGGGCAGCGTGAAGCGGTACGGCAGGGCCCCGCCGACGGGGACGGCGCGGCCGTCCAGGGTCACGGTGACGCGGGTGGGCGGCTCGAAGGTGCGGAGCCACACGGCCCCCTGCACGGCCTCGCGCAGCTGCACGCGGGTGGGGAAGGGCTGCGGGACGTGGACGGTGCCGGTGCCGAACGCCGTGCGGAAGGTCTGCATGCCCAGCAGGTCACGGAACGCAGCCACCTTGGCCGGCACGCCGGGCAGGGAGTAGTCGTTGCGGCGCTGCGGCGCACGCGGCTGCACGAAGGCGCTGGTCTGCATGTCGATGTTCAGCCAGTTGATGTTCTTCACGCGCGGGTACTTCAGCGCCGCGCCCCAGTACAGTTCGCGCAGTTTCTGGGCGGCGAAGGCCGTGTAGTCCACGCCGGGGGCCGCGCCGCTGCGGTGCGCCGAGGCGTACTCGCTGACCTGGATGGGGTGCGTGCACGCATATTTCCGGTAGATGGGATCGAGCACGTCCAGCGGGTTCACGCGCAGGCCCGGCTGGGTGCGGTCGCCGTTCTGGAAGGGCACGCTGTACAGGCTCAGGCCCACCCAGTCCACGGCGTCCGGGCCGGGATAGTACGAGTCCAGCACCTCCAGCCGAGAGGGCATCATCATCCAGACCATCGCCACGTTCGGCGCGGTACGGGCCATCACGTCGTGCACCAGCCGAAATTTCGTGCGGTACAGGGCGGGGTCGCGGCTCCACTCGTTGGCGGAGTCATTGAATTCCCCGGCGAAGCGCAGGAAGATCGGCACACCGGACGCGGCGGCGGCCCGAGCGAAGGGCAGCACACTCGCCTCGGTCACCTGCCGCAGCGGGATGCCCGGCTCCAGCGCGATGTGCAGGGCCCCGCCGGCCGCCTTCACCGCCTGCGCGAGCCGGTGGGGGAAGACCTCACCCACGCCGGGCTTCAGGGTGAAGTAGCGGAAGTACACGGCCAGCGGCGTGCCGAGCTGCTGCGGCACGAGCAGGCGGCCATCCCGGCCGATGCCCTGTTCGTCCACGTAGGCCCCCAGGTACACGCCGGTCGCTGGCTCGAACTTCGCCGGGGTGGGCTGGCACGCGGGAGCGGGGGTGGACGCCGCGTTCAGGACGTACAGGGCGGCGTCCTGCCGGTAGGGCGCGGCCAGGGTCTCCAGGGCTCGGGCGGTCACGCTGTCGCCCCGCGAGCGGTAGCCCTGGATGGCGCGGTCGTAGGCCTGCGTGGCTCCGGCGAAGTCGTCCAGGCGCACGCGGGTGTCGGCCAGGGCCCGCCAGTTGGCGGCGCTGGGATTCAGCGTGGCGGCCTGGAGGAAGGCGGCGGCGGCAGCCTGGAGCTGTCCGGCCCGCAGCTGCGTCTGTCCGGCGGCGTACCACTGGTCGGCGCTGCGCGGCGTGGCCGCCAGGGCCAGCGGCAGCAGCAGCCCCACGGCAAGCAGGCCGCTGCGGAGACTCTTCATCACACTGCCCCTCACCCGTCAGATCCTAGCGGACGCCACCCACCCGGCACCACGAGATTTTCGACCCGCCCGGATGTGCGAGCATCGGGCCACGTGTCCGAGCCCCTGTCCAGTGTGCCGCCCCAGACCACCCCCATCGATCTGCCCAGCCCGGCGCTGGTCGTGCTGATCGGTGCGCCCTCGGCCGGCAAGAGCACCTTTGCGGCCCGGCACTTCGCGCCGGACGAGGTGGTGTCCGGTGACCTGGAAGCACTGCTCCGCGCCGCCCACGACCGCCTGGAACGCGGCCTGCTCACCGTCGTGGACGCCACCCTCGTGAGACCGCACGACCGCCGCCCGCTGCTGGAACTGGCCCGTGCCCACGACCTGCCGGCGGTGGCGGTGGTGCTCGACCTGCCCCGGAGCGTGCTGGAGGCCCGCAGCGCCGCCCGGCCCGGCCCGGCGGTCGACCCGGACACGATCCTGCACCAGCACGCCGAACTGCGCCGTACGCTGGGCGGCCTGCCCCATGAGGGGTTCCGGCGCGTGTGGGTGCGGCGCTCGGAGGCCGAGGTGGACGCGGCGCAGGTCACGCGGGTGCCCCTGCGCGTGGATCGGCGCGACCTGACCGGCCCCTTCGACGTGATCGGGGACGTCCACGGCTGCCTGCCGGAACTGCGCGAGCTGCTGGGCACCCTGGGCTACGGGCTGGACGGTGACCACGTCATGCCGCCCGCCGGGCACACCGCCGTGTTCCTGGGCGACCTCGTCGACCGGGGGCCGGACAGCGCCGGAGTGCTGCGGCTGGTCATGGGCATGGTCAGCGCGGGCACGGCCCTGTGCGTGCCCGGCAACCACGAGGAGAAGCTGGCGCGGGCGCTCTCGGGCCGGGCCGTCAAGCCCATGCATGGTCTGGACGCCACCCTGGCGCAGCTGGACGCGGCGGGCAGGGACTTCCAGACGCAGGTTCAGGCCTTCATCACCTCGCTGCCCCCACATCTGGTGCTGGACGGCGGGCGGCTGGTCGTCGCGCACGCGGGGCTGCCGGAGCGTTTTCAGGGGCGCACGTCCGGCCGCGTGCGGAGCTTCGCCCTGTACGGCGACGTGGACGGCACCCGCGACGAGTACGGCCTGCCGGTGCGGGGGGACTGGGCGACCGCGTATACCGGCGCGGCGCTGGTCGTGTACGGCCACACGCCGCACGTCGCGCCCCGCCGGGTGGGGAACACCGTGAACATCGACACCGGCTGCGCCTTCGGCGGGCAGCTCAGTGCGCTGCGCTATCCGGGGCAGCAGATCGTGTCGGTGCCGGCCCACGCGCAGTACACGGTGCCGGCGCGGCCACTCGCGGTGCCATAGCCAGCGGGCGGCCTCCAGCAGTGTGGAGGCCGCCCGCATTGACTTCGGAATTACTTCTTAGGGGCGTTCACCGTGATCACGGGGGACTGCCAGCGCTCCACGTGGGCGGCGTTCGCGGCGTCACCCAGCGCCTTGAGGGCCGAGATCTTCACGATGTACTGGCCGTTGGGCACGGGCTTGCGCTTGTCGTGCGTGTTGCCCACGCCGTTGTAGCCCCGGCTCCAGCTGACCTGACCGTCCCACGCGAAGGCGAAGAAGCCGGTCGCGGTGGAGTTGCGCGGCAGGTACTCGTCGGTGCTGGCGTTGAAGAACTGCGAGTGCACCGGCTGCCCGGTCGCGGCGTCCACGACATCGAGCTTGATCCAGCGGGCAAAGTGGTCGAGGTGCAGCAGGAACTGCGGGTAGTCGCTGCCCTGCATGGTGAAGGTGCTGGGTGCGCTGAGCACGTCATAGCCGGTGCCGGCGGCATTCAGCTTCGCCATGGTCTTCAGGCCGGTCAGGATGTTCAGGCTCTGGTAGTCGCCCTGGAAGCCGGCATAGGGCACGCGCAGGGTCTCGCTGCCGTTGTCCGGCGTGAATACCACGTAGCCGCCGTACACGGTCTTGGCCGCTCCGGTGGGCGTGATGGTCACGGTCACGCTGGCGCTGCTGCCGGCCGGCACGGTCACGGTGGGGGCGCTGAACGAGGCGCTCGCGCCGGGAAGCTGTGCGGTGACGGTGTAGTTTCCGGCGGTGCCGAGGGCGCCCTGGTGGCCCAGGGTGTACGTGACGGTGCCCGCGCTGCGGTTGGTCACGGTCAGTGTCTGGGTCTTGGTGCCGCCCGCGACCTCGTTCTCGCCCAGCGACAGCTTGGACGGGGTCACGCTGGCGGTGGCCTTCACGGCGTTCACGACGTTCGCCATGCCCGCGCCCTGGCGGTGCACGAAGTCCAGGAAGCCCAGGCCGGGGTTGCCGCTCCACGGCTTGGGGGTCGCGGTGTTCTGGAGCAGGCCGCGCATGTCGCCGGCGGCGATGGGTGTGCCCGCCGCCCGCTTCGCCTGGATGACCAGCGCCGAGATCCCCGCCACATGCGGCGAGGCCATGGACGTGCCGCTCAGGATGGCGTAGCCGCTCGGTTCCAGGCTCAGGGGGTACGTGGAGCGGATCAGGCCGCCGGGCGCACCGATGTCAGGCTTCAGGCCCAGCTTGGCATCCAGACCGTAGGAGCTGGAGGAATCGAGCAGGTTGCCGGTCGGGTTGGCGTAGCTGCCGCTGTTCGCCGTCCACGTCATGGTCGTGGGGCCGGCGGCGATGCGGTTGTTCAGCAGGGCGCCCTGCGTGTCCGACACGCTCACGACCGGGATGGTGATGGCGGGCGTCCCGGTGACGGTGCCGGCGAAGGGGCCAGCCGCGTTGTTGTAGATCACCACGGCCGCCGCGCCGGCGTTCTGGGCGTTCTGGGCCTTGATGTAGAAGGTGCAGCCGCCGCGCCGGATCAGCACGGCCTGCCCGGTCAGGCTGCCGGGGGCCAGCGGGGAGCAGGCGTCGGTGGCCGAGGTGGGCGTTCCCGTCTTCGCCATCGGCAGCGTGCCGGTGGTGGGCGCGGCAGGAGCACCCGTGGCGTTCTGATAGCCCATCTTCGTGCCGTCGGGGGACACCGTGAATTCGTTCAGGAACACGTGGGTGTTCATGAAGTTCGCCACGCCGATGACTTTGTCGCCCACGCCGGGGGCTCCGGCCGCGAACACGCCGCCCGTGCCGCTGTTGCCGATCGAGGCCGCGACGACCACACCGGCATCCACGAGGTTGCTCGCGGCGACGGCGCTGGGGTACTCGGGCCACGAGTTGAAGGACGCGCCGATGCTCATGTTCAGGACGTCCATGCCGTCGGCCAGGGCGCGTTCCATGGCGGCGATCATGATGTCGGAGTCGGTGCTCCCGGCGCAGCCGAACACGCGGTAGATGCCCAGTGAGGCCTGGGGGGCCACGCCCTTGACGGCCCCGCCCGCCGCCGCGATCCCGGCCACGTGCGTGCCGTGCCCGCCGCAGTCGTCCACGGTGTCCTGACCGGGCACCGGGGTGTTGGTGCCGTCGTAGGCGTCGCCCACGAAGTCGTAGCTGGCGACCACGCGGCCCGCGAAGGCGGGGTGGTCGAGATCCAGGCCGGTGTCCATGATGGCGATCTTCACGCCCTGGCCGGTCAGGCCCAGCTCGTTCTGCGCGACGTCCGCCCCGGTCTGGGCGATGGCGGTGGTCATGTCCGGCGTCTCGGCGCTGCGCTCGCCGTCGGGCATGGGCACGCTCAGCACCGGGAAGACGGCCTTCACGCCGGGCACGTCGCGCAGCTTGGCCACGTCGGCGTCCGCGACCTCGACGGACACGCCGTTCCACAGGCGCTCGAACTCCAGACGATCCTTGACCTTCAGGCCCAGGGCCTTTGCCTGGTCACGGAAGGCCTGACGCTCCTGGGCGAGCTGGGCGCGGGCACCGCCCTTGCTGGTGGGCGCACCGGCGAGTTCCACGAACCACGCGCGCGGCGTCTGGTTCTCGCTGCCGGCCGACAGGGCCTGCAGGGTGGTGTCCGGCTGGGCAGCCACCGGAGCGCGCTGGGCACCACAGGCGGCCAGCGTCAGCGAGAGCAGGGCCAGGGCAGAGGGACGGAGCAGGCGGGATACGGTCATGGAGTCTCCTGACGGTAGGACAACAGACGGCCGTCCGATGGGCGGCCTGACGATGGGGACGACAGAAACACGACGCAGTGGGTGGATGTCACGATGAAAATAAAAACTTCATGAAGCCCAATGTGTGATGCAATGCCCTTTCCTTTCCCGTTGTAAGAAAATTGTCACAGACTTTCTGATTGCCAGGTGCAACTCCGGCATCCGGAGACACGCCCGCACGACCCGGCGCCGTACCCCCCGCGCCGTGTCGGTGCTCGGGCCGTGCTCGGTGGCCTGACGGGCCCCGACAGCGTGCTGCGTTCACGTCGCTGCCCCGCCTTACCACCAGCCACGCCGCTTGAAATACACAGCGAGCACGCCGCCGACCAGCAGGAAGCTGGCCCACGCCAGGGCGTAGCCGTAGCGCCACGGCAGTTCCGGCATGTGCTGGAAGTTCATGCCCCACACGCCCGCCAGGAAGGTCAGCGGCAGGAATACCACGCTCACCGACGTCAGGGTGCGCATCACCTCGTTCATGCGCTGGCTCTGGAGGTTCAGGTGCAGGTCGAGCAGGCTGGTCAGGAAGTCGCGCAGGCTGTCGAGCCGCCCGGCGGCCCGTGTGAACGAGTCCTGGGCGTCGCGGTAGCGCACCAGATCCTGCGGGCTGCAGTCCGCGTGCCGGCCCAGCACGGCCGTCGCCTCCCGCGCGTCCGACGCGAGCCGCCGGGCCTGCGCCAGCAGATGCTTGAGCTCGAAGACCGCCGGCACCGGGTTCTCGCGGGCCTTCATGAACACGCGTTCCTCCAGCGCGTCCAGCTGCATCTCGAAGCCGCTGGCCAGCGTGAAGAAGGTGTCGGCAGTGTGGTCGAGCAGTTCGTAGGTGACCTCGTGCGGTGTGTTCACCGCGTCCCGGCCGACCAGCCCCCACACGGCATCCAGGGCGTGCGTGCTGGTGCTGCTCAGGGTCAGCACGGCATCTCTGTACACGAAGATGCTCAGCCGCTCCGTGAACTCGTCGGGCTGATCCGGGTGCGTGAACGACCGCAGCGTGATGAACTCGTGCTCCGGGTACTGTTCGGCGCGGCTCCAGTGCCCGTGCTCCAGCGCGTCCTCCAGGGCCAGCCGGTTGACGGGGAACGCGGCGCGCAGCACGGCCAGATCGTCGGCACTGGGATCGCGGCAGTCCACCCACACACCCTGGGTCTCGCCGTTCCAGTGGAGGTCGTGGCCGGTGTCCAGACGCTGGGCGCGGATCATGGCCGCATCGTAGTGCGCCGGCATGTGGCCTATCCTGAACCGCGTGACTACGTGGGCGTGGGTGATGCTGGGCGGGGCCGTGGGCGCGGCCGCCCGCTACGGCACGCAGCTGACCCTGGCCCCCCTGGTGGCCCGCACGGGCTTTCCGGTCGCGGTGCTGCTGATCAATGTCCTGGGCTCGTTCCTGCTGGGCCTGACCGTCGCCCTGGTCGGCCGGGGCGTGTGGCCCGAGGCGGCGCGGCTGGCCTTCGGCACCGGCGTGCTGGGAGCCTTCACGACCTTCAGCACCTTCAGCGTGGAGCTGGGTGATCTGCTGACCGGGGGCCGGGCCGGCAGCGCCGCCGTGTACGCGCTGCTCAGCGTGGGGCTGGGCGTGCTGGCCGCCCTGCTGGGCCGCAGCGTGGGGGAGCGCCTGTGAGCCGGGGCACCCCATGACCCGTCGCCGGAAGAAGGCCGAGGTGACCCGCCCCCCCGAACAGTTCCTGGAACTGGCCGAGGTTCTGCAGTACGTCGCGGCCGTCATCGCGCGGGGCGTGCCTGGTGCCGTGTGGGTGCGGGCCGAGGTGGCGTCGCTGACCGACCGGCGGCACCTGTACCTCGACCTCGTGCAGCTGGCCGAGGACGGCGAGATCGCCCGCTGCCGCGCCACCGTGTGGGCACGGGAACGCGCCGAGCTGGAGGGCAAGTTCCGTCGCGCCACCGGCGGTTCGCTGGAGGCCGGGCTCAAGGTCTTACTGTTCTGCACGCCGGAATTCCACCCGCAGTACGGCTTCTCGCTGCACGTGCTGGACATCGCCCCGGAGTTCACGCTGGGCGACGCGGCGGCCCGGCTGGGCGTCATGCGCGACACGCTGGTGCAGGAGGGCGTGTACGGCCTGAACCGCGCCCTGCTTGCGCCCCGCGACTACGCCCGCGTGGCCGTCGTCTCGCCCGAGGGGGCCGCCGGCCTGGGCGACTTCCGCCGCGAGACGGACGCGCTGGAGGCTGCCGGGGTGATCGAGTTCACGTATCTGCAGGCGACCTTCCAGGGCCGCGAGGCGTCCGGCAGCGTGACCCGCGCCGTCGCGCAGGCCCGCGCCCTGCACGCGGACGCGCCGCTGGACGCACTGGTCGTGATCCGGGGGGGCGGGGCCACGTCGGATCTCGCGTGGCTGAACGATCTGGACATCGCCCGCGCCGTGGCGACCTTTCCCGCGCCGGTCATCACCGGCCTGGGCCATGCCCGCGACGACACCCTGCCGGACGAGGTCGCGCACACGCGCATGGACACGCCCAGCAAGGCCGCCGCCCTGATCGTGGGCACCGTGGCGCAGGCCGCGGCCCAGGCGCAGCAGGACGCCCGCACCATCCGCGCGGCCGGAGCGCGGGCCTTCGTGGACGCCGACGCCCGGGCCCGCTGGGCCAGGGATCGTCTGGTGGGCGGCGCGGCCCGCGTGATCGACCGCCAGCGGGCCGACGTGGACGCCCTGATGCGTCAGGCGCTGGGCCTGACCCCCGAGCGCACCCTGGCGCGGGGCTACGCGCTGGTGCGGAACGCGGGGGGCGTGCCTGTCACACGCGCCGCGCAGGTACAGGCCGGGCAGTCCCTGTCCCTGGAATTCGGCGACGGCGTGGTGGACGTGCAGGCCGGCTCCCGGCGCTGACTCCACATGCACCTGTTCAGGGGCGGCACAGGCCGCGGATCAGGGCGCCCAGCGCGTCCGGCAGCGCGGTGTCCAGACGCAGGTGCAGCGCGGCGAGCCCGGTGTCGTCCAGGGCACGGCACACGGCGGGCGAGGGCTCGCTCATGGGCTGCAGCCCCGCGATGAGCGCCTGCGTGTAGGTGAGCAGCCGCCGGCCGCCGCCGTCGGGCAGGCCGGGCAGCGCGGTCTCCAGCAGGGGGACGGTCTGCGCGAGGTGCCCCGCCACCCAGGTCTTGTGGGTCAGGGCGCGTTCCGGGGTGATGTTGTGTTCCAGGATCGTGGCGAGCAGCGGAATCAGGCGGGTGAGCTCCGGGCGTTCCAGGGTCAGGGTGCCCAGGGTGCGGGCCAGGCTCTCGGGCGTGTGGGTGCCGCCCAGGAGCAGATGCCGGTCGAGGGCCGCGAACCACTCGCCGAGCAGGGTCTCGTACAGGGTGAGAAACAGGTCTTCCTTGCTGGGAAAGTAGGCAAACAGGGCCGCCTTCGTGACCCCGACCTCCGTGGCGATGGCCGCCAGGGTGAGGTCGGGATAGCGGTAGGTCTGCCACAGGTTCCGGGCCGCGCTGAGGATCTGGTCGCGGCGTTCGCGTTTGGCTTCGTCGCTTCGTGCGCGGACATTGAAAACCATGGGTCAATGGTAGCAGCCGCTCGTCGGAAGGATCGGGGCACGAGGCTGCCGAAGATGAAGCCGCATACATCGCGTGCGGCGTTGCGGCGGAGTTGACATACTAAACCTGGGTTAGTTATCGTTTACTGACCGTCGGTGAGTTCCATGGGCCACGGAAGGAGCCATCATGAGCCACACCCCGCAGACCGCCCCCCGGCCGACCGCTCTCGTCACTGGAGCCAGCGGCGGGATCGGTGAGGCCATCGCCCGTCAGCTCGCCGCCCGCCACATGGATCTGATCCTGACCGCCCGCAGTGCGGACAGACTCCACGACCTGGCCACCGATCTGAGCACACGGCACGGCATTCAGGCCCATGTCGTGCCGCTCGACCTCGCCCGCCAGGACGCCGCGGCCACCCTGGAGCAGCACGTCCGGGTTCTGGGCCTGGCGGTGGACGTCCTCGTGAACAACGCCGGATTCGCCGATTACGGCGAGTTCCACACCCTGGAACGCACCCGGCAGCTGGAGATGATCCAGGTGAACGTCAGCGTCCTGACCGACCTCACGCACCGCTTCCTGCCGGGCATGGTGGCGCGCGGGCGCGGCCGGGTGCTGAACATCGCCAGCACCGCCGCGTTCCTGCCGGGCCCGCTCATGGCCGTGTACTACGCCACCAAGGCCTATGTCCTGAGCTTCAGCGAGGCCGTGAACGAGGAACTGCGCGGCACCGGTGTGCACGTCACGGCCGCGTGTCCCGGCCCGGTCGCCACCGGCTTCCAGGCCGCCGCACAGATGGAGGGCAGCCGCCTGCTCGCCTCGGCGGCCGGGCAGCGCGTCATCATGACGCCCGACGCGGTCGCCACCGAGGCCATTGACGCCATGCTGCGTGGCCAGCCCGTGCGCGTCATCGGCCTGATGAACCGCGTGCAGGCCTTCCTGCCCAGGCTCATCCCGCGCAGTATCCTCCCCAGGATCGTGAAACAGGCGCAGGCTCGCGCGCAGTGACCGGCCCGGCCGCGCTCAGAAGGAGTCGATGACCGTCACGCCGGTGCCAGTGAAGGCGTCCATACCGGTCAGGGCGTCCGCCGCGCCGTCCAGGCCGATGCGCTGGCCGATCAGCGCGGCCGGATTCAGCACGCCGCGCCCGATCATGCCGAGCAGCTCGGGGTAGGCGTGCGCGGCCATGCCGTGGCTGCCCAGCAGTTCCAGTTCCCGCGCGATCACGCGGTCCATCGGCACCGGCGGCTGCGCGTGATCGGCCAGCAGCAGTCCGACCTGCACGTGGCGGCCCCGCGTGCGCAGGCCCAGCACCGAGTTCCGCAGCGTCTGCGGGTGTCCCAGGGCGTCCAGCGACAGGTGGGCCCCGCCATCCGTGACCTCCATGATCGCGGCCGGGACATCCGGGGTGGTGCGGCCGTTCACGGTGACCTCGGCTCCCAGCCGGGCGGCCAGGGCCAGGCGCTCGTCGTCGATGTCCACGGCGATCACCCGGCCACCCAGGGCCTGGGCGATCATGACCGCCGACAGGCCCACGCCGCCGCAGCCGTGAACCGCCACCCACTCGCCGCCCCGCAGCCGCCCCTGCTGCGACACCGCCCGGAAGGACGTGGCGAAGCGGCACCCCAGGCTGGCTGCCGTGGCGAAGTCCATCGCGTCCGGCAGCCGCACGAGGTTCTGGTCGGCGTAGCCCAGCGCCACGAACTGCGCGAACGAGCCCCAGTGCGTGAATCCCGGCTGGAACTGTGCGTGGCACACCTGCTGCTGCCCGGCGCGGCACGGTTCGCAGCGCCCGCACCCGGCCACGAACGGCACCGTGACCCGGTCACCCACCCGGAACGACGTGACCTGAGCCCCCACCGCGACGATGGTGCCCGCCAGTTCATGGCCGGGCACGTGAGGCAGGCGGATGTCCGGGTCGTGGCCCATCCAGCCGTGCCAGTCGCTGCGGCACACGCCGCTCGCCCCGACCTGCACCACCACGCCGTCCGGGGTGGGAACCGGGTCGGGCACGGTCTCGATGGTGGGCCGGGCACCGAACGCCTCGTAGACCAGGGCACGCATGCCCGTGACAGTAGCAGTCCCCGTTTAGCCCCGCTTCAGGGTGCACGTGCCGGTTGCGCCCAGCACACCGCGCAGCGTGTCCAGCCGCACCGTCCAGTCCAGCGTCTGGGCCAGGTTCAGCATGGTGCCGGGCAGTCCCTGCACCAGCAGGCCATTGGCCGTGCGCCACCCCGGCCCCCCCGGTTCGACCGCGCACACGGTCACCCGCGCGTCCGGCCGGTTGCCCAGCGCCTCCGAGCCGTCGACCAGCACGACCAGCCGCTCGCCAGGGCCGGCCAGAACGCCCGAGACACCCGCCACCGCGCCGTCTGCCACGTACTCCCAGTGACCATCGGCCGCGAGCCGTCCGCTGCCCGCCAGCCGGTGGTGCCGTGCCAGGATCGTGCCGTCCAGCGTGGTGCCGTTCAGGGTGAACAGGTCGCCGGCGTGGAAGGGTTCACGCGGCGGCGTGTACGCGCACGCGCTCAGGACGAGGCCCAGCAGCAGCACGCGGATCATGCGGAGTCCCGTGTCATGTCACCTCCAGCATACGGAAGGGCACGCCCCGGCACCGGCCCATCGCCACTCTGTTCCATGTAGAATAGAGGTCGCTGTTACGTTATGAGCGCATCCCTCCCCAGCATGCTCCGGTCACGGGGGTGTCCTCGATGCATCGTCTATCAGCAGGGGGAGGAGCCATGAAACTGCTACTCACATCCGGCGGAGTCAGCAACGCGAGCATCCGGGACGCGCTGATCGAACTTCTGGGCAAGCCGATCTCTGAGTGCAGCGCCCTGTGCATTCCCACCGCCGAGTACGGCCACCCGTGGTGTACGCCGCAGTCGGCGTGGCGCTTCATCGCCGGGCGCTCGCCGGCGCCCATGTGCGACCTGGGCTGGTCGTCCGTGGGCGTGCTGGAACTGCTGGCGCTGCCCAGCATCGGGGCCGGGCGCTGGGTGCCGTGGGTCCAGGCGGCCGACGTGCTGCTGGTCGACGGCGGTGACGCCATGTTCCTGGCCCACTGGATGCGCGAGTCCGGGCTGCTCGATCTCCTGCCGTCGCTGGCCGACAAGGTCTGGGTGGGCGTCAGTGCCGGCAGCATGGTCATGACCCCCCGCATCGGGGACGACTTCGTGAGCTGGAGGCCGCCCGGCGGGAGCGACCGCACGCTGGGCCTCGTGGACTTCTCGATCTTCCCGCACCTGGAGCACCCAGACATGCCGCACAACACCCTGGCGGCCGCCGAACGCTGGGCGCAGGCCATCGCAGGGCCGTGCTACGCCCTGGATGACCAGAGTGCCATCGTCGTGGCAGACGGCTCCACCCGCGTCGTCTCCGAGGGACAGTGGAGACAGCTCAGGGAATAGTTCAGCGGCCCGCGTCGTCGCCGGTCGCCACGGGCCGCGCGTCGTCGCTGATCCAGTCGCTCCATGACCCGGCATACAGGCGGTTGTCCGGCCCCAGCGGCACGCCCGCCAGTTCCCGCGCCAGCAGGTTCGGGGTGGCGCTCACGCCGCTGCCGCAGTACGTGACGGTCGGCGCGTCCCCGGTGTCCAGCCGGGTGGCCTGCTCCGTGCCGGCCCGCCAGTGGCCGCCCTCGTCCAGCGCCCCGGCCCACTCGCGGTTCACGGCCCCCGGAATATGTCCGGCCTTCCTGTCGATGGGCTCGACCTCGCCCCGGTACCGGGCCGGGGCGCGGGAGTCGATCAGCAGGGTGCCCGCCGGGCGCTGCTGCACGTCCTGCGCGGTGGCGACCAGATCGGCGCGGACATGGGGGGTGAAGGTCGCCGGGCTCACGTCGGGATCCTCGGTACTGACCTCACCCCTAGCCGCGACCCACGCGGGCCACCCGCCGTCCAGCACGCTGACCTGCGCGTGCCCCAGCCAGCGCAGCAGCCACCACGCCCTCGCCGCGTAGAAGCCCTGCCCGGTACTGGGATCGTCGTAGCACACGACTACGCTGTCGTTCCCGATACCCACGCTGCCCAGCCACGCCGCCAGGGTCTCGGGGTCAGGCAGCGGGTGCCGGCCGCCCGCACCGTCCTCGGCCAGGGGGCCGCTCAGGTCGGTCTCCAGATCTGCGTACACCGCCCCCGGCACGTGTCCGCCCAGATAGGCGATCCGCCCGGTCAGCGGATCACTCAGCGCGTAGCGGCAGTCCAGCACCCGCACATTCGCGTCGTTCAGGTGGGCGCGCAGCCAGTCGGCGCTCGTCAGGGGAGAGGAGGGAGGCATCGTCATGCCCGGCAGGCTACACCCGCCGCCCGGAATCGACACACGCGCATGAAGACAGGCCAAAACGAAAAACCCGCCCTTCGCGGACGGTGATAAGATAAATATAGCGTTATATACGGCGGCTGTCAAATCCATGCAGTCGTGTCGGAAAACAGCGTGTAGATGGGGTTTCTGCAGGGGGGCGGCTGCTCCAGTTGCATAGCAACAAGCAGCGCCTGCCGGGAGAGGCAATAAAAAAGCCGCCTCGTCGGCGGTGATAAGAAAAAGATAGCGTCATATCCAGCTGGTGTCAAATCTATGCGCCGGCACCGAAATAGGCCGTCCTGTACGCTATCTGGGCCAGGGTCGCCGGAGTGGTTCTGCATATGCTGACGGCTGAATCTGCCCGAATGGTACGGAGTCGAGGGGTGGGACGTGGTGCAGGGGGCGGCGGGCGAACCCCTCAGTCGGCTTCGCCGCCAGCTCCCCTCAAGGGGAGCCAACGAGCCCATCCTTGCTTTCCCCTGAGGTGCCCCGAATGGGCGGGGCGGACTCGCAGAGTGCGCAGCGAGGGGTTTGCACGCCGCATCACCGGAACTGCCGGCCTGACGTTGCGGTCGCTCTACCCAACCGTGCCTCCCGCTCCCCACGCCATACCCCCATCCTGTACACTGGAACGTCTATGCCTGCGACCTCAGCGTGAGGGCAGGTTTCGGCGGTTCCCCCTGACGCCGGGGTGAGCCGACACCGTAAGGAGCGTCTTCATGCACCCAGACTCCAGTCTTCCGGCCCACGTGGCCCGGGTGTGCCTACAGACTTCCGTCTGGGTACATCATCTCCTTCTCGCTCCGCTCGCCGCCCGTGCGGGCGTGGAGGCTTTCCATGCATAAAGTAGCCATTGTGGGCCGACCGAACGTCGGCAAGTCCAGCCTGTTCAACCGCCTGGTCGGCCGCCGGGACGCGGTCGTCGCGGATTTCCCCGGCGTGACCCGTGACGCCAAGGAAGGGCTGATGCTGCATCAGAACCACCGGATCGTCCTGATCGACACGGGCGGGCTGTGGAGCGGCGACGAGTGGGAGCAGGCCATCCGCGAGAAGGCCGAGTGGGCCATGGAAGGGGCGCAGGCCGTGATGTTCGTGCTCGACCCCCGCGAGGGCCTGTCGGCCGCCGACTACGAGGTCGCCGAGTGGCTGCGCCGCCTGGGCAAGCCCGTGATCGTCGTGGCGAACAAGATCGACAGTCCCAAACACGACGTCTACATGGCCGAACTGTGGGGTCTGGGCTTCGGCGATCCCGTGCCGGTCAGCGCCGAGCACGCCCGTGGCCTGGACGACCTGCTCGACCGCGTCATGGAGCACCTGCCCGAGGACGACGAGGACGTGCCGGAGATCGCGCCGATCCGCATCTCGCTGATCGGGCGGCCGAACGTGGGCAAGTCCAGCCTGCTGAACGCCATCACGCAGAGCGACCGCGCCATCGTGGCCGATCAGCCGGGCACCACCCGCGACAGTCTGGACGTGGAATGGGACTACGGCGGGCAGCGCTTCGTGCTGGTCGACACTGCCGGGATCCGCAAGAAGCCCGACACGGCCATCGAGGACTACGCCATCCAGCGCTCGCAGGCCGCCATCGCCCGCTCGGATCTGATCTGGCTGGTCGTGAATGCCACCGAACTGGGCGACCACGAGCTGAAACTCGCCAATCTGGCGTACGACAGCGGCAAGCCCGTGATCGTCGTGGTGAACAAGTGGGACCTCGTGCCCGACGATGAACTCAAGCGCACCGAGAAGGATCTGAACCAGAAGCTGCACCACATCAGCTACGCGCCGCGCGTGTACACCAGCGCGATCAACGACTACGGCATCCACGACATGCTGGCCGAGGCCATGAAGCTGCACGAGAAGTGGCAGGGCCGCATTCCCACGGCGGAACTGAACCGCTGGCTGGAGGTCTGGCAGATGCGTCAGGCGGTGCCGAACTTCCACGGCAAGAAGCTCAAGATGTACTTCATGACGCAGGTCGAGACCGCGCCGCCGACCTTCGCGATCTTCTGCAACCGCGCCGACTTCGTGACCCGCGCCTACGAGGGCTTCCTCCAGAACCGCATCCGCGAGGATCTGGATCTGGCGGGCATCCCCGTGCGCCTGAAGTGGAAGGAGAAGGGGCCGTACAAGCGCGGCCAGAAGAACGAGGAGGCCGAGGCCTGATCAGCGCGAGGGGGGCAGGTCACGAGCCTGCCCCCCACCTGCTTACGGCTGGTAGGTCTTGGTCACGCCGCCCCAGCCGGGCAGGGTCTGGGCACGGTAGAACACCAGGCTGATCGGCAGGTTCGAGCCGCTGGCCGGCACGAAGTCGATGTTCAGGGTGTCCGAGGCGGCCCGCCACATCAGGGTGGGCGCTCCGGGATTCAGGGCGGTGCCGGTGCGCGGCAGCTTGATGGCCTGCACGATCGGGCCGTCGGTGATGTGCATGGCCCCCCGGTACAGGCCGCCGCGCGGGCTCAGGGCCACGGCGCTGCCGGCCGCGCCGGTGACCTCCAGGTCGTACAGCACGCCGTAGTTGCCGGCCAGGGTCACGCTCTGGCCGGTCAGGACGTCGGTGCCGGTCAGGGCCGGATCGAGCTGCCCGTCCCCGATGGTGATGCGCGTGGGCAGTGCCCCAAGAGAGACGCGCAGGTGCCGCACGGCGTCCGGGAAGGTGCCGCGCACGTGGCGGCCGTCGGGCTTCAGGTACGGCAACTGCTGCGCGACCTGGGCGGTGGGCGGCAGGGTGTCCTCCAGCATCAAGATGGTCAGTTCCACGCTGCCGGTGGCCTCCAGATCCTGCATGACGTTCACGCCGCTGCCGGGATTCAGGGTGGGGCTGGCGTACACGGCGGCCGTCTGCCCCGGCGCGAGGCTCAGGGTGGGGCCGCCCTGGGACGCGAAGTATTCCATCAGCGTGACCTGGCCGAGCGTACCCTCGATCCGGGTGGGGGCAGTCTCGCCCAGGCGCCGGGTGTGGACGTCCACGGGCCGCGCCCCCAGGTTGCGGGCCAGCACGTACAGCCGGGCGGGGCGGCCCAGACCGTTGAGGTGGTACGCCAGCACCCGCGCCCGGCCGGTGACGGTGTCCTGATACAGCACGCCGCTGGTGGTGGGCACCTCGGGGCTGTCACTGAAGATCAGGGGCGCGGTGTCGCCGCCGACCGGCGTGGGCCGCGCGGCCGGATACGACAGCACCTGCGCGTCCGGGAAGGCGTCGCCGGGCAGCGCGTACTTCAGCGCGTAGGTCAGCGGTGTGTCGATGGGATTGCCCTCGACCCGGATGGTGCGCGTGTAGGGTGGGCTCTGCAGGCCCCGGCTGTTCGTGACGCTCAGGGTGACCGTGTACGTGCCCGGCTGGAAGTACGCCTCCTGCCGCCCGGCCCAGCGGCGCGAGGTGATGTCCGCGCCGTCCGGATCAAAGGCATACTCGGTGTACACGACCCGCTCGCCCGGCGCGTACACGGCCTTGTCGGTCGAGAAGCGGGCCTGCGGGCTCAGGGGATTGCCGCCGTCGCGCAGCGCGGTCAGGGTCAGGGTGCGGCCCGAATCGTCGGCCGCGACCAGATTGGCGTTCAGGGCATCGGCCAGGGTGCGCACGCTGATATACAGCACGCCCCCCACGGTGGCGACCGTGCCCGCCGGCTGGGCGGCGCCGCCCAGGGCCGCCGAGCTGGTGCGGGTGTCCACACTCAGGCGCCCCAGCTGCACCGCGCCGCCCTGGCCGCCCGGACTGATGGGGCGGCCCAGCAGCGCCGCCGCCTCCCGCAGGGGCAGCATGGTGCGGCCTCCGATCACGCGCGGGGGATTCGTCCACCCGCCGGTCTCGCCGTTCACGTATGCGGCGGGCTGGTCGACCGAGAAGGTCAGCTGCACCGAACCCGCCGAGATCGGCGCGGCGCTGGCCACGGCGGTGGCGGCGACCAGTCCGGCCGCCAGCCCCAGCAGTGTGCCGCCCTGAGCAGGCGGCAGCAGCAGGCACAGCGCAGTCAGGAGGGCCGGACTTCGGTGCCGGTGGGCGTGGTTCTGGCGGCGTCGGACTTCAGACAGCATGCCGACGAGTATGACGTGCGAATCTGACAGCTTTCTGCCCGGAATGTCCCGTGGGCCCTGTGCCACGCGCGGTTCACCCCCCGTGGAGCAAGGAAGGGTGAACGCCGCTCCGTGCCCCCGGAGTGGGGGCCTCCGTCGCAGTCGGGTGCAGCGGTGCAGGCATACACTGGGGCATGACTGAGCGTGCGGGTGTGTCCTCGTGAAACGTCCCATGTGGATGTGGGGCCTGTTCGCGGGAGCCGTGGTGCTGCTGGTGCTGGCCTTCGCACTGCCCCGGAACACGGGCAATGGCCTGGATCTCACGGATTTCACGGCGGCCCTGCGGCGCGGCGAGGTCGCCGAGGCCCGCATCTCGGCGCAGAACGGCACGCTGGCGCTGAGCGGCCGGCTGCGAGACGGCCAGGAATACCAGACCCGCACCCTGGCCAGCGACCCGGTCGTCAAACTCGATGCGCTCCAGGCGGCGGGGGTCAACGTGTCGTATCTGCCCCCGGCCCGCCTGAGCGTGCTGGGCGTGCTGAGCATCCTGCTGACCCTGGCCCTGATCGTGGGGCTGGTCATCGTGCTGCTGCGCAGCCGACAGGGGAGCGGGACGGACGCTGCCGGAACCTTCGGGAAGTCGAAGGCGGCGGTGATCGCGGAGGGGCAGATCAAGCTGTCCTTCCAGGACGTCGCCGGCTGCGACGAGGCCAAGGCCGACCTCCAGGAAGTCGTCGACTTCCTGCGCTCCCCCGACAAGTACCACTCCCTCGGCGCCCGCATCCCCCACGGCGTCCTCCTCGTCGGCCCCCCCGGCAGTGGGAAGACCCTCCTCGCCAAGGCCGTCGCCGGCGAGGCCAAAGTCCCGTACTTCAGTATTTCCGGGTCGGATTTCGTCGAGATGTTCGTCGGCGTCGGGGCCGCCCGCGTCCGCGACCTCTTCGAGCAGGCCCGCAAGTCCGCGCCGTGCATCGTCTTCATCGACGAGATCGACGCCGTCGGGAGAAAACGCGGCATCAGTGTGCAGGGCGGCAACGACGAACGCGAACAGACCCTCAATCAGCTGCTCGTCGAGATGGACGGCTTCGGCTCCGGACAGGAGGTCATCATCCTGGCCGCCACCAACCGCCCCGACGTGCTGGACGCCGCGCTGCTGCGTCCCGGGCGGTTTGACCGGCAGGTGGTGGTGGATGCGCCGGACGTGCGGGGGCGGGAGATGATCCTGCGGATCCACGCGCGCAAGAAGCCGCTGGACGCGTCGGTGGATCTGGGGGTGGTGGCGCGGCGCACGGCGGGGATGGTGGGAGCGGATCTGGAGAACCTGCTGAACGAGGCCGCGCTGCTGGCGGCGCGGAGTGGGCGCAACCGGATCACGGCGCGGGACGTGGACGAGGCCAGAGACCGGGTGCTGATGGGGCCGGAACGGCGGTCGCTGGTGGTGCGGGAAGCCGACCGGACAGTCACGGCGTACCACGAGGTCGGCCATGCCCTCGCCGCGCAGCTGCTGCCGCACGCCGACAAGGCGCACAAGCTGACCATCGTGCCGCGTGGCCGCAGCCTGGGCAGCGCCCTGTACACCCCGGAAGACCGCATGCACCACACCCGCACGGCACTGCTCGACCGCATCTGTGTGGCCCTGGCCGGCCACGCCGCCGAGCAGGTCGCCACCGGGCAGATCACGACCGGAGCCGCGAACGACTTCCAGCAGGCCACCAACCTGGCCCGGCGCATGGTCACCGAGTGGGGCATGAGCGAGGTCGGGCAGCTGGCGCTGGCGCAGGACGGCGGCAACTATCTGGGCTACGGGCCGCAGCAGGGCAACTACAGCGACCACACCGCCGCGCAGATCGACGCGGAGCTGGGGCACATCCTGAACGGGCAGTACGAGCGGGCCCTGAAGCTGCTGGGCGAGCACGCCCACCTGCTGCACCGCCTGACCGACGAACTCGTGGCCCGCGAGTCCCTGAGCGGCGAGGAGCTGCAGACCATCATGGCCGGCGGCACCCTGCCCCCCCTGGAAGGCGCCACCCGCAGCAGCGAGGACGACAGCGGCGCCCCCACCGGCCGCCTGACACCCGGCCCGGCCTGATACCCGGCCTGGCCTGATACCCGGGCACACCGATGACCCGCTGTGCCCCTGGTTCAGGGCAGAGCGGGTCACCGGTGTCGTTCGGTATTACGCGCGCGATCCGGTGGTCGCGGCCACGGGCACGTCGCACGCGCCGTCCTCGCAGCCCTCGGCGGCCGGGGCGTCCAGGCGCACCAGGGGCGCGGGGTGCGTCTCGGCCCAGACCTGATCCAGGGCGCCGCGCAGCACCTCGGGGCTCTGGGCACCGCTCACGCCATACTTGCCGCCCAGCACGAAGAACGGCACGCCCGTGATGCCTAGCGCGTGGGCCTGGGCCTCGTCCTGGCGCACGGCGTCGGCGTGGGTGCCCGCCCTCAGGGCCTCGCGCACCTCGGCCGCGTCCAGGCCGACCTCCTGCGCGAGGCGCACCAGGGTCTCCACCTGCCCTACGTGTTCGCGCTCGGTCATGTAGGCGCTCAGCAGGCGTTCCTTCATGGCGCCCTGGAGGCCCCGCGTGGCCGCGAGATGGATCAGCTGGTGCGCCAGGAAGGTGTTCGTGCGGTGCGCTCCGTTCAGGTCGTAAGTCAGGCCCTCGCCCGCCGCCGTGCGGGTCATGCCGTCGATCATGCCCTGGGCCTCGGGAATGCTGCGGCCGTACTTGCCCGCCAGCAGCTGCGCCATGCTCTGCGGCGTGTCCAGCGGGGCCTGCGGATCGAGCTCGAAGGCATGCCACACCACCTCGACCTCGCCGGCGTGCGGGAAGTCGGCCAGGGCCGACTCCAGGCGGCGCTTGCCGACGTAGCACCACGGACACGCGATGTCTGACCAGATATCGACGCGCAGGTGACCGGGGGTGCTGGGAGCGAAGGACGTCATGCGGCAATTCTACACTGCTTTAAAAAGCGAAGCGGGAACGTGGCGCACCATCGCCCGTCCCCGCCCGCATGTCCGGATCGTCAGCGATCGCCCGCGTCGCAGGCCACGCCGTTGCGCCCCGAGTCCAGGCCCACGCGGTAGCCCGGCTGCCCGAGCCGGATGGGGGCCTTGCCCTGGGCCCGCAGCGCGCCGCAGCTGGCGTAGAACACCCCGGAGACCGGCGCACTCCGTGTGAACGACTTCAGCAGCGAGCGCGACACGTACCCGCCCTGCCCGCCATACGACGTGCGGCACCACTGCCCGCTGCACGCCACGGTCAGCAGCGTGTTGCCGGGCACCGTATCCAGCACCCGGCCCTGAAGCGAGGCCGTGCGCCGCAGATTGGTGGCCGTCGTCGTGTACGCCGTCGCGGCGTCGGCCAGGCCCATCCCCAGGCCCAGCACGGTCAGACCCAGCACGCCCGTTCTCATGTGCATTCTCATCGGGCCAGCGTGACAGGTGTGTCCTGACCGTCCATGAACCCGCCCTGAGAATTCCATGACCTTGACCGGTCGTCCGGTGGCTCAGTGATGCCCGCCGTTGTGGCCACCGCTGCTGCCACCGTGCCCGCGCCCCCTGCCCCCGTGGTCGTCCCCGGCGTCGTGCCCCGGCCCGTCATCGGCTCCGTGCCCACCCGACCGGGGCCCGCCCGAGCGCCCGCCGTGGTCGTCGCCCGCGTCGTGCCCCGTACCGTCGTCCGCGCCGCCGCGCGCCGGGGTCGTCCGGGTCGCCGGCGCAGCACCGTTCCGCCCGCCCGGCCCGTCCAGTGCCGACTCCAGCGTCAGCACGCGGCCGCTCACGCTCACGCCCAGGCGCTCGGCCTCCGGATCGCGGGCGGTGATCGGGCCGGCCAGCGTGAACACCCGCACGGTCGTCACGCCGTTCACGGTCGTGCTCACGCGCACCGTCCGGGCTGCGTCCAGGTCGCCGCGCACGGTCAGGTGCCCGCTCAGGGTTCCGGTCGCCACCACGCGCCCGGCGGTGTCCAGCACCTCGACCATCCGCCCGGCCACCGGAGCGGCCCACGCCAGGCCCAGTCCCAGGGTCACGGTCAACAGGAATTTCTGCATGTCTCCAGTGGACTCGTTTCCTGCTCCCGACACCACGGGCGAAGGTCGGAACGGGGCAGGGGGAGATGGTCGGACGCTCCCTACTACCCGCCGTTCTCGTACTCCGCCCGCACCGAGCGTGGCACGGAGCCGTCCACGTCCGTGAAGCCGTATTCCTGCGCCAGTTCTGCCGCCACCAGCACCTGCCCGGTGCGCGACAGGTGCTGCGGGTCGCCTGCCAGCGCCGCCACCGCCCGCCCCAGGAATTGCGGCGACTCCGAATTGCTGAAATCGAAGGCCCCCTCGGGGGCCAGCAGCACGCCCTCGGTGCGCACCAGTCCCGGGTACAGCGACACGGCCGTCACCCCGTGCGGCCGCAGGTGGTTCGCCAGCGCCCGCGCCATCTGGTCGTCGGCGTTCTTCGCCAGGAAGTACGGCACGTTCTCCTGCCCCCGGTGCCGCTGTCCCGCGAAGAACGAGATGTTCACCACCAGCCCCCCCGCCGCGATCAGCAGGGGCGCGCACACCGCCGACGCCACGTAGTGCGCCCGCACGCCCGCCGTGAACATGTCGTCCCACAGCGTCAGGGGCTGCTCCCAGAACGGCGCGTTCCACGTCTGCCCCCGGTTGTCCCACGCGTGCAGGCCCTCGTACCCGCCCCACACGTTGTTCACCAGCACGTCCAGCTGCCCGTGCTCGTGCCCCAGGCGCTCGGCCAGCGCCCGCACCTGCGCGTCGTCCCGGTGGTCGCACACCACGGGCACGCCCACGCCGCCCAGGCGTTCCAAGTCGGCCACCGTGTCCTCCAGCGACCCGCCCACCTGCGGCACGTCTGCACTGCGGCCCCGCAGCGTCCGGCCCGTCACGTACACGGTCGCGCCCGCCTCGCCCAGGCCCAGCGCCACGCCGCGCCCCACGCCCCGACTGCCCCCCGTGACCAGGGCCACCCGGCCCGCCAGCGGTCTGTCCATGCTGCCCCCCCTTCTGGAATGGCCACCATGCTGCCGCGACCGGGCAGCGGAGGCAATACGCCAGAGGGCTGCGGCAGAAGCTGACACAGCATCCATCCCGAGCCGGCAAAGGTCAGCGTATGCGGACAAGTATGAACGGTAGTATGAAGTCATGGCTTCCGATCCTGCCCAGCGTATGACCATCAGTCTTCCCCCTGACGCTGCCCGTTATCTGGAGCAGTACCAGCAGACCCACCACCTGAGCAGCCGCAGCGAGGCCGTGCTCAAGGCTGTTCAGGCCCTGCGTGACCAGCAACTGGCCGAGGACTACGCCGCCCTGGCAAGGGAGAACAACCCGGAACGCGCCCGCCTTCTGGAAGGCAACACCGATGGCCTGGAACCCAGCGACGGCAGCGAATGGATGTAAAAAGAACCCCGATGATCGGCAGATCATCCGAGCGAAGCGAGCAGGGGCAGAAATACGGTCGGGCGGAAATGGAACGGTGGAGCGCTTTTTGCGGAACCGTGGAATGGTAGCCCGGCCGTATTCAGGGCTGATCCGCCGGGGTGACATTCTGCTGATCGAGTTCGGCCCAGCCCGCAGTGCGGAAGCCGATGTTGTCCGGCCCGCTGTGGTCATCACCAACAATGCCGCCAATGCTGGAGCGGACGCGATCACGGTCATTCCGCTCACCGCCAACCTGAACAGCCTCTATGGCTTTCAGCTGCTGCTCCCGACCGAACGCACGGGGCTGAATCAGGACACCAAGGCGCAGACGGAATTGATCGGTTCCATTGCCCTGTCCCGCGTGCGCCGACGCCTGGGCCACGTGCCCGAAGACCTGATGCGCGAACTGGACGCCCGAATCAGACTGCACCTGGCGTTGTAGCCCCAACCCCCCGCCCGCCCCCACCACGGGCGAAAGCTGAAGCGGAGACGGGTGGAAAATTGCTACGTAGACACGCTTCAGTCCAAGCTCTGCCTGGAGGGCGGCAAAGTGGCGCTTGACTGATAGTCCAAAGATGTAGAATTTCTCTGTCGAACAATTCGATACATATGGAGGTACTGTTGACTTCCCAATATCCAATCCCCGCTATTGAAGTAGAGGGCATTCCTGAGCTAGATCCTAACGGACTGCTACCTAGTGGAATTTACCTAGTATCTTATCTCGCTCTGCTTGAAAAATATCAAGATGATGCCATTAGATCCAATTTCCTGAATGGTCTAACGTTGTATATGCAGTCTTTGCGGAGCCTGGGATGTGCTTTGGCAGTTTATATTGACGGAAGTTTTGTTACGTCTAAGGATCGGCCAAGTGATATCGATATTGTTGTAGAATTGCCCAAATCCAATTCGCATGAAATGATCAAAGCTCGCGCTCTAGATTTTTGGGAGGAAAATAGGTGGCTCATCAGGCGTTCAGATCTTATAGCTCAAAGATTTAATCTTGATTGCCATTTCTGGGAGCCAGCGAACCAGACTGGTGGTCAGAACGACTTAATCGACTACTTTCAACGGCTTCGCGCGAAGGATGCTTTTGACAAAGGGTTGCCGCCCGACCATAGAAAGGGTATTGTAAAGGTAGCGATATGAAAAGTTATCTTGATGAATTCCGAGGCGCCTGGGTAAAGGATCTATCGGATAAAGTGCTAATCCTAGAGAATCAGATTTTTTATCTTGGCCTTTCATCTTCCGATGGAGAATATACCAGTGAAGAAATTAAGAGCGCAGTTGATAAGCTGCACGGAATGTTATTTAACTTGATAGTTTCAGATTACCCAATGGCCAAAATCCTTGATACTTCTGATCTAATTATAGGCGCAGAGGGAGAGGGGATTGAGCTAAACGGCGTCCCGGTTTCAATAGTAAGTTCACTTATGAATCAATCGAAAAACGAAGTAAACAAAATTGTAAAGACAATTAATGGATCTGTCAAGAAAAGAATTCCCAAGCGTTTTGAGCCTGAACTTACTGGGATGGCTGCGGGTAGCGTATATTTCGGATTGGCTGCTCCAAAAACTGCTGAAACTGGCATATTCATTGGCGGTGAAGAAATTGCGAGGGATGTAAAGACTGCAATGGATTCAATAGTCTTGGCCAGTAATTTAGTTCATAATGACATATCTGACTTTGAAAGCCAGATGATGATTGATCCTGCTTTGCGTGATGCTGCTTTGCGCGCAGTTGGTAATTTGAGCCCATCGAGTCAATCGGATATAGCTCGGCTTTCTATACACGGCCGTGTTGGAGGCGACTTGTATAAACCAGTGAAATTGGAAACCAAGGACAGGAACAGGGCTCGTCAAATCTCTGATAAGCCTACATCTAGTTCAGTGACTAAGTCGGGTAATTTTATTGGAAGTATAAGAGAAATAGATTTAGACCAGCGTAGGTTTGAAGTCCGATCTGTTGAAGGTTTAGAAGATAGACAAATGATACGATGTATTTATGAAGAGTCTTTAGAAAGTAAAATTCGCAGCTACTTAGGCCATAGAGTGTCGGTAAATGGTCAATACGAAGTCGATTCTGATAATCGGCCACGACTTTTGTATGTCGAAAGTATATTTCGAGAAAGTGAGCCCATGCCGAATCTACTCGATAGTTGATGAAACCCCCGAAATCATTTTCTCTTGAGATCGGGGATAAATATAAAGCAGTTAAAGGTGAACGCCTCTTAAACCATCCATTCTCGCAACGTCTGTAACCTTAGCATCTGCGCTTTCGTTGCTGCACTTGCCTTCATTATCTACGTAGAGTACATTTGGGCGAAAGCCGAATCGGCAGTGCGGAGTTAAATATCTACCAGACATGAATTAGCTCTACGTTCAACTAGGGCTATCTACCTTACCTAATTGGTGAGAATTTGCATCGATAAAAATAGTAGAAATGCGTTTTGAGCGGATGATCCAGTGTTCGGCCTATCATTAAACATATTTCATCGGTTTGTCAAGCTCAAAAACTTTCATTATCTAGATCTTGATTTATAAAACCGTCTAACCCTGGATTTGTATACTCACCAAGGCAATTTAGATAGGTGAATACATATTTTGTCAGCGCGGATTTCGAGTATCCGTATTTTATGTTTCCGGAAATAATGATAGTAATTAAACCAAGACATTGCTCCATAGCTATCGATCTGAGTCCAAAAGTTGCATCATCGGTCTGTATTGACTCCGACAAACCTTCCAATGAATCTAAAGTTCTTATAAAACATGATCTGGCTCTATCTAACTTGATATTGATATCGTAATCTTTGGGATTAATTTTGTCCCCATAGACTAGTGCAAGCATATAGTCATCGATATAGTCTGGAATTAGGGAGGCAAATTCCTTGATGTCAGAGATTTCAGAGATTCCGGAAGCGTCAATTAACAGGTAGTTGTTATCGACATAAAATAGAACTAAGATTCTAATTAATATATATCTCTGAAGCGGCGTTTTAGCCCACAATTCATCTCTGGCTCGCTTAAGAACCGCATCGTCTTTATTAAGATATGAATCTATAATTGCACTAACTCTGTTGCTGCTTATAATTATAAAGGGAGCGGCATAATCAGGACTAACAAGCGAAATTTTCGGTGAATTTGCAATCGACTTAGCTATCCTTCTGGCCGTATCCACTCTCAGCCTATCTTTCAAGCTATAACAAGTAATTAGGTAGATGTGCTCAAGTTCCGCTCCATACTCTGTTTGAATTTTGAAAAGCTGTGCTTGAAGGTTTTCCTCTACGCCTTTTTTCCCCAAATCGTCATGTGATTTGATTTGTATTGAAATATATTTCCAGTTTGCCGAATTTCCATACTTATATTTTAGTAATACATCGGTTCCCTGATCCCCAAAACCTTGAACATCATACGAAATAGCTGAATGCTTCAGAAAGGCATCGCGGATATGACTGAGCTTCCTCTCAACTAACGGACATAAATCTGAGTTATGCTTAAGATAGGTAAACTGGTGCGTTTCCCTAACAGCAGCCCTCTTGTTAAATATGATCTCACTAACTATTTCCGCGAACAAATCTGAATGCTCTGCCATAAACTTATCGTAAGTTGCGACGGCATATAATTCCGAGCACAGTAGAAGGACTGTGAGGAATTTAAATGCATCGTTAAGCCCTCACCCACTCCTGCAAGCTCCGCACTCCCAACTCTTGCCCCTTCGCCGCTGCAATCGCCTTTGCCGTCCACTCGGCGGCTTCCCGCGTGCTCATTCTCGATACGTCACTCTACGAAAAACCCCGCCGAAGCGGGGCTCAAAGTTGCAATGCGCGGCTCAGTTGGCGTGGCAGATGACGCGGCCCGAGGCCAGAACCTGGCAGGAGCCCCACCAGCCTTCCGCGCTGGCCGTGCCCAGGGTGCCTGTGGTCACAAGAGCGGCGGCGGTGATGAACAGCAGTTTACGGACGTGTTTCATGGTGTTCCTCCCGTCAGGCACGTGCCTGAGCTGCCACCTGTTGTAAGGCCCCCCGCCTACAGATGACACGCTTGATTTTTGCTGCCCGCTGTGACTGCGGCAGCACGGTATGGATCTGCCCGAACAACGCGCCAATGTTGGACGTCATTGAGTCAGTTCGACCAGGGCAGCGGAGCACCCGAGAAACTGGCCAGGTTCGGGTCGATCCGAAGTGTGCTCTGCGGGTCGAACGGCCAGCCGTTGCTGCCATTCGCTTCGCGTCGGACGAACTCGCTCACAAAGATGCTGAAATCTGACGCGACCAGAAAGTCTGGAATATCTGCGTTTCTCTCGTGGTCAATGAACAGGACGGGACACCCCTTGCCGTATTCCTGCCGGGTGGCGATGACGTAATGATTTCCGCAGCCGTCACTGGCAACGGGAATCAGCCCGGCCGCCTTCCAGTTGGGATGCAAGGTGTAAAGAGAAGGCATGTCGGTAGGGAGAGTGCCGTCGATGCCGACAAGGTACTGAGACTCCACAGACGCTCCGTTGGCATGGATCAACCACTCAAGGAGCGACGGGGGGAAGGGAATACCGATCTCGGCGCTATACACAGTGATGCGCTCACGCTGAATCCCTGCGAATGCTTGCGGAGCGGGCAGCGTGGCAAGCAAGCGCAGAGTTTCGGCATATCGGGTCATTCCCTACCCTCTGACCCACTCCTGCAAGCTCTTCACGCCCAGCTCCGCGCCCTTCGCGGCGGCAATCGCCTTCGCCGTCCACTCGGCAGCTTCCCTGGTGCTCACGATGGGCACGCCGCGTTCCAGGGCGGTGCGCAGCAGGCGGCTGCCGGTCACGTCGATCAGCAGGTCGGGGAGCTTGTCGCCGTCCTGTTCGCGGATGACGGTCAGGCCGGTGTCCTCCAGGCTGGCGGCCACGTCGTCCAGGCCGTCGCCGATCAGCAGGGCCGTTCCCTGGGTGGGCACGTTGCTCTTCGCGCCGATCTGCGCGCGGTAGTACGCGAGGTAGGGGTCGCTGTCGATGCCCATGCTCTCGCCGGTGCTCTTCATCTCGGGGCCCAGGGTGGGGATCACGCCCGCGAACTTCAGGAACGGCAGGTGCACTTCCTTCACGGAGTACATGCCGGGCGTGGGCGTATCAACAAGCCCGATCTGCTCCAGGGTGTGCCCGACGGCAATGCGGGCGGCGCTCTTGGCGAGGGGGTGGTTCACGGCCTTGGACACGAACGGGACGGTGCGGCTGGCGCGCGGGTTGGCTTCCAGGATGTACGCGGTGCCGTCCTTGACGGCCCACTGGACGTTCATCAGGCCGCGCACGCCGAGTTCCAGCGCGAGGCGTTCCGTGTCGGCCTTCACGCGGGCCAGCAGCTCGGCGCTCAGGTTCACGGGGGGCAGGATGCACGCGCTGTCGCCGCTGTGGACGCCGGCGGCCTCGACGTGCTCCATGATGCCCATGACCACGGCCCGCTCGCCGTCGCAGAGGGTGTCCACGTCGAGTTCCAGCGCGCCTTCCAGGAACTGGTCGAGGAGGATGCTGGGCTGCCCCTCGACGGCGGCGTACACCTCGGACAGGTACGTGCTGAGTTCGTCCATGCTGCGGACGGTGCGCATGGCGCGGCCCCCCAGGACGTAGCTGGGGCGGGCCATGAGCGGGAAGCCGAGTTCCGTGGCGAGCGCGGCGGCCTGATCCGGCGTCTGCGCGACCTTCCCGAGCGGCTGCGGCAGGCCCAGGCGTTCGCACAGCGCGTTGAAGGAGGCGCGGTCTTCGGCCTCGTCGATGGCGTCCACGCTGGTGCCGATGATCGGTGCCCCGGCCTCGGCCAGGCGGCGGGCCAGTTTCAGGGGGGTCTGGCCGCCCAGCTGCACGATCACGCCCACGGGTTTCTCGTGCTCGACGATGTTCATGACGTCCTCGAACGTCAGCGGCTCGAAGTACAGGCGGTCGGCGGTGTCGTAGTCGGTGCTGACCGTCTCGGGGTTCGAGTTGACCATGATGGTCTCGTACCCGGCCTCCTGAAGCGCCCACACGGCGTGCACGGTGGCGTAGTCGAACTCCACGCCCTGGCCAATGCGGTTGGGGCCGCTGCCGAGGATCACGACCTTGGGTTTGTCGGTGGCGGTGACCTCGTCCTCCCACTCGTAGGTGCTGTAGTGGTAGGGGGTGTGCGCCTCGAACTCGGCGGCGCAGGTGTCCACGGTCTTGTACACGGGCACGGCCTTCGCGTCCTTGCGGATGGCGCGCACCTCCAGTTCCTTCAAGCCGACGATCTCGCCGATGCGCGCGTCGCTGAAGCCCAGGCGTTTGACCTCGCGCCAGATCTCGTACTTCCACTCGGCAATGGGCCCCAGGTCGAGGAGTTCCTTCTCGGCGTCGATGATCTCCCTGAGCTGCCCCAGGAACCACGGGTCGATCTTCGTGGCGTCGAACAGGGCCTCCGGGGTCTCGCCCCGGCGCAGGAGTTCCAGCACGGCCTCCAGGCGGCGGGGATTGCCGTACAGCAGCCCGCGCAGATCGTCGTCGCTCATGGCGGCGAAGGCCCCGCGCACGTCGGACTCCACCGAGCGCATGGCCTTCTGGAGGCTCTCCTTGAAGGTGCGGCCGATCGCCATGACCTCGCCCACGGAGCGCATCTGCGTGCCCAGCGCGTCGGACGTGCCGGGGAACTTCTCGAACGCGAAGCGCGGGATCTTCGTGACCACGTAGTCGATGCTCGGCTCGAAGCTGGCGGGCGTGATGCGGGTGATGTCGTTCTTCAGCTCGTCGAGGTGATACCCGACCGCCAGCAGCGCGGCGATCTTGGCGATGGGGAAGCCCGTCGCCTTGCTCGCCAGCGCGGAGGAGCGGCTCACGCGGGGGTTCATCTCGATCACGATCACGCGGCCGTCCTTCGGGTTCACGGCGAACTGGATGTTGCTGCCGCCCGTGTCCACGCCGATCTCGCGGATGATGGCGAGGCTCTGGTCGCGCAGCCGCTGGTACTCCACGTCGCTGAGCGTCTGCGCCGGGGCCACGGTGATGCTGTCGCCGGTGTGCACGCCCATCGGGTCGAAGTTCTCGATGGAGGTGATGATCACGACCGTGTCGGCCGTGTCGCGCATGACCTCCAGCTCGTACTCCTTCCACCCCAGGATGCTTTCCTCCAGCAGCACGCTGGTCACGGGGCTGTCGCGCAGGCCGCCCTCGGTGATCTTCAGGAAGTCTTCGTACGTGTGCGCGATGCCGCCACCCGTGCCGCCCAGCGTGAACGAGGGCCGGATGACGATGGGCAGGCCGATCTCCTTCTGGTACGCGACGGCCTCGTCCATGGAGTGCACCATCTGCCCGCGCGCCGTCTCCACGCCGATCTTCTTCATGGCCGCCTGGAACAGCTCGCGGTCCTCGCCCTTCTTGATCGCCTCGACCCCCGCCCCGATGAGCTCCACGCCGTACTTCTCCAGGATGCCCTGCTCGTGCAGATCCATGGCGAGGTTCAGGGCCGTCTGCCCGCCCAGCGTGGGCAGCAGCGCGTCCGGCTTCTCCTTGGCGATCACGCGCTCCACGAACGCTGGCGTCAGCGGCTCCAGGTACGTGGCGTCCGCCAGATCGGGGTCGGTCATGATCGTCGCCGGGTTGGAGTTCACCAGCACGACGCGGTAGCCCTCCTTCTTCAGGGCCTTCAGGGCCTGCGTGCCCGAATAGTCGAACTCGGCCGCCTGCCCGATCTGGATGGGCCCGCTGCCGAGGATAAGGATCGTGTTCAGGTCAGTACGCTTGGGCATTCCAGAGAGTGAGTATGTCACGGATGGGGCTGGGGGGCGTGAGCGGTGTATGCATGGTTATGCACAGTGGAGTGGAACCGGAGAGGAGGGAGCGGGCGTTGAACCCTCCGCCCCCCACCCCCGTACCCCTGTCGGTGATCACCACACCCTGAGCCGGGGCCTGTCCCCGGTGTCCTGTGGACGCCGTGGTCGACGTCGATTTGGCCCGTGTCCGTCCGCCCTTCTCCGTCTGCGCCCACCGCGCGGCGGCCGGTGCCCCATGCACCGCAGCAGTCCCCCGGAGGTTTCCCATGTTCCGACCCACTGCCCTGGTCACGCTGGCCCTGTCCCTGGCGGCCTGCGGTTCCGTCGCGCCGCAGCCCGACGAACACGCCCGGATGATGACCGAGATCACCGCCCTGGCCGCTCAGGCGGGGCCCACCGACGACCTGAGCGCCCAGTCCCTAGCGGCTCAGGGGAAGGAAAAACGCGTCGTGTACCTGCGCGGGAAGGAAGACCCGGAACTCGACCAGATCACGCTGCCGCTGTACGAGGGCCGCAGCGGTGGCCAGAGCTTCGGCTTCGTGGTCACCGAGGCGTCCGACCGGGACGTGGCGCGCATCCTGGGCGTGAACTACGCGCCGAACCTGGCCAGGGCGGCCGGCACCGCCGCCACCCAGAAGGCCACCCTGCGCGGCGGCCGGCTCAGCGTGAACGCCACCGTGGACTTCCGGCCCGACCGGGTCGTGACGCCCGGCCCCGGCGGCTTCCCGCCCGCCGCCCTGCAACCGGGCGAGGTGGGGCAGGCCGGCTACTCGCCGCTGATCGAGCTGCCGGGCGGCATCGTCCTGAACGCCTCGCACGTCAGCAACCCCACCGGGCAGCACACCAAGGTGGTCAGCGTGAACGCCGCCCGCCACCGCGTGACCCTGCAGGAGACCGAGGGCTTCTACGACGGCAACGAGGTCTACTACGTCTCGCTGGACGCCAGCGCCAGCGACGCCGCGGCCCTGGAGGGCGTGACCCTGGCCCCGGCCCTGGACGCCGCGCCGGGCCTGAATGGCGGCGGACAGACGGCCCGCAGCGGCCTGGCACTGTTCATCAACGGGCAGACGGGCGCGGACAACCCGCAGCGCCAGGGCCTGACCTCCGCGCTGCGCGGCGAGGGCAGCCCCCTGAACGTGCTGGAGGAGTTCCCCCGCGACGACGAGTACTCGCCGCTGTGGAACGTGCACGTGACCGTGTGGACGGACGCCGCCGTGGCCGCCGGGACGAACCTGCGCCAGACGGACTTCGGGAAGGTGGAGGCTCTCGCATCGGCGGGCGCGGTGACCGTGCCCGGCGGCGGCGCATGGGGCCCGTCGGGCTTCATCGTGAACTGTCCGGCGGTCAGCGAGGTGAGGTCGCGCGGCCCGGAGTAACTGCGAGGAGGGGAGCGGGGCGGCCGGTGTCCGGGGCCGCCCCGCCCGCTGCGCCATGTGGCGGATGCCGCGCGGGCGGCGCGTGGGTACGCTGCCCGTGTCCCGCTCCGCGGGGCGTGATCGACCATGCCAATCCTGACCTGACCCCCATCCGAAGTCGTGCCCGCGCCGTGTCCGAGCGGCGACGGGCCGCTCCGTCCCGCTGTGTTGAGCGCGGGGCGGCTGTGGGGGTCGGTCGGTGATCCGTGTCGCTCCGCCCTGCCGTGGTGGCCCTGCGGCCCCGCGTGATCTCCCCGAGGAACCCCATGTCCGATCGTTCATCCCGCCATCCGCTGCGGGTCTTTCTCGTCATGGAGGCCGGTCTGGCCTTCGCGTTTGCCCTGGCGTTCACGCTCCAGGGCGTGTATTTCGTGCAGGTGGTGGGCCTCTCGCCCCTGCAGCTGCTGCTCATCGGCGCGGCGCTGGAGGGCGCGGCCTTCATGCTGGAGGTGCCCACCGGCGTCCTGGCGGACGTGTATTCGCGCCGGCTGTCGATCGTGCTGGGCTGCGCGCTGCTGGGCGTGGGGCTGCTGCTGGTGGGCTCGTTTCCGGTGTTCGGGGTGATCGTGGCCGCGCAGGTGGTCAGCGCGGCGGGGTACACCTGCCTGAGCGGCGCGCAGCAGGCGTGGCTGGCCGACGAGCTCGGCGAGGAGCGCCTGGGCGGGGCGCTGCTGCTGGGCGGGCAGTACGGGCGCGTGGCGGGGATCGCGGGCGTGCTCGGCGCGGCGCTGCTGGCGCGCTGGGGCGGCCCGGCCGCTGCGACGCTCGCGGGCGGGGGGGCGGCGCTGCTCGTCGGGGCGTACCTCGCGCTGCGCATGCCCGAGACCGGCTTCCGCCCCGCCGCGCGGGAGGAGCGCTCCACGTGGGCGGCCCTGAGCGCGCCCCTGAGGGACGGAGCGAAAGCCGTACGCGGCAGCGCCTTTCTGGGCACCCTGATCGTGGCGGCCGGGCTGTACGGCGCGAGCACCGAGGCGATCGACCGCCTGCACGAGTTCCTGCTGCTGCGCGAGACCGGTCTGCCCGCCGCGCTGGGCGGCGTGACGCTGGGGACGTCCGACTGGTTCGTGGCCCTGAGTCTCGCGGGGGCCGTGGTCGGCTGGGCAGTGATCGAGCCGCTGCGCCGCCGCCTCGACCTGGGTGACGCGCGGCGGGTGGCGCGCACGCTGCGGGTTGTGCTGGCCGGCTCGGTGGGGGCGCTGTTGGCCTTCGCATTCGCGCCGGGCTTCGGGTGGGCGGCCGCCGCGCTGCTCGTGCACGGCGTGCTGCGCGGCCTGTACTCGCCGCTGTACGCCGCGTGGCTGAACCACGGCCTCGCGCCGGGGTCGCGCGCCACCGTGAACTCCTTCGCCGCGCAGGCCGACGCGCTGGGGCAGGTCAGCTGCGGGCCGCTGTTCGGGCTGGCGGGGAACGTGTGGGGCGTGCGCGCCGCGCTGGCGCTGGCTGCTGCGGTGCGCCTGCCCACGCTGGCGCTGCTCGCGCGGGCCGGGCGCTCGTCCGCCAGGGGGGCCGGCGCGGAACGCTAGGAGCCCAGCACCCTGCTGATCAGCCCAGCACCTCGCTGATCAGCAGGGTCGCGCCGCCCGTGGCGAAGTTCGGGATGTCGGCGGCCGCGGCCTGCCCCTCGGGGCCGCCCATGCCCGCCTGGAACGCGGCCAGGTCGTCGAAGTACAGCTCGGCGATCAGGTGGTGCGCGGGCGCGCTGCCGTCCGGCGTGCCGACCACGCGGGCGACCTCGGCGCGGCGCAGGCCAGGGATGGGATGGACCAGCGGCAGGTGCGTGCCGTGGTAGTACGCGTCGAAGGCGGCGGGGTCGGTGGGCGTGCCGTACAGCACCGTGAGCTTGATCATGGCGGGCTCCTCCTGGGGAACTGGACTGTGGTGCTCCCGCAGCGTACCCGCCGGGGGTTGGACATGGGTTCACGTCGGCCCGGCGTGGTGTCCCGGTGCGGGGTCGTCTGATCCGCTGCGGGCAGCGTGGGCGCGGCAGGTCCACACTGCACGCATGCCCCAGCTGCTGTCCCGTGCCCTGGCCTCGCAGGAAAGTGTGTTCGCCCGCATGAGCCGCCTCGCCGCGCAGTACGGCGCGGTGAACCTCGGCCAGGGCTTCCCGGCCGACGCGCCGCCCGACTTCCTGCTGGACGCGGCCCGGCGCGCGGTGGGCACGGTGGACCAGTACTCGGCCCCGGCAGGCCTGCCCGCGCTGCGGGACGCGGTGGGAGCCGACCTGGGCGTGGACGGCGCGGACGTGGTCATCACCTGCGGCGCGACCGAGGCGCTGAACGTCCTGGCGCTGTCGCTCTACGGCCCCGGCGACGAGGTGCTGATGCTCGAACCCGTGTTCGACGTGTACCTCCCGCAGGCGCGGCTGGCGGGCGCGGACGCCGTGACGGTGCCGATGACGCTCGACCCGGTGGGCGGGTGGTCGCTGGATCTGGCGGCCCTGCGGGCAGCGGTCACGCCGCGCACGCGGGCGCTGCTGCTGAACAGCCCCTTCAACCCGACCGGCACGGTGTTCAGCGCGGCGGAACTGGGGGAGGTCGTGGCGCTCGCCCGCGCGCACGACCTGTGGATCGTCTCGGACGAGGTGTACGACGAGCTGTACTTCGGCGAGCGGCCCGTCAGCCTGCGGAGCCTCGCGCCGGAGCGCACCTTCACGGTCGGCAGCGCGGGCAAGCGGCTGGAGGCGACCGGGTGGCGGGTGGGCTGGATCGCGTGCCCGCCGGGGCTGTCGGGCATGGTCGCGGGCATCCGGCAGCAGGGGTCGTTCTGCTCGCCCGCGCCGCTGCAGGCGGCGGTGGCGCTGTCCCTGCCGGTGGCGCGGGATTCGGGCTTCTACGCCGGGCTGCGCGAGGAGTACGCCGGGCGCATGGCGCTGCTCGCGGGCGGGCTGCGCGACCTGGGAGCCACGGTCTATGAGCCGCGCGGCACGTACTTCCTGACGGCCCTGCGCCCCGGCTGGAGCGCCGAGTCGCTCGTCGAGCGTGCGGGTGTGGCGGTCATTCCCGGCGAGGCCTTCTACGCGCAGCACGCCGCGCCGCCGGGGCTGCTGCGCGTGGCGTTCTGCAAGTCCCGGGACGACATCGGGCGGGCGCTGGAACGGCTGACGGCGGTGCCAACGTAAACGTCCCCTGAACATGTCTGCGCGGTTTTGTAAAGGCCGGGGGTTGGCAGGAGGCGTGTTCCGTGCCTATGCTGATTCTCATGAAGACCACCCTGCTCGGCCTCCTTGCCCTGACTGCCGTCTCGACCGCGTCGGCGGCCTCCTACGTGGGCGGCTCGGTCGGTTCCGGCCTGACCCTGCACTACCAGAACGACCTGACGGCCAGCAGCGCCATGCGCTACGGCCTGAACCTCGACGCCACGAACTTCAACTTCAAGGCCCTGTCGGTCGGCGGCAGCGTGGACTACCTGGGCGACTTCACCGGCAGCGGTTCCTCGCTGGGCGGCCTGACCCCGTACTACGGCATCGGCCTGGGTGCCGGCGTGGTGCTGGGCGCTGGCGGCGGCTTTGGCCTGTACCCGCACGGCACGCTGGGCCTGCGCTACAACATCACCGATCCGCTGAGCCTGTTCGTCGAGGGCAATATCGGGCCGGTGGTGACGGTGGGAGGTACGAGCGCGGCCGGCGTGAGCCTGGGCACCGGGGCCCGGATCGGCCTGAACTACCGCCTCCCCTGACCGACGCGCTATCCCTGCCCGCCCCTGCCTGACGGGGGCGGGTTTTCTTGACCCCCGCCCGCGCGGCTGCTACCCTCCGTGTATAGCTATACGCGAAAAGCGTATAACCATACATCCAGATGCAGACCCTGACCTCCCGACGTTAACGCTCCCTGGCCGTCCACCGTGGACAGGCCGGGCGTGGTGCGTCCGGGGGTCTTGCGCTGCCTTCACACACAGCGGGGAGAATCGAAGACATGGCGAAAGACAAGATCGTACTGGCGTACTCCGGCGGCCTCGACACCAGCATCATCCTCAAGTGGCTCCAGACGGAGCGCGACTACGACGTCGTGTGCTTCACCGCTGACCTCGGCCAGGGCGACGAGGTGGAGGAGGCGCGCGTCAAGGCGCTGAACACCGGCGCGGTCGCCGCGTATGCGCTGGATCTGAAAGAGGAGTTCGTGCGGGACTACGTGTTCCCCATGTTCCGCTCCTCGGCGCTGTACGAGGGCTACTACCTGCTCGGCACGTCCATTGCCCGGCCACTGATCGCCAAGAAGATGGTCGAGATCGCCGAGAAGGAGGGCGCGGTCGCCGTGTCGCACGGCGCGACCGGCAAGGGCAACGACCAGGTGCGCTTCGAGATGACCGCCTACGCCCTGAACCCCGACATCGTCACCGTGGCCCCGTGGCGCGACTGGGAGTTCCAGGGCCGCGCCGACCTGGAAACCTTCGCCCGCGAGCACGGCATCCCCGTGCCCACCACCAAGAAGGATCCCTGGAGCACCGACGCCAACCTGCTGCACATCTCCTACGAGGGCGGCATCCTCGAAGACCCGTGGGCCGAGCCGCCCGCGCACATGTTCAAGCTGACCACCGACCCCACCGAGGCCCCCAGTGAACCCGAGTACGTGGAGATCGAGTTCGAGGCCGGGAATCCGGTGGCAATTGGTGGCGAGCGGCTGAGCCCCGCCGCGCTGCTCCAGCGGGCGAACGAACTTGGCGGGAAGCACGGCGTGGGCCGCCTCGACCTCGTCGAGAACCGCTTCGTGGGCATGAAGTCCCGCGGCGTGTACGAGACGCCCGGCGGCACCGTGCTGTACCACGCCCGCCGCGCCGTGGAGAGCCTCACCCTCGACCGCGAGGTGCTGCACCAGCGCGACGCCCTGGGGCCCAAGTATGCGGAACTCGTGTACAACGGCTTCTGGTTCGCCCCCGAACGCGAGGCGCTGCAGGTGTACTTCGACCACGTGGCCTCCAGCGTGACCGGCACCGCCCGCCTGAAGCTCTACAAGGGCAGTGTCACCGTCGCCGGCCGCAAGGCCCCCCAGAGCCTGTACGACAAGGATCTGGTGTCCTTCGAGGCGGGCGGCGACTACAACCAGCACGACGCCGGCGCGTTCATCAAACTCAACGCCCTGCGCATGCGCGTCCAGGCCCGCGTGAAGGCCAAGGCCGAAGCTCAGGCCGAGCAGCAACCCGCGAAGGTCTGACGTGTCGACCCTGGCCCAGGTCGTCGCTGACCACCTCCCATACCTCCAGGGGCTGACCGAGGCCCAGGCGTCGTACCAGCCCGCCCCCGGGGTGTGGAGTGCGAAGCAGATCCTGGGCCACCTGATCGACAGCGGCGTGAACAACCACGCCCGCTTCGTCCGCGCCGCCGCCGAGGACGGCCTGAGGCTGCCCGGCTACGACCAGACCGCGTGGGTCGCGTCGGGCGGGTATCAGGAGCGTCCGTGGGCCGAGGTGCTGGCCCTGTGGGCCGCATACCAGACGCAGCTGGCCCAAGTGATCGCTACGCTGCCCGCTGCCAGTCTGGAGCACACCCTGAGCATCGGCGGCGGCGAGAGCATCACTTTGCGCTTCGTCGCGGAGGACTACGTGCGGCATCACCTGCACCATCTGGGCCAGATTCCGGGGCGGGTGGGGACGTGACCCTGCCGCCCGGTTACACCCTGCGCCCCGCCACCGTCCACGACGCGGCGCTGATCCAGTCTCAACGCACGGCCATGTTCACCGACATGGGCAGCGACCCGGCAAAGCTGGCGCAGGTACATGATGCGGGCGTGGCGTGGCATCGGCGGATGCTCGCGGGTGGCGGCTACACCGGCCTGCTGGTCGAGCACAGCGGAGATGTGGTGGCGGGGGCCGGCATCCTGTGGAAGGACTTTCCGCCGAATGCGGACACGGACTCGACGGTGCGGGCGTACCTGCTGAATGTGTACGTCGTGCCCGACCACCGCGGGCACGCGCTGGCCCGGCATCTGGTGGAGGCCGCACTGGACGAGTGCCGCGCCCGCGGCGTGAACACCGTGACCCTCACGGCGTCCGACGCCGGGCGGCCCACGTACGAGCGGCTGGGCTTCGTGCCGCAGAAGGAAATGAAGCTTCTGATCCCGGAGGTGCCGTTGTGACCCTTCGCCCCGTCAACCGCGACGACATCCCCCACTTCCACGCCGTGATGATGGCCGCCGGCATGGATCCCCGCTCCAGCTGGAGCCGCACCACGCCCGCCGATCTGGAACGTTCGCTGTTCTCGCCCGGCTCTGGCGGCTTTCTGGCGCTCGGCGGCAGGGGAGAGGCGGTCGGCTGCGTCGGCTACCGGCCGGACGGCGAACACACCCTGACGCTGAACAAGCTGGCGACCCGGCCGGACGCCCGCGGCACCGGCCTGGGTCGCGCGCTGGTGTGGCAGGTCGAGCATGTCGCCCGCGCGGGCGGCTACGGGCGCGTGTTGCTGGCGGTGTCGCAGTTCAATCTGGACGTCCTGCCCTTCTATGAGAAACTCGGCTACGTCGTATCAGGCGACACGTACGCCCACGCGAATCCCAGCAGCCCGCCGCCGGTGGTGCTGGTCAAACCGATCTCTGCCCCCCTCTCCGAGGGGAGAGGGGCTGGGGGAGAGGGGTCACGTCCCCAGCCCACCGAGGACACCACATGACGACGAACACGCAGGATAAAAAACTCTGGGGGGGCCGGTTCGCGGAGGCCACCGACGGGCTCGTGGAACTCTTCAATGCCTCGGTGGGCTTCGACCAGCGGCTGGCCGAGCAGGACATCCGGGGCTCGCTGGCGCACGTGGCGATGCTCGGGCAGGTCGGAATTCTGGACTCGGGCGAGGTCGCGCAGATCACGGACGGCCTGAACGCGGTGCTGGCCGACATCTGCGCCGGGAACTTCGAGTGGCGGCTCGACCGTGAGGACGTGCACATGAACGTGGAGGCGGCCCTGCGTGACCGGATCGGGCCGGTGGCGGGCAAGCTGCACACGGCCCGCAGCCGGAACGATCAGGTGGCCGTGGACTTCCGGCTGTTCACGAAGGAGGCGGCGCTCGACCTGGCGGGCAAGACCCGCGCCCTGCGCGCCGTGATGCTCGCGGAGGCGGAGAAGCACCTGGCCGCCGAGGTCATCCTGCCGGGGTACACGCACCTGCAGGTGGCGCAGCCGATCCTGCTGAGCCACTGGTTCATGGCGTACGTGGCGATGCTGGAGCGCGACGAGGGCCGCTTCCGGGACGCGGCGGCGCGCATGGACGAGTCGCCGCTGGGGTCGTCGGCGCTGGCGGGAACGCCGTGGCCCATCGACCGGCACGCGACGGCGGCGGCGCTGGGCTTCGCGCGCCCGACCGCGAACTCGCTGGACGGCGTGGGCAGCCGGGACTTCGCGCTGGAGTTCCTGTCGGCCTGCGCGATCCTCTCGGCGCACCTGTCGCGCCTGTCGGAGGAACTGATCCTGTACTCGACCTTCGAGTTCGGCTTTCTCACGCTGCCGGACTCGCACACCACGGGGTCCAGCATCATGCCGCAGAAGAAGAACCCGGACGTGTCCGAACTCGCGCGCGGCAAGGCGGGCCGCGTGTTCGGGAACCTGATGGGCCTCCTGACCGTCGTGAAGGGCACGCCGCTGGCGTACAACAAGGACTTGCAGGAGGACAAGGAGGGCGTGTTCGACTCGTACGACACCCTGTCCATCGTGCTGCGCCTGTACGCCGAGATGATGCCCAAGACCGTGTGGCACGCGAAGGTCACCGAGGCCGCCGCCGCGCGCGGTTACAGCACGGCGACCGACGTCGCGGACTTCCTGGCCCGTCAGGGGGTGCCCTTCCGCGAGGCGCACGAGGTCGTGGGCGGGCTGGTCGGCACGGCGTCACGCTCCGGGCGGCAGCTGTGGGAACTCACCGACGACGAGCTGCGCGCCGCGCATCCGCTCCTGAACGCGGAGGTCGCACAGGCGCTGACCGTGCAGGAGAGCGTGAAGAACCGCGCCAGCTTCGGCGGCACCTCCCCGGAGCGCGTGCGGGAGGCCATCGAGAACGCGCGGGGAGCGCTGAAGCCATGACCCGTTCCGTGCCCGTCCCCATCCGCCCCTCCACCCGAGGTACTCCCATGACCGACGCCGTGACCCTGACCGACATGCACGTGAAGCTCCGCGAGGCCCGCCCGGAGGACTTCGACATCATCCGCGACCTGCTCACCCGCTGCGGCCTGACGACCGGGAGCGTGACGAGTGAGGGCTGCACGTACTGGATCGCCGATCTGGACGGTGTGCCCGGCGGGTGCATCGGGCTGGAGCACGGGCCGGGGGTGTCCTTGATCCGCTCGACGGCGGTGGTGCCCGAGGCCCGCAACCAGGGGCTGGGGCGGGCGCTCGTGACGTCGGCGCTGACGCAGGCGTCGCTGCTGGGGAACCGCGCGGTGTACCTGTTCAGCGAGGAGGCCGGCAACTACTGGCGGCGCTTCGACTTCGTGCCGTCCACGCCGGACGAGATCATCGCGGCCATGCCGGCGGCCCCGCAGGTCGTGAGCGGCCTGACCAAAGGCTGGATCCACGCCGAGCAGGCGTGGAAACGCACCCTGGTGGGTGACGGCGCGGCATGAGTGGCCCCCTCGCCAGCGTGCCCGGGCGGGTGTATTCTGCCCGCACTCTCAACCAGGCCGCACCGGACGCCCCCACGGACGTCCAGCCCGGCACCTTCTCCGGAGGAACTACCCATGACCATGACCCAGGAGCACATCCGACTGGCGCAGAGCGCCGACAAGGACACCGTCACCCGCGTCTTCCACGAGGCCGGGCTGGACACCGACGCCACGCTGGCCGAGGGCACCACGTACTGGGTGCTGGAGCGGGGCGATCAGGCGGTCGGCGCGATCGGGCTGGAGCACGGCGACGGCGTGAGCCTGCTGCGTGGCGCGGCCGTGATTCCCTCGGCGCGGGGTGGCGGGCTGGGGCGGCGGCTGGTCATGAGCGCCATCGAGTACGCGCAGGGGCGCGGCGACCGCGCGATCTACATGTTCTCCAAGGGCGGCGACTGGGGCACCTTCGGCTTCACGCAGGTGCCGCTGGCCGTGGTCATGGGCGAGGTGCCGGACGCGCCGCAGGTGCAGGCGTACCGCGACCGGGGCGACCGGCCGGGCGGCACCACGTGGATGCGCGAACTGTCCGCGAGCTGACGCGCGCACGCGCGGGGGGCTCAGCATGACCCTGCTGGGCCTGGATTCCATCGCCGTGCCGGATGTCCACCCGGACGCGCCGCTCACGGCCCGTAAGGCGAAGCTCTCGGACATCGACGCGATCCATGAGCTGATCGGCTACTGGGCGGCGCGGGGGCAGATGCTGGTGCGCTCGCGCTCGCTGCTGGCCGAGACCATCCGCGATTTTCACCTGATCTTCGCCGAGCCCCACGAGGGCAGACCCGGCGGACTGGCCGGCGTGTGCGGCCTGCACCTCCTGGCCCCTGATCTGGCCGAGGTGCGTGGGCTGGCGATCCACCCGAACCTCCAGGGACGCGGTCTGGGCCGGCAACTCGTGGCCGCGTGCGAGGCCGAGGCGCGGGCCATCGACCTGCCGGCGCTGTTCGCGTGGACGTACCAGCAGAGCTTCTTCGAGAAGTGCGGCTTCACGCGCATCGACAAGACCAACCTGCACCCGAAGGTCTGGAGCGAGTGCCAGCGCTGCGCGTTCTTTGAGAACTGCAACGAGATCGCCATGCACCGGGATCTGACGGTCGGGTAGGGGAAAGCGGGATGAGGGGCGGCCACCAGTTCACGGTGGCCGCCCCTCTGTCTGGATGGTTATTTGCGGGGTGGGGTCGGCGCAGCGGGCTGCGAAATCGCCTGGGCGGCCTGGATCAGGGCGCGGGCGGCGCGGAGGTTGCCGGCCTGCACCAGGGCCTTCGCGTCGGTCAGGTAGACGCGGGCCCTGGCGTTGGTGGTGCGGGCGAGCATGGCGTCGATGCGGGCTACAGCGGCCTGGGTGGTGGCCGTGGCGCGGCCAGCCGAGAGAGCGGGAGCGGTGGGGCGATCAGCGCGGCCGCTGGGGGCTGCCATGCCAGGACTACGGGGGCCGCGATCTCCAGCCGGGCCGCAGTCTGCCGCACGCGGGCCACGGCTGCGCGGCCCGCGCGGGCCGGCGTCCTGACCGGGGGCGGCGGCGGGTGGCGTAGGGGCCGTCGCGGTGCCAGGAGCCGTCGGTGTGACGCGCGTGCTCCGCCCAGGTGCGCTGCCAGCAGCGGGGGTGGCCGGGGCCGCCGTGCCCGGCGTGGTCATCCCGGCGGGTGGTGCCGGTGGGGTCGGGCGGCGGTCACCCTGTCCACGGAGGCCGGGGCCGCGTTCACCGGGGCCACGCCGATCGGGGGCACACACGTCGGTGCCAGGAGCCGGCGGGGTGGGGCGCACGGGCGCGGCGCGGCCGGGTGTGGCGGGGACCGTCGGTGCCGTCTGGGCCAGCGGATCGGCGGGTGTGGTGGCGGTGCCGGCGGCCAGGGCGGGGCCGGCGCTCAGGGCCAGCGCGGCGGACAGGATCAGGGTACGGATGGTCATGGGACGCTCCTTGAATGGCGAGGGCGAGTGAACGGCGTTCCGGCCCGCACCAGAACTGGGGCGTATGTTTGGGCGGCGTTCGGAAACACCTGAAGTCTGCGCGGCCCACCTGAACGCCTGCCCCCCGCCCGCTGAGCGAACGCTGAATGCCGGCCAGCGCCTACGGGCTGGCGCGGGGCAGGGTGATGCTGACCTCCAGGTCGTCCGGGTGCTGCGTGACGGCCACGTCGCCGCCGTGGGCACGGGCGGTGGCCTGCACGATCGCCAGCCCCAGGCCCACGCCGCCCGGTGGGGCGTCCGGGCCACGGGCAAAGCGGTCGAACATGCGGGCACGGAACTCGTCGGGCAGGCGGGCGGGGTTGCGCACCGCAATGCGCACGGTGGTGGGGTCACCGTCTAGCGTGACGTTCACGCTGCCGCCGGCCGGGGTGGCGGTCATGGCGTTGCGCAGCAGGTTCCACACGGCCCCTTCCAGGCGCGTGCGGTCGGCGGTCACGCGGGCGCGGCGCATGTCCGGCGCGGCCTGTACCTCCAGCGTCAGGTGCGGCGCGAGGTGCCGGGCGGCCTCGGTGGTCTCCAGCAGCAGCGGCCACGGCTCCAGCACCTCCAGCCGCAGCCCGGCCCCGGCGTCCAGGCGGGTCAGGGTCAGCAGATCCTCGACGAGCCGGGTGGCGCGGCGGGTCTCGCGGCGCAGGGTGGCGTGCAGGCGACCGCGCACGTCCGGGTCGTCTCCGGCGCGTTCCAGCACCTCCAGGCTGCCGGCGATCGCGGCCAGGGGCGTGCGCAGTTCGTGGCTGGCGTCGGCGGCAAACGCCCGGGTGCGGGCCTCCTCGGTGCGCAGGCGCGACACGCTGTCCTCCAGGCGGGCCAGCAGGCGGTTCAGGCTCTCGGCCAGCGAGCGCACCTCGTCGTGGGGGCCGGGCAGCGGCAGTCTGGCCCCCAGATCCGCGCCCGCCACGCCGGCAGGGTGCAGATCCTCGGCGCGGCGGGCCATGACGCGCACGGGGCGCAGGCCCACGCCCAGCAGCCACCACGCGCCCACGGTGGCCAGCAGCAGCGTCACGGCGGCCACACCCGCGAAGATCCCGGCGGTGCGCCGGGCCAGGCCGTCCACCTCGGCGCGGGGCACGTCCAGGGCCAGCACCGTGCCGCCCGGCGTGCTCACGAGCCGTGTGATTCCGCTGACCGCCTGCCCGTCCCGGCGGGCCCGGGCCACGGCGGCGGCGTCCACGGCATCCGACCCCGAATCCGTGCCGTAGGTGCGCCCGTCCGGCAGGATCAGCGTGCCGCGCGTGCGCAGGCCCAGCGCCTCCTCCGACAGGCGGCGGTACCACACGCCCAGCCGGGTGTCCTGTCCGTCCACGCCGGCCCCAGCAAGATTCACGCCTGCCAGGGCGCGGGTGACGGTCTGCTCGGCCTGTGCCCACGCCGAGGCCCGCACCCCCAGCGTGACGGCCGTGCCCGCCAGCCCGAAGGCGGCCAGCAGGACGACCACCAGCAGCGCCAGCAGCCGGGCCCGCAGCGTCATGCCGGCCCCGGCGTGGTCACGTGCCGCGCAGCCGCAGCGCGTAGCCCACGCCGCGCACCGTGTGGATCAGTTCCGGATCGCCCAGGGCGCGGCGCAGCTGGCGCACGTAGACCTCGACGATGTTGTCGTCGCCCAGGAACGATGGCCCCCACACGGTGTCCAGCAGCAGGGACTTGGACAGCGCCCGTTCCGGGTGGCGCAGCAGCGCCTCCAGCAGGCCCAGGGCGCGGGGACTCAGCTCCAGCGGACGCCCGGCGCGGGTCGCCTCGCGCAGCTCGGTGTCCAGGGTCACGTCCGCGTAACCCAGCGTCCGGCCGCGCTCGGGCTGGGTGCGGCGCAGCAGGGCATGCACCCGTGCGACCAGCTCACCGAAGTGGAAGGGCTTGACCAGATAGTCGTCCGCGCCGCCGGTCAGGCCGGCGATCCGGTCGTCCACGCCGTCGCGGGCGGTCAGCATGAGCACCGGCACCTGCGAGCGCTCGCGCAGGGCCCGCAGCACCGCGAAGCCGTCCAGACCCGGCAGCATGACGTCCAGCAGCAGGACGTCGGGCTCCTCGCGGCCCGCCTCGGCGAGGGCCTCGGAGCCGGTGGCGGCGGTGCGTACGCGGAAGCCCTCGTAGTGCAGGCCCAGCAGGAGGTACTCGCGGATGCCGGGATCGTCCTCCACGACCAGCACGGACGGCGCGGTGGGCCGGGCATCGGGAGTCGTCATGGTGCCACGCTAGGCCAGGGCGGACAGAGGGGCGTTAATCCGCCGTTCCGAATTGCCACGGCCTTTCGGCGCTACCCTGTGCGGTATGTCTGAGCCCCTGATCACGCTGGAAATCGAGAAACTCGTCGCGGGAGGGCTGGGCCTGGCGCGCGACGACTCCGGCGTGGTGCTGGTGCGCGGCGCGCTGCCCGGCGAGCGCGTGACCGTCACGCTGCGCACCGGCAAGGGCGTGCGCCAGGGCCGCGTCCAGGAGGTGCTGCGCCGCAGTCCAGACCGGGTCGACGGCCCCTCGCTGCCCACCGCCGACCTCGCGCACGCCGCCTACGACGCGCAGCTCGTGTACAAGCGCGGCTTCGTCGAGGAGGCCCTGACCCGTATCGGCAAGCTCCGGCACGATGTGGGCGACACGGTGCCCAGCCCCGAGGCGTGGCACTACCGCAACACGGCGCAGTACCTGATCACCCCGCATGGCCTGGGCTACCGCGAGCGCCGCAGCAGCGACGCTCAGGTCGTGCTGGACGATCCGCTGGTCATGGCGCGGATCACGGAGGTCGTGCAGAAGCTCGATCCCCTGCGCCTCGACCCGGCCACCGAGGTCGCGTTCCGGGCCAGCCGCCGCACCGGCGAGGTCGTCGCCGCCCTGATCGGCGCGGGCGAGCCGAAGGTGTACCTGCGGGCCAGCGACCACCTGATGGACGCCGGTGTGGTGGGCGTGTCGCTGGCCGTCCCCGCCGGGCGGCGCTTCAGCGCGGGCGTGCAGCTCATTGCCGGCGAGAGCGAGATCCAGGAGGACTTCGGGGACGTGCAGCTGGGAATCAGCGCCACCGGCTTCGCGCAGGTGAACCCCCCAGCAGCGGCCCTGGCCTACCGCAGCGCCGCCGGGCTGGCGGGCACCGGCGACCACGCGGTCGACCTGTACGGCGGCACCGGTGCGATCGGCCGGCACCTCGCCCCGCACTTCCGGCGCGTGACCGTGCTCGACACGGATCCTGAGGCCCTGGCCCGGGGCCGCCGCGATCTGGCGTCCGCGCCCCTGAAGAACCTGAAATTCCGCCAGGGCGACGCTGCCCTGCTGGGCGAGATCGGGGCCGATGTCGTGGTCGTCGACCCGCCCCGCGCCGGCCTGGACGACGCGGCCCGCGACCAGCTCCAGGACAGCACGGCCGACCGTCTGGTCTACGTGTCGTGCGATCCGGCGACGTGGGCACGCGACGTGGGCGACCTCGTGCGGCGCGGGTGGCGGCTCGGCACGGTCACGCCGCACGACTTCTACCCCCAGACCAGTCACGTCGAGATCGTCTCTGTCCTTGACCGCTGAACGCATATGAGCCGGGATGTGAGGACGGTGGTGGGAGATCTGCTTGGTGGGGCGCTACTCTGCCCCGCGTGAGTGTCCGCCCCCTGCTCCTGCTGGCCCTGCTGCCGCTGCTCAGCGCGTGTCAGGACACCCAGGCGCGTGCCGAGAACGAGGCCCTGACCCGCCGCGTGGCCGCGCTGGAGACGCAGGTGCAGGCCCTGAAGGCCGCCCAGGTCGAGGTGGCCGCTCCCGATCTGGAAGCGCAGCTGAGTGCCCAGAACTGTGCCAACGACCTGACCCGTGCCCTGGAGACCTACCGCGAGAATTCCATCGACGGGCGGTACCCTGCTCCAGCCCAGCTCGATCTCCCGGAGACCTGCGGGTCGCAGCGGGTCAACTGGCTGCGGCTGGACGCCGCCCACTACACCTTCACGGTGACCGGTGACCGTGGTCAGGAACTCGCCCGCCAGAGCGGCGGCGGCTGAGCAGGGAGTCAGGAGCAGCAGGGGTGAACCCGATCCGAGCGAGGAGGACACCCTGCCTGGCTGACGCTCCGGAACGGAATGCCGGTCTGTACCCGGTGCTGAACCCGCCCGTCTGGTGCGGGCGTCACTGCGGCGTGTGGGGCAGTCCCGCCACCTCGTCATCCGAGCGATCCTGCAGCAGGCCGATCGCGAAGGTCGTCACCTGCTGGCCGGTGAAGCCGATGACCAGCGCCCAGACCTGCTGCGGTGCGCCCTCGAACACCGCGCTGCGCAGGTAGAAGGTCTCGCCGGCGCGGGTCATGGTCTGTTCCTGCACCAGCTCCTGTTCGGCGCCGTACTGCCGCACCCCGGTCTCGCGGAAGGCCCGGAAGCCGGCCAGCGACCCCCACTGCCCCTGCACCTCCGGCGAGAAGGCGGCCCACAGCGCGTCGAGCCGAACCGCGTAGAACTCCTGCATCAGCGTCCGGCCCCGGGTCAGCGCGGCCTGCTCTGCCGGGCTGCGGGCCGGTGTGGTCGCACCCGGCGCCGTCGGCGCTGGACTGCCCTGCGCTGGAGTGGCCGGGATCGGCACCGTCTGGGCCGACACCCCGGAGCCGAGGAGAAGGATGGCCGACACCACCACTCGCATCGCGTTCATGCGTCAGCGTAGGCCCGTTGGCGGGCAGAACCTGTCAGCCCCCTGACGATTGCGCCAGCAGTCCTTCCAGCACGGCGGCCACACCGTCTTCATCGTTGCTTAGGGTTCGTTCGGGCGCGGCGTCCCGCGCCTCGGTGTCGGCGTTTGCCACCGCCACGCCGCGCCCGGCCCAGGCCAGCATCTCGGCGTCGTTGGGCGCGTCCCCGAAGGCCAGCACCTCCGACCGCTGCACGCCCAGGTGGGCACACAGGCGCTCCAGCCCCCACGCCTTGCTCACGCCCTCGGCCAGCACCTCCAGGAAGGGGGCCCCGCTGTGGGTGACGGCGAAGCCCGGCAGGCCCAGCGCCCGCAGCTCGACCAGCAGTTCCCGTGGCGTGAGGCGCGGGTGCCGCACGATGAACTTCAGGCTCGGCTGCTCCAGCACCGCGTCCAGCCCGTGTGCGCCCATCTCGGCGGGCTCGCGCTTGTGATCCTCGACGTGGGCGATATCCGCGTAGCCCGTCTGTGCCACGAAGACCTCACCGCCTTCCCGCACCGACACGAACAGCGTGCCCGGCACACGCTCGGCCAGGGCCACCGCCAGCGCCCGCTGCACGTCGGCCGCCACGTGGGCCTCGAACAGCACCTCGCCGGTGCTCAGGTGAACGCCGTGGGCCCCGTTCCCGCACAGCGCCCACTGCGTGAAGCCCGCCGCCTCGGCGATCCGGCGTACACCCCTGGGCTGCCGGGCGGTCACCGGCACGACATGGAGTCCGGCCGCGCGGGCGGCGTCCAGGGCGGCGCGGGTGCGGGGGCTCACGCTCAGGTCGCTTCTCAGCAGCGTGCCGTCGAGGTCGGTGGCGATCAGGCGGATGGGCATGATGGGAAGGGTAGGGCTTCGGGGTGGGCGCCTGCGGCGGGCATCCCCACCCCCCAGCCCCCTGCCCCGCCGGGCAGGGGGAGCGGCACTGCGCTGGGCATGTGGTCGCCATGGCGTCCTGGCCGGCATTCATGGGCCTGACGTTGGCGAGGGGCGGCGTATCTGCTCCCTGCGGTCATGCCGTCCGCGCTCGATGGCACTCGGTCAGGGGCAGGGTGTGCCACTCCGGCTTTTTATTCCCTCCCCCGCTTGTGAGGCCTGATTTGGATTAGAAAGGCCTCCGCCTCAGTCGTAGTTTTTGCCCCCTCCCTCCTTGTGGGGGACTCGGAGAGCTGCGCAGCAGAGGGTTGGGGAGGGGGGTGGCAAGCTCCGCTTGCCTTCCTGCTGGACGCTAAATTTTCGCTCCAATGCTGCTGCGTCTCTTCTCACATCGAGCGTTGCGCGGGAGGTCTGGAGAGGCGGTAGCGGGCGCAGCTCACCGCCTTCCCGCCCTACCGCGCTTCCAGCAGCACCACGGCCGAGGCGTGTTCCTTGGTGTGGGTCAGGGTCAGGTGGGCCACCCAGCCGCGCCGCTGCATCTCGGCGGCGATCTCGGGGGCATAGCCCAGCACCGGGGGAGCAAAGGGGAAGGGGCCGTCCGGGGTACGGTCGCGCTGCACCCACACGTCGCGCCAGCCGTGGGGGCGGGGCCAGACCTTCTGGAAGGCCTCCTTGGCGGCGAAGCGGGCGGCCAGACTGGGCGCGGGGTCGCTCAGGCGGGCGCAGTAGTCGAGTTCGGTGGGCGCGAAGAGTTTGTCGGCACGCCGGCCCTCGCGCTCCAGCATGGCGCGGATGCGGCCGATCTCGATCAGGTCGTGTCCGATAGCGACGATCACGCGGTCAGCATACGGGGCCGCGCTCTATGCTCGTGGGGTGAGTGTCCCCGAACATCCGGTCATGCCCCTGTTTCCGGACGTGCGCCTGGGCACCGTGGCGGCCCTGCTGCGGGCGGGACAGCCCGCGTGGGGGGCGCTGGGCGTGTCGCGCGTGCGGGTCTTCGGGTCGGTGGCGCGGGGCGAGGCGGGCACGGACTCGGATATCGACGTGCTGGTGGACTTCGGGCCGGGGCCGGCGCGGGGCCTGCTCGACCTGATGCGGGTGCGCGGGGTGCTGGAAGACCTGCTCTCGCGGCGGGTGGACGTGGTCACGGAAGCCGCCCTGACCCCGCCCCTGCGGGCCGACATCCTGGCCGACGCGGTGGATGTCATGACCGTGCCCACGCCGGTGCCGGTGGCGCACCGCCCGAAGCGCTGGTCGCTTCAGGTGCAGCGCCTGATCGGAATCATCGACCGTGCGTCGGGTCACGTGGCGGGGCTGGAGTTCGCGGCCTTCACGCTGGACACGCGCACCCAGGACGCCGCGCTGCACCTGCTCGTCCTGCTGGGCGAGGGCACCAAGACCATCCCCCAGTCCGTGCAGGACACGCACCCGGAGGTGCCGTGGGCGCTGCTGCGCGACGTGCGCAACCTCGTGGCCCACGACGATCTGGGAATCGACCCGGCGCTGCTGTGGCACACCGTCACGGTGGAACTTCCCATGCTGCGCCCCGCGCTTCAGGCTCTGGCGGACTCGCCGCTGGCGTGAGCTGGGGTGGGTTCAGGTCCAGACCAGCCCCGAGCGGTGCGTCCAGTACGCGTCCGGTAACTGCGCCAGCGCGGTCAGTTCCGCCGGATCGACCGTGACCCGCAGCGCCCCCAGATTGTCCGCGAGCTGTCCTGGCGTCGTCGCCCCGCTGAGCACCACGTCGGCCCACGGCTGCGCCAGTGCGGCGGCCAGGGCCACGGCGTCCGGCGTCACGTCCTGCTCGCGGGCGATGGCGGCCAGGGCAGGCGGCACGTCTCCCTGTCCGGTCAGGCCACGTGTGGTCAGGCGGCCGTTGGCGACCCCCTCCTTAATTACGACCATCCACCCGGCGGCGTGCGCTTCCGCCAGTGCTGGCCCCACGGACGGCTCCAGCGCGTTCCACGTGGCCTGCACCACGCTCAGGGGGTTCACACCGTCCACGCGCACTTCCAGCGCCCGGCGCAGGGTGTCGGCCTGCCGGGGGCCGGAGGTGCTCAGGCCCACGCGCACGCCCGAGTGCGCCAGGGCCGCCAGCCGTTCCAGCACGGCCATGTCCTCCAGCACGCCGGTCTCCAGGGTCGCGGAGTGGATCAGGTAGAAGTCGGGGGAGCCGTCCAGGGCGGCCAGCGTCTCGGGCCACTGCCGCTCCAGGGTGGCGGCGTCAAGGGATTTGACCTCGTGGGTCGCGGCGTCGGTGCGCCAGCCGGCCACGTAGGTGTAGCCCCACTTGCTGCCGATCCGCACGCCATCTCCGGCGCGGTGCCCACGGGCCCGCAGCCAGCTGCCCAGGAACTCCTCGGCCAGGCCGTAGCTGCGGGCGGCGTCGTAGGTGCGCACGCCCGCGTCCCACGCCGCATCGAGCACGGCCCACGCCTGCTCCCGCATGGCGTCCAGCGACGTGTCCGGCAGGTCGGCCGCGTGCCCCAGGTTGAGGTAGCCGGGGCGGCCCAGCGCCGCAAGGCCCAGACCCACGCGCGCGACGTCCGGCAGCCTCGGAACGGAAGAATCGACGGTCATGGCTGTATTGTCAGGCCCCGACCGCTCCCATGAATCCCGGATTGAGACACCGTGACGGACTTATCACCCCACCGTAGAAAATCCGCCCCGGCACGTTCACGGTTCTTCCATACGGCCCGGCGGTCACTGCGCTTCACTGGGGGAGCACGACAACACACCGCAGTCCGACGACCCGGCGTGGACGTTCCATGCCTCCGGACTGCACGGAGGTTTCTATGACCCGCTCCCGTGATGATCGTTTCGACCGTAACCAGAACGACCGCTACGCGCAGGAGCCCCGAGAATGGGGCCAGCGCGACGGCTGGCAGGACGACCGTTCCATGTCAGAGCGCGGACGCCTCCAGTACGGCGGCCAGGGCAGCGGTAACCAGGGGTACGGTACTCAGGGGTATGGCGGTCAGGATGATCGGGCCAGCCAGTATTCCGGCAGCCAGGGCTATGGCGGTCAGGGCTACGGTTCACAGGGCGGGATGGATGACCGGTACCGCAGTCAGGGCGACTTCGGAGGTCAGGGCTACGGTCAGAACCAGGGGTATGCCCAGGGCTCCGGCCAGAACCCGAACATGCGCTGGGACGCCGACACCATGACGTGGCGCGGCCCCAGTGACCAGCAGGGTGGAGGCCGGTTCCAGGGCGGCGGCCAGTGGCAGGGTGGCCGTCAGGACGACCGGTATGGCCCGTCCGGTATGGGCGGCATGAACCAGCGCGACACCTCGCAGGGGTATGGTGGCCAGGGTTTCGGCACCCCGAGCTACGGCGGTCAGTTCGGCCGCCAGCAGGGTCAGGACTCGTGGTCAGGCCAGGGGGGCATGGGAATGGGCAGTGGCCAGGGCCCCAGGTATGGGGGCTACGGCACCACCGAGGGCCACCGCGGCAAGGGGCCTAAGGGCTACCAGCGCAGCGACGACCGGATCAGGGAGATGGTCAGCGACGCCCTGGAGGACGACGACCGCCTGGATGCCAGCAACATTGAGGTGCAGGTGCAGAACGGCGAGGTCACCCTGACCGGCACCGTGACCGACCGCATGCAGAAGCGCCGCGCCGAGGACTGCCTGGACGATCTGCGGGGCGTCAGGGACGTACATAACCAGCTGCGTGTGCAGCAGAGTGCCTTCCAGCAGGGCGGCCAGGGGCAGTCCACGTCCGGGAACGGCATGACGGGCACCACAAACCGCACCGAGACCACGCCGACCGTCAGCGGCACCGCGAAGAGCTGACCGGAGTAGGCCAGCTGTGAATCTGGCCTGAACGGATGACGCGTCGGGCATTCCCGCGAATGGGGGTGCCCGGCGTGTCCAGTCTGGTGTCTTTCAGGCAGGGTGGGTGTGGACTGCCTGACGCAGGTCGGTCGCCAGTTCCGGAGGCACTGACAGGTTCAGTGCCTCTGCCAGTTCCAGCGTCCACTGCACCGCCGCCATGTAGGCGGGTTCCAGTCCGTCCAGATCACACGTGAGCTGTGCGGAGCGGCCCACGGTCACGGTGTCCACCTCCCACTCTGCGCGGCGGGTGGCGTTTCCCCAGTGCTGCGTGTGGCCACTGCGCAGCCGTGCCAGACGCAGCACGCCCCCCTGGATCCACCACAGCACCTCCAGGGCACGCAGGCGCTCGCCGCGTGCCAGGACGTTCAGACCGAGGATCAGCCAGTTCAGCGTCCGGTCAAGGGTCATCTGCGCCTCGCCGGGCGGATCGGGCGTGCGGGCCGACAGGGCGGCCAGGTGTGCGGCCAGCTGACCGTCCGTGTCCTTCACCAGCATGCGGGCGGGGTTCACGTGTTCCGGCGTCCAGTTCTCGACCTCGGGCAGGCGGTGCTGGGGTACCAGATGCAGTTCCACACGGCGCAGGCCCGGCAGGAGCGCGACGGTTGTCCCGAACTCGTTCACCAGCGTGTGCAGGACGGGCAAGCGGTCACGCAGCCAGGTTGCCGCCTCCGCGTCGGTGCCGGGTGCGAGAAAGGCCCAGTACTCGACGTCACTCCACGCGTCCGCCGTTCCCTGCGGCACGCTGCCGTAGGCGACGGCATGGGTGACCCGGTCGTCGGCAAGCAGTTCGGCCCGCAGGTGGGCGTCCAGCGCTGCTGTGGTGTCCAGCAGGTGGCCCCTCACTCCCCGATGACGGCCTCGGCCTCGATCTCCACGAGGTGCAGCGGGTCGATCAGCGCGGCGACCTGCACCATGGTCGTCGCCGGGCGGATCTCGCCGAAGACCTCGCCGTGGGCGGTGCCGACCTCCTGCCACCGGCTGATGTCCGTCACGTAGATGCGGGTGCGCACCACGTCCTCCAGGCGGGCACCGGCCGTCTCCAGCGCGGTGCGGATGATGCCCAGCGCCGCTCTGGTCTGCTCGGCCGGGTCGTCCACGCCGACCACCTCGCCGTTCACGGTGGCGGTCGTGCCGCTGACCTGCACGACATTGCCGATACGCACCGCCCGTGAATAGCCGATCTTCGCTTCCCATGGACTGCCGCTGCTGATCTTCTGCTTCATGGGTTCAGCGTAGGCGGGCCGGGTGGGCCAGAGGTCGGCGTGGTCTGTACTCCCTGCGTGACAGGCCGGCGCCCAGGGCGTCAGGGCTGATCCAGTTCGCCGGTTCGGGGCGTCAGCGTCCAGCGGGTCACGGCCCAGCGGCCCGCGCTGCGCGTCAGGTCGATGGTCAGGGTGTGGCGGGTGCCGGAGATGTACTCGCTGTCGGTGTCCGCGTCGGCCTCCCCGATGTCGGCCGTGGCGGTGACCTGGGCGCGCTCGGCGGTGTCCACGGTCATCTCGACCGCACCGACCATGAAGTTGCCCAGGCGCGGCAGGTTCAGCGCCGAGCCCGTCAGGGCTGCCCAGGGTGTGGCCCGGGCCAGCGCGGCGTCGATCCGCCGCTGGATCTCCGAGCGCTGGGCGGCCGTGCGCGGCGGGGTGGGCCGGGCGTAGCTGCTGGCGACCTGCCGCGCCACGTTGCTCAGGTCGCCCAGCAGCGTGGCCGCGAGTGCCAGCGGATCGTCGGTCACGGGGCTCAGGGTGTCCACCGAGACGCGGTGGGTGGTGAAGCGCAGGCTGCCGCTGCGGGCGTCCCGCACGACCACGTCGTCCCGACCGGTGGCGCGGCGCACCGCGAAGACCGGCCACCACGCCGAGTCCAGATAGCCGCCCTGATCGGAACGCACCGGCACCGTCTGGAGCGCCGGCCCGGCCACGATGCCGCTGCCCTGCGGACGGTACAGCGCCAGGGTACCGGTGCTCGCCTGGCCGCCGCTCAGGGGTGTGCCGGTGGCCGGAGCAGGGTCGGTGCCGCCGATCAGGGCCAGCGCCTCCCGCGTGCCCGGGGCGCTGAACGACCCGCCCAGCACAGTGCGCGGGGCGTCCGGGGCCGCGCCCGCCCGGGTCGGCCAGTCCCACACACCGAAGTCGCCCAGGGCATGCCGGATGTCCGGGCCGTAGTTCCCGAGCCACGCGGCGTAGGGGGCGGGCTGTGTGCGGGCCCAGGTGTCAGCCTCACCGGGCTGTCCGGTGATCACGCGCGTGGCGTAGTCCACCAGCATGCCGCCGCTGAAGGGCTCGGTGCGGTCGTTCATGCGGCCGGCGAAGGTCTGCAGAAATCCCGGATAGGCGCGGGTGTTCTCCACATAGCGGGGCGCACCGCCCGTCACCGGCAGATACGAGTACACGACCGGCAGCGGCGCGCTCTCGGCAAAGCTCATGCCGTAGCCGTAGGCGAAGCGCCAGTCTGCGCCCACCAGTTCCAGGGGCCCGCCCCCGTTCAGCTGCCGCACGTCCAGCGTGTCCGAATGGGCACTGAACGCCGTGAGCAGTCGCCGGGCAGGGGTGGTCAGCGAGTACAGCGTGTGGGTAAAGCAGCAGTGTGCGCCCCCCGAGAACCCGGCCAGCAGCACCTCCGGCACGCCGTCGCCGGTCACGTCGCGGCACCAGTCCACGCTGACCATGGTGTCGGTGACCGTGGCGACCACGTCTGCACCGCGCAGCACGCTCACGCGGTCATCGGGGTCGCCGAAGCCGTTCTCCTCCAGCTTCAGCGTGTACGCCCCGCAGGTCTGCGTGGTCGTCTTCACGGGCTCCGGCGGGTCGTCCTGGGCGGGGGCCAGCGGCACACAGGTCAGCAGCGCAACGGCGGTCAGGATCATACGGATGCGGGTCATGGAACCTCCGGCAGGTCGGAAACGGATGGAGTCTGCCCAGCATGCGCCCGGCAGGGCTCCCAGGTGAAGGGAGGGCGCCGTGTTCCCATGCCGACCTAACGCTCGTTAGGTATACTGAGCGCATTGATCCTGGAGGTGTCCCCATGACCCAGCCCACCACCATCCACCCCGGCGAGACGCCCGAGCAGCACGCCGCCTTCGAGGCCCGCATCGCGCGCGGCGAGAAGATCGAGGCCGGCGACTGGATGCCTGCCGAATACCGCCGCCAGCTGATCCGCATGATCTCGCAGCACGCCCACAGCGAGGTCGTCGGCATGCTCCCCGAGGGCGAGTGGATCAGCCGCGCCCCGACCCTGAAGCGCAAGACCATCCTGATGGCCAAGGTGCAGGACGAGGCCGGGCACGGCCAGTACCTCTACCACGCCGCCGAGACCCTGGGCGCCACCCGCGAGGACATGCTCCAGGCGCTGCTCTCCGGGAAGGCCAAGTACAGCAGCATCTTCAACTACCCCACCCGGAGCTGGGCGGACGTCGGCATGATCGGCTGGCTGGTCGACGGGGCCGCCATCAAGAACCAGACCATGCTGGCCGGGTGCAGTTACGGCCCCTACAGCCGCGCCATGGTGCGCATCTGCTCGGAGGAGACCTTCCACCACAAGCAGGGCAAGGAAATGATCGTCGGGTACGCCCAGGGCACCCCCGAGCAGCGCGCCATGGCCCAGGACGCCCTGAACCGCTGGTGGTGGCCCGCCGTGATGATGCTCGGCCCGCACGACAGTGACAGCCCCAACACCGGGGCGCTGAGCCGCTGGGGCATCAAGCTCAAGTCCAACGACGAGGTTCGGCAGGAGTTCATCAACGAGCACGTGCCTGAACTCATGGAAGCCGGCCTGACCATCCCCGATCCGGACATGCACCAGGACGCCAGCGGCAACTGGATTCACGGTTCCATCGACTGGAACGAGTTCTGGGCGATCATCAAGGGCGAGCGCGGCCTGAATAAAGAACGTCTGGGCGCAAAACAGGCCGCCCACGACGACGGCGCATGGGTGCGCGAGGCGTTGCAGGCGTACGCAGATCGTGCGCGGGGCGTGGCGGCGGACTAAAAGAGACCCCTCAGTCGGCTGCGCTGACAGCTCCCCTTAAGGGGAGGTGCCCCGGAGGGGCGGACTCGCAGAGCGCGCAGCGAGGGGTCAAACCGCAAGCCTCCCACCCTGCCACTCAAGGAACCCATGACCCACACCCCATCCCCTGACACCCAATGGCCCCGCTGGGAGGTCTTCAAGCAGGACGCCCCCGGCAAGCCGCACCAGGCCATCGGCTCCGTCCATGCCGGCGACCCCGAGCACGCGCTGCACACGGCCCGCAACGTCTTCGTGCGGCGGCCGGCGGCGGTCAGTCTGTGGGCGGTGCGCTGGGCCGACCTCCTGACCGCCACGCCGGAGGAGCTGACCACGACCCCTGCCGTGCTGGACACCTCCGGCGAGTCCGGCACCTACCATGTGGGCATCAAGCGCACCAGCAAGCGTTCCATGACCTTCGTCGATCTGGTGGGTACCGTGGAGGCGCACGGCCCCGGTGACGCGCTGCGGCTGGCCCGCGAGCAGCACCCCGACGCGCTGACATGGCTGGTCTTCCCGGAATCGGCGGTCGTCCGCACCGACGACGACCACGGCACGGTCGAGAGCTGGTTCGCGCCCGCCGTGGACAAGACCTACAAGCAGCAGCAGGCCTACGGCGTGATCGGCCGCCACGTGGGCGAACTCAAACGCGCCGGCCGGATGCCGGGGCGGGTCAACGAGGAGCCGCACGTGGGCGACCAGAAGGTGTATGACCACCCGCACGACACGGTGAAGCCATGACCGCCGCGACGGCCCTGTCGGCCACGCAGACCGCTGCCCTGATCCGCCGCCTGACCGCCCTGGCCGACGACGAGATCATCCTGGCCCACCGGGGCGGCGAGTGGACGGGCCACGCCCCGATCCTCGAGGAGGACATCGCCCTGGCGAACATCGCGCAGGACGAACTGGGGCACGCGGGCCTGTATCTGGGCCTGCGCACGGAACTGGATGGCAGCGATCCCGACCGGCTGGCCTTCTTCCGGGACGCCGGGCAGTACACGAACACCCGCTTCACCGAACTCCCGAAGGGTGACTGGGCCTTCACCATGCTCCGCCAGTTCCTCTATGACGCCTTCGAGGCCCTGTGGCTCCAGGCCGCCACCGCCAGCGCTTACGCCCCGCTGGCCGAGGTCGCCGCAAAAGCCGTGCGCGAGGAGAAATTCCACCTCCAGCACACTGCCCTGTGGGTCGAGCGGCTGGCCCTGGGCACCCCGGAGAGCGAACGCCGCACCCAGGCTGCCCTGACCGAGCTGTGGCCGTACGCCGCGCAACTCTTCCAGCCCGTTGAGGGGGAACAGGAGCTGGCTGAAGCCAGTCTTCTTCCCGACCTGCAAGGCGTCTACACCCGCTGGCAGACCCTCGTGACCCGTCACCTCGTTGAGAAATGCGGCCTGACCCTGCCCGCCACGTTCCCTGACTCCGCTGGCCGCGACGTCCACACCGACCACCTCGCCCCTCTCCTGGCCGAGATGCAGAGCGTGGCGCGGGCGTACCCGGAGGCAGAAACGTGGTGATCTTTTCTCCCTCCCCGCCTGTGGGGGAGGGCCGGGGCGGGGGGGCGTGTGACCATTTCCAGCGCCATCAAGACGCCCTGCCACTCTAGGGAGGACTCAAATGACCACTGTTTCGAGCCCCACCCCCTCTGCGGTCTGGAACGCGCTGTCCAGCGTTCCCGACCCCGAGATCCCCGTCGTCAGCATCACCGACATGGGCATGGTGCGGGATGTCGATGTGAACGGCGAGAAGGTCACGGTCACCTTCACGCCTACCTTCAGCGGGTGCCCGGCGCTGCACGTCATCCGGGCCAGCATCGAGCAGGCCGTCCGTGATCTGGGCGTGGCCGATGTGGAGGTCAGGAGCACCCTGACGCCCCCGTGGACGACCGACTGGATTAACGACGCCGCCCGCGAACGCCTGCGCGAGTACGGGATTGCGCCCCCCGCCCCCGCCGAGCACGGCCTGATCCAGCTGGAGGCCGAGCCCACCCGTTGCCCCCGCTGCCACAGCTTCGACGTCCGCATGACCGCCAGCTTCGGCCCGACCCTGTGCAAGCGCATGTACGTGTGCGACAGCTGCAAGGAACCGTTCGAGGGATTCAAGAGCGTATGACTGAAACGAACGATTCACGGAGTCATACCCCTTTAGGGCATCTCTGTGACTTTCGTGACCTGCCCAACCCAGATAAAGCGGTTAAGTCGTGTCAGATTTTTCTGGAGGCGCGCTTACCTACACACCAGATTTCTGGCGGTTGGGAGAACGGCCCGGGCAATGAGTATGACTACATCTGTCAGCCGCCTCTAGCGCTGGAGGAAGCTGTGACATTGGAGCAAGACGTTAGAGCGTGGGCTCGTGATCAGGGGTTCGATTTCTGCACCTGCTATTTGGAATCTCATATCCGCACGCTTGGTGAAGTGCAGGAGAACGAATGACCCAGTCTCTCTCAATGACCCAACTCCTCCGCCCCGCCTCCTACGTCTCTGGTCACTGGCATACCAACGCCGATGGGCAGACCCTGATCGACGCCGTGTATGGCCGCCCCGTGGCGGTCATCTCGTCCAAGGGGGTCGATTTTGCCGGGGCGCTGGCCTACGGGCGGCGGCAGGGCGCGGCGATCCGCCGGCTGACCTTCCACACGCGGGCGCGGGCACTCCGGGCGCTGGGCACGTACCTCATGGAGCGTAAGGAGGCGTACTACGAGCTGAGCATGCTGACCGGCGCGACCCGCCGCGATTCGTGGGTGGATATCGAGGGCGGCATCGGCACGCTGTTCAGCTACTCGTCCATGGCGCGGCGCGAGCTGCCCGACGAGCGCTTCTGGCCCGACGGCCGGGTGGAGCGGCTGGGCAGGGAGGGGACGTTCGTGGGCCGCCACCTGCTCGTGCCGCGTGACGGCGTGGCCGTGCAGATCAACGCCTTCAATTTCCCGGTGTGGGGGATGCTGGAAAAGCTGGCCCCGGCGTTCATCGGCGGCATGGCCTCGCTCGTCAAGCCCGCGCCCCAGACGGCGTATGTCACCGAGCGCGTGGTGCGCGACATCATCGAGTCCGGGCTGTTGCCCGAAGGGGCGCTGCAACTCGTGACCGGCGAGCCCGGTGACCTGCTGGATCACCTGACCGAGCAGGACATGGTGGCCTTCACCGGATCGGCGGCGACGGCGGCGAAACTGCGTGTCCACCCGGTCGTGGTGGGCCGCAACGTGCCCTTCAACACCGAGGCCGATTCACTGAACGCCTCCGTGCTGGGCCTGAGCGTGCGCCCCGAAGACCCCGAATTCGCCCTGTACGTGCGCGAGGTCGCCCGCGAGATGACCGGCAAGGCGGGCCAGAAGTGCACCGCGATCCGCCGCGCCATCGTGCCCGCGCATCTGGTGGAGGCCGTGACCGAGGGCCTCCGCCGTGAACTGGGCAAGGTGACGATGGGCGATCCCACCCGAGACGACGTGCGGATGGGGGCCCTGGTCAGCGTCGAGCAGCGCGAGCGCGTGCGCGAGACCCTGCGCCAGCTCCAGGCCGAGGCGCGGATCGTCGTCACGAACGAGACGCCCCTGCTGGGCGGCGACCCCGAGAAGGGCGCGTTCCTGGAACCCACCGTGCTGCTGTGCGAGTCGCCCCTGACCGCCCGTGGCCCGCACGAGCTGGAGGCCTTCGGGCCGGTGGCGACCCTGCTGCCCTACGACTCGCTGGAGGACGCAGCGGAGCTGGCCCGCCTGGGGCGCGGCTCGCTGGCCGGTTCGATCATCACCCACGACCGCGCCGAGGCGACCGAACTGGTCATGGGTCTGAGCAGCACGCACGGGCGGCTGCTGGTGCTGAACCGCGACAACGCGAAGGAGAACACCGGCCACGGCTCGCCGCTGCCGCAGCTCAACCACGGCGGCCCCGGCCGGGCAGGTGGCGGCTCGGAGCTGGGCGGCCTGTCGGCGGTGCGCCACCACATGAACCGCGTGGCCGTGCAGGCCGATCCCACGACCCTGACCGCGATCACCCGCGAATTCGTGCCGGGCGCGGACGTGCAGGAGGACGCGGTGCATCCCTTCCGCAAGTCCTTCGACCAGCTTCAGGTCGGGGATTCCCTGCTCACCCACCGCCGCACCGTGACCGAGGCCGACATCGTGAACTTCGCGGGCCTGACCGGCGACCACTTCTACGCCCACGTGGACGAGATCGGGGCGAAGGAGGAGGGCATCTTCGGGAAACGCGTGGCACACGGCTACTTCCTGATCTCGGCGGCGGCGGGGCAGTTCGTGTCGCCCGCGCCGGGGCCGGTGCTGGCGAACTACGGCCTGGAGGGGCTGCGCTTCGTCGAGCCCGTGGGCATCGGCGACACCATCCGCACCCGCCTGACATGCAAACGCAAGATCCGCAAGGAACTGCGCCCCGGCGAGACGCGCCCGACCGGCGTGGTCGAGTGGCGCAGCGAGATCACCAATCAGGACGGCGTGCTGGTCGCCACCTACGACATCCTGACCCTGGTCGAGCGGGCACGGGACGAGTTCGATCCGCCCGCCGACCTCCAGGCCTGACCTGTGCCCGAAGATGCCCGTGAAGCCCTGCTGGCCAGGCTCTGCGAGAACCGGGCACTGGGTGGTCGTGGCGTGGTACGGGCGGCCCGTGACGACCCTGGTCGGCCGCGATGCAGGGCGGTTCCTGGCGCAGTACCGGGTGCCTCTGGGCGTGGCCCCTAGCATCTGGACATGACACCCCTGATCGCCGGACTGGATCACGTGCAGATTGAGGCCCCCGCCGGCTGCGAGGCGGCGGCGCGGGCGTTCTTCGGGCGGGTGCTGGGTCTGCCGGAACGGCGCAAGCCGGCGGCCCTCCAGTCGGCCGGTGGCGTGTGGTTCGGCCTGCCGGACGGTCGGCAGCTTCATGTCGGGGTGGCCGCAGACTTCGTGCCACGGGTCAAGGGGCATCCGGCGCTGCGCTGCGTGAATCTCAGGGACGTGCAGACGCACCTGCAGGCGTGCGGTGTGCCCTTCCAGCCAGATGACCGGGCCGGGATGCCGCGCGTCTTCCTGTGCGATCCCTTCGGCAACCGGTTGGAGATCGTGCAGCACGGACATGGTCACGACCTCGGCTGACAGCGGAATTCAGATTTCTTGAGGACAACCCTTGAGAAATCTGAATCGAGCGAGGCGAGCGCCTGAAGAAGGCCTGAAGAAGACAGAGGCTGGAAGGGGAGTGAATGGGCGGAAAGCACGTCCCTCCATGAAGCTGAAAACCGCTGTGAGACCGGACTCGAGCGGGTCGAGGACGAGCCCGGGCGAAGCGAGCATGGGAAGGCTGCCGAACCGAACGAGTGCAGCCATCCCGCTCTGTCCATCCCACTCTGTCCGCGACGTAGCTTCCGAACCGCGTGAGTCTGGTCGGGGTGAAATCTGCCCCCGTCCGGGGTGACCTGCCACTGAGATGGGCAGGGTACGCTGGGGGTGTTTCCCCCCCACCGCCCCCTCAGTCCAGCAAAGTGAGGTTTTTTACATTTAGACTCGGGTGTCCGCGCGGATGCCCACCGCCGCCGGAGGAACTCAACGTACGATGCGCGGTAGATACCGGTTTCAGGAGGTCTCCAATGAACGTGATGGATCTGATTCAGTCCTTCTTCGACGGTGAGGGAAGTGCCCGGCTCGGGCAGGTGGTCGGGCTGGATGCCCAGACGGCGCAGCGGGCCCTGGGGGCGGGTCTGCCCATGCAGCTCGACGCGCTGGCCGATCACGCCACCACGGCGCAGGGCCAGTCCCAGATCGTCGAGGCCATCCAGAACCTGCCGGACTTCGGCAGTGTGCACGACGCGCTGGCCGGAACCGATGGTGCCGCCAACCTGCAGCGCGCCGGGGAACTGCTCGGCCCGGCCCTGCTCGGGAGCCGCGCCGATACGATCACGGCTGCGGTGGCGGCGCAGGCGGGCGCACCGGCAGGGGGCGTGGGCCGCCTGATGCAGATGGCCCTGCCGCTGCTCCTCAGTCTGCTGGGGAACCGGGCCGGAGTGAACGCCGGGAACATCGGTGCCGTGATGGGCGGCCTGAAGGGTGGACTCGGTGGGCTGCTGGGGGCCGGCGGCGCCGGTGTGGCGGCGGCCGCCCACACCGGCGCCTCTCACATCGGCACGCCCCATGTCGATGTGCCGTCTGTCGCCCCCACCCCCGATGCGGGCCCCCTGAGTGCCGACGGTCTGCTGGCGTTCGTCAGGGGGCAGTTCAGTGGGCCGGCCGCCGAGAAGATCGGTGCCGCCGCCGGGTTCGGAGGCAGCACGGCCAGCCGCGCCACCCAGGCGGCGCTGCCGCTCATCCTGGGCGCCCTGGTCAGCAAGGCCCGCACCGGGGGCGGGGACATCCTGGGCATGGCGCGTCCCTTCGCCGGCCTCAGCGACGACGGTGGTCACCTGAATCTCCAGGCGCTGAACGACCCGGCAGAACTGGGCCGTGTGGAGGGCCAGGGCCGGGGGCTGCTGGGGTCGCTGTTCGGCAACGTCGATGAACTGACCGGCCGCCTGGG